>DASYAC010000059.1:0-17144 GCA_036501585.1 Steroidobacteraceae bacterium
GATCTAGCCGATGCGATCGTCAACGCCGATAACAGCGTGATCCGCAATCTAGGTCGGGAGGATCTGGAATTGCTGCTGTCTTGAGCGGAATCCGCCGAGCGCGGCGCGGGGCGACTGTCAACAATTTGCAGTCTTAGGCGGGTCCACGAAGCATTCCGTCTACCGATTCTTGAATCCGAACCGACCGCCCCCCTGGACACTCGGCACGCTCAGCCGGACATTGCCGCAGTTGATCGCCGGTCAACTCGCGGGCTGAATGTTGCCTTGGCGTTCGTCATTGGGCCGGCGGATCAGCCGATGGATCGGCTGGAGTCGGGCGCACGTTGAAAGTCTCGTCCGTTCACCATGGCGGGAACGACGGCCGCGCGGACCGTAAAGTCGCCGAAGCGTTCTCCGGGTGTGCGCTCCGCGGCGTACCGCCGAAGCAAGGAATCGAGCTCGGTCAGGATCTCGGCCTCGGCGATATTCTCCCGGAACAGGGCATTCAACCGGTCCCCGTTTGCGCTGGCGCCGAGATAGAGGTTGTAGCGGCCGGGCGCCTTTCCGACCAGGGCGATTTCCGCCAGATAGGGGCGAGGGCAGCCATTGGGACAGCCGCTCATGCGAATGGTGATCGGATCGTCCGCGAGCCCGGCCTGGGATACGATCTGCTCCACCTTGTCGACCAGGCTCGGTAGGTAGCGCTCCGCCTCGGCCATCGCCAATGCGCAGGTCGGCAGCGCCACGCACGCCATGGAGTTCTGGCGGATGCCGCTGATGTAGCCGTCGTTGGCAATTCCATGCGAGGTCAGGAGTGCCTCGATCGCGGGCCGGTCAGCCTCGCTGACACCCGCGATGGTCACGTTCTGATTCGTCGTCAGGGCGAACACTCCAGGATGCACCGATGCAATGGCGCGCAACCCGGTCAATAGAGGGCGCTTCGCGGTGTCCGCAAGGCGGCCGTTCTCGACGAACAGGGTGTAGTGCCAATGGCCATCCGCCCCTTGCAGCCATCCCAGCCGGTCGGCCGAGGAGTCGAAGCGGAAGGGCCGTGCCGCCTGGAGGGCCCGACCGCGCCGCGCGGCCAATTCCTCGCGAAACCAGTCGAGGCCTCGATCCTCGATGGTGTACTTGAAGCGGGCGTGCGCGCGGTCCTTGCGGTCGCCGTAGTCGCGCTGGATGCACAGCGTCTGCTCCGCGACGTCCGGTACCTCGTCGGGCGTACAGAACCCGGCGACCTCGCTCAAGCGCGGAAACGTCGCACTCGCCTTGTGGGTCATGCCCATGCCGCCGCCGACGCATACGTTGTAGCCCAGAATGGCGCCGTTCTCGACGATCGCGATGAATCCCAGGTCGTGGGCGAACACATCGACGTCGTTCTGCGGCGGAACCGCAAGTGCAATCTTGAACTTGCGGGGCAGATAGGTGCTGCCGTACATCGGCTCCTCGTCATCGGGCGGCGGCTCCGGCGCCGGGCTGCCGAGGAACACCTCGCGATAGGCGCCGGTACGGGGCAGCAGCCGCGCACCGATATCGTGGGCCAGGCGGCTGACTTCCGCATGCGCCGGAGATTGCAGCGAATTCGCGCTGCAAATCACGTTCCGATTCACGTCCCCGCAGGCTGCGATCGTATCGAGGCCTGCGGCATTGATTCCCTGAATGAGCGCCCGCAAATTTCGCTTCGATACATGATGAAACTGAAAGGTCTGCCGCGTCGTGAGCCGCAGCGTATTGCCCGCGTATTGGCGCGCCAGACCATCGAGCGCGAGCCATTGGGCGGCAGTGCAGGCGCCTCCGGGCAGCCGCACTCGCGCCATGAACTGGTACTTCGGCTCGAGCTTCGAGCGGCGCCGTTCATCACGCTGGTCACGGTCGTCCTGCTGATAGATCCCGAAAAACTTGGTCAGCAAACCGTCCGCCTCGCTGACCGCGCCGGTCACCGGATCGGCGAGGGTCTCCATCAGCGTGCCCCTCAAGAATCGGCTCCCGTGCTTGATCCGTTCGTTGGGATTGAGCTCCTCGAGCGGCAGGGCCCTCGGCATCACGTGTTCACCGGCAGCCATCAATACACGTCTTTCTGGTAGCGGCGGTCGCGCTGCAAACCGGTCACATAGTCGAGCGCGCGCTCCTCGGTCAACGCACCATGAATTCTCGCCACATCGATCAGTGCCGCATGTACATCCGGTGCCATGCGCTCAGCGTCTCCGCAGACGTAAAAATTCGCGCCCTCCTGCAACCATGCCCAAAGCTCGGCACCGCGCTCGCGCAAGCGGTGTTGAACATAGATCTTCTCGGCCTGATCGCGCGAGAAGGCGACGTCGATGCGATGCAGCGTTCCCCGCTTGCGGGCATCGAGCCACTCGGCTTGATAGAGAAAATCCGAGGCGAATTGGCGGTCGCCGTAAAAGAGCCAATTATGTCCGCCGGCACCGGTCAATTCGCGTTCCGCGACAAAGGCGCGGAAGGGCGCCACACCGGTACCCGGCCCCACCATGATGATGGGCGTTCGCGGGTCCGCCGGGAGCCGAAATCCGCCATTACGATGCAAATAGATCGGGGCGCTCGCGCCGTCCGTGGCGAGATCGGCCAGATGATTCGAAACGACCCCGTACCTCGGCGCATTGAATGACTCGTACTGGACGACGCTGACCGTCAGATGCGCTTCGTCCGGTGCGGATTTCTGGCTGGAGGCGATCGAATACAGCCGCGGCGCGAGCGGGCGCAGCAGCTGCGCGAACGCGGCCTCCGCGAGGCCGGCCGGCGGATATTCGCGCACCAGGTCGACGAGGTGCCGTCCATACAAGTAGCGGCGCTCCGCGTCGGGAGATCGGCCCAGCTCGGCGAGCGGGCTCGATCCGGTTGCGGCCGCATAGCGTTGCAGAAGCGCCGGGGTCACCGGGCCGATATCGAAGTGCTCGATGAGCGCCGAGCGCAGCTCCGTCTCCTGGGAGTCGACCCGAACCAATGCCTGAGGACGGAATGCGGTGGCGTTCAGCAGCGCATCGACCGCATCGGGACGATTTTTCGGCACCACCCCCACGGCATCGCCCGGCTCATAGCGGATGTGCGAATCTTCCAGCGACAGCTCGATATGGCGAACGTCCTTGCTCGAATCTCGTCCGGTCAAGCGCTGATTCGTAAGAATACCGGCGTGGAAGGGATTGCGGCGGGTGTGCGCCGTCGACACCGTCGCCGAGCGAATTTCCGCATCGCCGCCGCGCGGGGCGATTTCCCCGTTCGACTGAACTCCGGCGTTCGATGACGCGACGACGTGGGTCAATACATCATCGATCCAGCGGCGGGCGACCAAGTCGAACTCTACGTCGCACTCCTCGCGGGGACGAAATCGCTTCGCGCCCAGCGCTTCGAGACGCGCATCGAATTGCCGCCCCGTCTCGCAGAATTTCTCATAGCTCGAATCCCCGAGGGCGAGCACGCAGTAGCTCAGATGGCCGAGACGCAGGCCCTTGGGGTGACTCAGGAAATCGGCGAAGGCCATCGCTCGATCCGGGGGATCGCCGTCCCCGTGAGTGCTGACGATGACAATCAGTCTCTGCGCCGACTCGAGGTGCGCCTTCTTGCAGTCCATCATGTCGAGGAGCGTTGCCTCGACTTGCCGCTCCTTGAATTTATCGTGCAGAAGCCGCGCTATCCGCTCCGAATTGCCGCTCTGCGACCCATAGAGGATCGTGGCGACGGAGCGCTGAGCGGTCGCAGAGGCGCTTGGCGCGGAAGCCGCGGACACGGCGCCGCTGGAGCCCGCGAGAAAGCCGCTCAGCCAGAGCCGCTGGCCCGCGTCCAGATCCGCAACCAGGGCGCGAAGCCGCTCGATGGTGGCGGCCTCGAATGGAGCGTGAGCCCACTCGTCGCGTTCTTTGGGGTTCGGCATATCGCGTGCCGGCTACTTGCTTTCGCAGGCGCTGAAATCGGCCGCCGTAGCGCCGAATGGCAGGCTCATGGGGATGCTACGGGGAAGAGCTTGAAGGGACGCCATTGACTCATCATAGAGGCGCCCTGTGGCGATACAAATAACCAAATACAGTATCGATATGCCGTTTGCTTATGGGGTCAGGGCGGCGGGGCTATCGTCATGCGGTGTCGCAAGTGTTTGATTATCAAGAAGATAAATCTTCTGGGATTTAAGGTCCGCCGACTACCGCCGGCATTGTGGTGCGCCATCTCTCCGGCAACCCGCCGTTGGCTCCTGTTTCAAGACGAATCACCATATATTTCGAAGGCTTGGCTCTCGAATGGGCACCCGCGTTTGATGTGTTAATATTCGCGCCCTTGATGGTCAAGGGGGTCGCTCAATGAGCACCGACTCGGGCGTCAGAGGTGTCAAATTTTTGCTTTGCGCCCGTGGCTCAGCTGGATAGAGCGCTTGGCTACCAAGGATCCAAGGATTGGTTCGAATCGCGCTGGTTTGGTAGGAGGATTGGTAGCTTAGGAGATGAGGGATTTCCGCACCGGAGGCGGAGTGACCAGGGAGTGACCAAGCGCCGTTACAGGCGGGCGGGTCGGTCCGACGACAGATTGATAGAATCGCAATACGCGCCTGTAGCTCAGTTGGATAGAGTACTTGGCTACGAACCAAGGGGTCGGGAGTTCGAATCTCTCCAGGCGCGCCATTAAAATCAAGCAGTTACGCGCCTCGACCTCGACGGGGCTGTAAACTACGACGAGGTGCGCACGCTTCCGAGTCCCAAGCCCGAGAAGTGCTCGATTTCGTTACGCGCCTCAAAGCCAAAGACTCACGCAGACCATGAGGCACGACGCCAGGGCGCCCGTTCGCGGCTTGATCGATTGCGGGCGGCTGGCCAAGCTAATATACCCGCTCAAGAAGAATCACTTGCAGATGTGCGGCGCGCATTGACCAAGTCACAAGGGGCTTATCGCGTCTTGTAAACCCGCTTGGAGACACCATGGATCGCTTCACGATATCGCTCGATGAGAACCTTGCGACCGCCTTCGATGAGCTGATCAAAAATCGCGGCTACGCCACGCGCAGCGAAGCGGTGCGCGACATCTTGCGTACCCACCTGCAACACGACCGTGAGCAGCGAGATGCGAAGGGGGCGTGCGTCGCGAACCTGTCCTACGTTTACAACCATCACGAACGCGAGCTGTCTGAGCGATTGACGAGCATTCAACACGCGCACCATGATCTGACGATATCCACCATGCATGCTCATCTGGATCACGATCAATGTATCGAGACGGTGATGCTCAAAGGGCCAATTCAGCAAGTGCGAAAATTCGCCCAGGAGATTATTGCCGAACGGGGCGTACGCCACGGGCAGCTGAACCTGGTGAGTGTCGGATTGAGCCAGCCCCATAGCCACGGCGGTGCTGCCCATCGCCATCTGACCCCGCACGTCTAGCTTAAGCGTTGCCGCCGACTGGGCCGGCGTGTCGTTCCTCAAAGCGGCCGAGCTTCCATGCCGCGACCGAAGCCCCCCAGGTAAGCAGAAACAACGCGACGATGACATACCCCAACCTGCCAAAGTCGAGTTGCGCGACACGGTCATAAAAGCTGCCCTGAAGGCGCAGGACGCCGATAAACGCTTGCAGAATTTCGATGGAGCCGATCACCAGCGCCACCGCGACCGAAAGGCCCGTGGTGGTCACGTTATAAAAGATCTTCCTCAAGGGATTGAGGAGCGCCCAGTTGTAGGCTTTGGACATCAGGACCCCATCCGTGGTGTCCATGAGCGTCATGCCCGCGGCAAAAAGGATGGGCAGCGATAGCACCGCTGGAGCCGGCAGATTGCCCGTAGCCGCCCCGGCAGTCATCGCGAGCAGAGCGACCTCGGATGCGGTGTCAAATCCCAGTCCGAAGAGGACCCCGAGCGGATACATCTGCCAGCTGTGACTCATCACTTTCTGTAAACGGCCTCGGAGCAGCCGGTTAAGCAGACCGCGTTGCGCCAATAGCGTTTCCAGGTGCGCATGGCTGTGGTTGCCGTTCCTGGTGTGTCGCCAGACCTTGAGGATGTCGAGCAAAACAAGAAGATTGAGCATCCCGATGATCCATAGAAATACCCCGGAAACCCCCGTGCCGATGACGCCACCCGCATTCTGCAACAGGGGGATATCCTGCTTGACCGCGGTGGCCGCAAAGGCGATGACGAGCGCCAAGCCGATGACAATCGTGGAGTGGCCCAGCGAGAAGAAGAGCCCAACGCCGAGCGGCCGCTGACCCCTCTGCAACATGTAGCGGACCGTGTCATCGATCGCCGCGATGTGATCGGCGTCGAAGGCATGGCGCAGTCCGAACAGGTAGGCGACGAGGCCAAGACCCACGAGCGCCGGGTACTGCGCAGCGAAATGCAGATACAGGCCGCAGCCGAGGCCGTGGAGTGAGGCCACGACGGCATAAAGGCCGCCCAGCCGGCGCCACTCCGATCGTGAGAGATAGAGACTTTGCACCTTCCAGCCCACGTGACCCTGCAACTACCAGACGTAAGAGGAAAATAAAAAGTATCTTATTGGTTATGCGATTTCAAATATGGCTCTTGTCGGGTGCATCCGACGGCAGACCAGCTTCGTAAACCTAAAGACGAGCGGCAAGCGGCGATTGTCTGCCCTATGGCTTAGCCCTGGTTCACTCCCGAAGAGTCTCTCCCGATCCGCCCATCTCGGCCGGCATGTCTTTGAACTTCGGCAGCCCATCTTTGATCGGCAGCACGCTCTCCCGGTAGTGGACGTGTACAGTCGGCTCGAACTTCAAGTTCGGCAACATCGCGGCGTAAATGTCGACGAGGCCGAATCCGGGGTGATCGGTGAACAGGTGTCCCCCGCATTGGGTGCACCATTTGCGGCTGCTGCCTTGGGTCTTGTTGAACGTGCCGATGCTCGAAGCGCCTTTGGTGACCTTGAGCGAATCGGGCTTCCACAGAGTGAACGCGTTCACCGGGCCGGCCGACCAGGTTCTGCACGAGGCGCAGTGACAGTAGCCCTGCGCTTGAGGGGTCCCGCTGACCGTAAATGTTACCGTTCCGCAAAAGCAGCTTGACGAATGAGTCATGGTGGATGCTCCAAGTAGATTGAAACGAGGTCATTATCAAGGCTCGCTCGCCCGGAATAAAGCGCTGCGCAAAAAGGCGGTCGGCGCCTGTGGGCGTACTCGTGAGGGGGTGTCCAGCGGCGGCGTTCGATTGGACACCGCGATTTGCCCTGTACCCGAGGCTACGTCGCCTTGATGATCGCAAGCAGCTCGAGATTGCGAGGATCCATCACCGCCAACAGCGAGCTGCCTCTGCCCGTAAGCGCAATCACGTCGGCCTGATCGGTGGCAAGCCCGGCCGCCTGCATCCGTTTTGCGAGCAGGGCCCTCTGGTTGGGCGAGAAGAACTTGATGTCGCCGACTTTTGTCAATTGGCTGCGAAGCTCCGGCGCGCCCTCCTGCCAGGTCTTGTAATACTGCGGCAGGCCGATGATGTCGTAGTCGCCCTGCATCACTCCCTGAAAAATCTTGTCCGCCTCCTTCGGGTCCTTCGGGAAGGGTGCCCAGATCCACCGCGGCAGGCTGTACCAGTGCGGAGCCAGGTCCAGGTTTTGCTTGCGCGCCAGGCTCGCCGCTTTGGGATCGATGTCGGACGCCTGGACGACCTGGAGACAGTTGACCGAGAACGCATAGTAGAGGGGGCGCCCGTTCCAGAGCGTCGTCGTTCCGTAGCCGAGGGCCGCCAGTTGCACGGTGACGATCATGGCGATGTCGCGGGCAAGCTCCCGCCTCGGCTTGCGCTCGTTGGCGATGATCAACGTGATCAGCGGGCCGATCACCACGTCAACCCCCAGCATGACGACGAGCACATGGATCGCTTCCGTCAGGTGCCAGCCCGGCCAGTGATACCAGCCAAGATAGAGGCCACCCAGAACCAGCGTCAGCGCCAGTGCGCTGCCGAGGAGGTGCAGGCAAAACGCTTTGAGCCTGAATTTCATCGATTGTCACCGGCGATTCCTGATAGGTGCCTATTTTTCACGCTCTGGGCGCGGGACGGAAGAGTGTCAGGTCCGGCGCGGCGCAAATTTGCAGACCGGATCACATAGAGCGGCAGACGGGATCACATAGGGCGGAGGGTCCGCGTACGCTTCAGCACGCAATGCTACCATCCCCCGTCGACCTGAAAGCGGCGGTGAGAACTTGATCCCACAGGAAGCTTCCCCGACCACCCGGCCACTACGAAGAATCTTGGGGCTGGGTTTCGGCCTTGCCATGGTATTCGGCGGAACGGTGGGCGTCGGCATCCTGCGCCTGCCGGGCACCCTCGCGGCGGCTCTCGGTGATTCGCATGCGATCCTTCTGTTCTGGGTGCTGGGCGGTCTCTACGCGCTGCTGGGGGCGGTATCCGTGGCTGAGCTGGCGGCGATGCTGCCGCAGGCCGGCGGGTTCTACGTATACGCGCGCCGTGCCTTCGGCAATGGGGCGGGTTTCCTGATCGGGTGGAGCGATTGGTTCAATCAGACGGCCTCGCTGGCGTATGTATCGATGACGGCGACCGCTTTCCTGGGCACGCTGTGGCCGCCTGCCGCGCAATATTCCAGAACGGGGGCCGTGCTGATCATCACCGGACTTACCGCCCTGCAGTGGGCGGGGCTTCGCATCGGCAGCGCCGTCACGCGATTCATCAGCGTGACCATCGGTCTCATGATGCTGATACTGATCGCCGCGTGCTTCAAAGCACCGTCCGCGTCCGCCGGCGCGCCGATCCCGATGAGCGCCGCCGAGTTGCCGCTCTTCTCCACGGCGATGGTGGCGGCCGTGGTGACGGCGCTGCGCGCGGTGCTGGTCACCTATGACGGCTGGTATTCGCCGATTTATCTCGCGGAGGAAAGCACCGATCCGGCGCGCACCATGCCGCGGGCCATCATCGGCGGGACGCTCGTGCTCACCGTGCTGTACGTGTTGATCAACGCCGCGGTGCTGCGCGTATTGCCGCTCTCCGTGCTCGCGGGCTCTCAGTTGCCGGCCGCCGATGCGGCTCGAATCGTGCTGCCGCGCGGCGGCGCGGAGCTGGTGACGGTCATTTCGCTGCTGACGGTGTTGAGTCTCGTCAACGCCATTTTGCTCATGACGCCGCGCATCCTGCTCGCGATCGGGCGGGACGGATTGTTCACGTCCAAAGCGGCCACCGTGAGCGCCGGCGGCACGCCGCGGGTCGCGCTGGCGGTCTCGAGCGCGGCGGCGATCGCATTGATCCTGACCGGCACCTTCGAGCAGATCGTGGCGCTCGCCGCGGTTCTCTTTCTGCTCACCTACATAGCAATATACGCGGCCGTGTTCGTTCTGCGCCGGCGGGAACCCGAACTGCTGAGGCCCTACCGGGCGTTCGGATTTCCGTTCACCACCGGGACCGTGCTGCTCGGGTGCGTCTTGGTCCTGATCGCGGCGGTGATGGAGGACCCGCGCTCCGGGGTGATCGCAGTGCTGTTGCTCGGCGCCTGCGCACCGGCCTATCGCTGGATCGCACACCGCAGGAAACGCGGGGCGTCCGGCTCGGAGGCCTCAATCGAAGTCGGTCGGTAGCGCGGGCTCCGCCGAATGACGGAACATGCGGTGAATCTGTTCCGCGGTCGCGCGCCCGGTGGACAGTGGCGGCAGATCGTCGTGCGCAAAGAACCCCACCTCGCTGGTCTCGATGCTCGGCGTCGCCTTGCCGCCGGTGAGCTCGCAGACGAAGAACAGCTTGTAGATCGAGTCGAGATGGTGACGCCGGTTGCGCTTGCGGTAGTCGTACACCGCGGCAAGCTTCACGGCTCGCGCTTCGAAGCCCGATTCCTCCCGTACTTCTCGAATCACCGATTCGGCGGGCGACTCGTTCACGTCCGCCCAGCCCCCGGGCAGCGTCCACGAGCCGTCGCTCACCTCCCGGACCAGGAGTACCCGGCCCTCGACGAACGCCGCCGCCCGTACATCGACTTTCGGCGTCGCATAGCCGGTGTCGTGCCGCATATAGTCGAGAAGGCCCGGGTCGGGCCGCCCGGCTCCCAGAGCGATCACCGTAGCCGCGAGCTCCTGGATCCGCTCGTAGCGCTGACGGTCGAAAGGGTCGCGGCAAAACGTGAGCCCGTTCTGCGCGATGGATCTGAGCTCGCGGCCGATGGTGAGCCACGCCGGCTCGTCGTTCACGGCGTGCCCCCCGCCGCCGCGCAGCTCGAATCCAGCAACAGCTCCGCGGCGCGCTCGGTACTTGCGAGCAGCACGAAACCCGGTCCCTCGTGGAATTGCCTGCCGGCGACCAGCAAGCCGTAATCGGCAGGTGTGCGCCGATCGTCCGGAATGTCCTGCGCCAGGATCTGAAATGGATTTCGTTCCAGAGACTCGCCCATGAGACGCCGCGCCTCGAAACGCGCGCCGCCGATGCGCAGAGCCGTCCATCCGGCGCCGATCCGATCCGACGCCTCGTCGATCGCCAGGACCACCGGCGGGCTCAGGCACTCGACGTGGATGTGCAGCTGGTCCTGGCTTCGTGCATTCGGCGGATTGACCGCGAGGCCCACGACGCCGCGCGGTACGGCGTGTCCGACGACATCGGCCAGGCGGCTCCGGGCATCCCACGCGAAAGCGAAATAATTCGGCGCACGCGGCTCGGAGAGCAACGGGCTCTCGATCCCGGGAATGCTTCGGGTGGGGATGAGGAGAAAGTGCGCGCCGCCCTTGCGGTCCGCGAGCACCGCGTAACCCGAATTTCCGTGCCCCTGATCCGGGAGGACGACCTGCACGCAGGGAGCCGGATCATGCCGGGACATCCAATCGATCACACAATGCTCCTGGACGATTTCCTGCAGGGCATGCCGATCCGCGCCATGTGCCTCCGGCGATGACAGCCCCGCCGCGAAAAGCGCCGCCGCTGCCCAGTATGGCGCCGAGGGAAGACCCAAGCGAGGGCTACAATGGCTCTGTCTCGGCGGCCAGGCGCAACGCGCGTGCCGCCGGAATCCGCACATCCAGGATTCCGCCCGTCGCGGACCCGGACACCTCGAAGGTGCCGCCCAGCGCCCGGATTCGGTGACGCATGGAGGCCAGCACGTGAACGTCGATGTCGGAGCTCGGGTCCGAGATCCCGCGGCCGTCGTCGGTGATGCGAAACACGATGGTGTCGTCATCGATGTCCATGGTCACGTCCACGGTCCTCGCCGCTGACAACTTGATGATGTTCGCGAACGATTCCTGGGCGATGCGAAATAGCGCGATGGCCGCATCCGCGCTGAGCTTCGGCTCTTCGTCCGGGAAGTATTCGTTGCACTTCAGGCCCGCGCGCATGCAGGTCTCCTTCAGCTGCCAGCGAAGCGCGGCGATGAATCCCACGTTGTCGAGCAGCGTCGGACGCAGCTCCTCGATGATCCGGCGCTTGAGATCGATGCCGGCGGACAAGTTTTGCTGCACCCGGTTGAGCCGCTGCTTGAGGTCGACGTCGCCCGGACCGAGGTGCTGCTCTGCCCAAGAGATATCCATTCGCGCGCCGACGAGCAGGCCGCCCAATTCGTCGTGCAGCTCCCGCGCCAGGTCGGCCTTTTCGCGTTCGGACACGCTTTGCAGGTGCGTCGAGAGTTCCACGAGCTCCCGGGTCCGCTCCGAGACCTCATTCTCCAACCGCTGCTTCTGGGTGCGCAGCTCCGCGGTCTGCAGCGCCCGCCGATGCAGATGTCGATAGATCAGTCCGGCGGCCACCGCGATGAGGATGACATTGAGGATCACGGCAACCGCCGAGAGCGAAGGGCTCATGATCGAGACTCGTGCAGTGAAGGAATGGCGGTGTCCATAGCGAACGCGTCGAGCATGAGTCCTGCGGTGGATTCAATGTCGACGGAAAAGGTAACAAAAGCAAGTCAGCGTAATCCTACCCGACGCACCGGCGGGGCCGGGTCCTGCGTACCAATGACCCTGGTCGATGCCGGTCCCTCCGGGTCGGAATTTGAGCGTGAGTTAGCCCTCGAAGCCGCTTACCATACGCGGCCTCATGCAAATCGATACGCGGCCTCATGCAAATCGCCCGTTTGGATAAAGTTTCCTTGAGTTTCGGCGCCAAGCCGTTGCTGGACCGCGTCGGCCTTCTGGTCGCCAAGGGCGAGCGCGTGTGCGTGCTCGGCCGCAACGGCGAGGGCAAGTCCTCGCTCCTGAAGCTCATCGCCCGCGAGATCGCGCCCGACGGCGGCGAGTTGTGGATCCGTCCCGGCGCGAAGGTGGCGAGTCTCGCCCAGGAGGTGTCGGCGGCGAGCGAGGACACCGTGCGGGAGCTCATCCTGCGGGAGGCGGCCGCGGTGAGCCTCGAGGGCGATTGGCAGGCCGCCCTGCAGACCGATCAGATCATCGCTCGGCTTGGGCTCGACGCCGACGCGGCGCTCGGCTCCCTGTCCGGGGGCTGGCGGCGCCGCGCCATGCTCGGGCGGGCGCTCGTGACGGAGCCCGACCTGTTGCTGCTGGATGAACCGACCAATCATCTGGACATCGATGCCATCACCTGGCTCGAAGATCTGATGGCGGAATTCGCGGGCGCGCTGGTCTTCGTGAGCCACGACCGCGCGTTCGTCCGGAGGCTGGCGACCCGCGTCGTCGACTTGGATCGGGGACAGTTGCGCGAGTGGTCCGGAGACTACGACACCTACGTGCTCCAGAAACGTGCGGCCCTCGACGCGGAGGCCACGCAGGCGGCCCTGTTCGACAAGAAGCTCGCTCAGGAGGAAGTCTGGATTCGCCAGGGCGTGGAAGCGCGCCGCACGCGAAACGAAGGCAGAGTTCGCGCGCTCAAGCAGCTCAGGATCGAACGGCGCGAGCGGCGCGAGGTTCTCGGCCAGGTCGATATCAAGGCCGATGATGCGTCGCCGTCCGGGAAACTGGTTTTCGAGGCGAGCGGGGTCTCATTCGAGCTGGGAGGCGCACTTCTCATCGCGGATTTCTCCGCGCGCATCATGCGCGGCGATCGCATCGGCATCATCGGCCCGAACGGTTGTGGAAAGAGCACCTTGATCAAACTCCTGGTCGGCGAGCTCGAACCGCGGCGCGGCTCGATCTACCGCGGAACCTCGCTCAAGGTCGCGTACTTCGATCAGCAGCGCGAATCGCTCGATCCGGCGGCATCGATCATGGACAACGTCACGGCGGGAAGCGGCGACATGATCGAGGCCGGCGGGCGCACGCGCCACGTATCCGGATATCTGCGCGATTTTCTGTTTCCCCCCGATCGGCTGCTCGCGCCCGTCTCGATGCTCTCGGGCGGTGAGCGCAACCGGCTGATGCTCGCCAAGCTGTTCGCCAGGCCCAGCAATCTTCTGGTGATGGACGAGCCCACCAACGATCTTGATGCCGAGACGCTGGATCTGTTGGAGGAGTTGGTCGCCGACTATGCGGGAACGCTGCTCCTGGTCAGCCACGACCGTGCATTCCTGGACAATGTGGTGACCAGTACCTTGGTGTTCGAGGGCGAAGGGCGCATTCGCGAATATGTCGGCGGGTACAGCGACGCCATCCGGCAGAGGCAGGCGCGCATCGATGCGCCCGGCGGGAAACTCAGGGCCAAGAAGGCGGCAGGACCGGCGGACGATGCGGGACGGACCGACGATGCGGCTCCGCCGAAGCCGCGAAAGCTATCGTACAAGGACCAGCGCGAACTCGATGCGCTGCCCGCCGTCATCGAGCGGCTCGAGGCGGAGCAGGCGTCGCTGCAGGCCGCCTTGGGTGATCCTGCGCTCTTTCAGAATGAGCCGAATCAGGCGCGCGAGGCCGCCGAGCGCTGGCGCCGGGTGGCGGAGGAATTGGAAGCGGCCTATGCCCGCTGGGAACTGTTGGAATCCGGCGGCGTCAACGCCTCGGTCGCCCCCGGCCCATGAGATCGCCGGGACTGGGCATGGCTCCCCCGGCCGAATCGGGTATGACCAGGGACGAGGCTTGCTCGCGCCGCAGTTCCTGCAGCTCGCGCACGGTCTGTTGCACGGCCTGCTCGGCCGCTTCGCCGAATTTCGCGATCGCGGCGCCGAGGGTCGCCCCATCGAGCTCGAAACTGATCGGTACCGTCCCCATCGGGGTCGTGACCTGCGCCTGGCCGACGTACAGTACGGGCCGGGTTGCATCGTCCGCTCCGTCGGCGGTCACCGGACTCAGACGCCGGATGGTGCCGACCCTGCGGTCGGTGAACGTCTCCTCCCGGTATAGCTGGGTCGAATCCATGGCGGCTTGACGTGCATCGTTCGCGGAACTCATGTGCCCTTACCTTCGTGTAGCAGACTCATGAACATAACCCTATCAGTTCCCGCGGGAAAATTGGGCGCCGAGCTGGGACCCGGCCGGCCGCCCGCCCGCAGGCACCTCGGGTCGCGAGAGCCCTGATACGATACGCGACTTGACGCTTCCACACACAATTCGAAAGGTCCCGACGTGGACGACGCTGCTCGGGATCGCCCTCTTCGGGATCGCCCTCTGGTGGCTGCACCACGTGATCGGGCAGTACCGGTGGCAGGACATCCTCGCGCACATGCGGGCCATCCGCTCTTCCCAGCTCGGGAGCGCCGCGCTCCTGACCGCGGCCGGCTACGGGGTGTTGACGCTTTACGACGCCTTGGGCCTGAAGTTCGCGGACGCCCGGCTGCCCTATCCGCGGCTCGCGCTGGTTTCCTTCATGGGATACGCGATAGGCCACAACGTCGGCGTGAATACCTTGAGCGGCGGGGCGATCCGCTTCCGGGCGTACTCGATGCTGGGGCTCTCGGCCAAGCAAATCGCGACCGTGGTCGCGTTCGGCACGTTGACGTTCGCGCTCGGATCCGCCGCTCTTCTCGGCTTGTCATTGCTGTCGGAGGCGGCTCTATCGGGCAATGTGCTCAGCGTGTTCCACGTGCACCGCTCGATCATCGTGCTGGCGGGCTGTGCGCTGCTGGTCGGGGTGACGGCTTACTTGATCCTGGCGTGCAACCGGCCCCAGCCGCTGCGCTGGCGCAAGATCGTGATTCCCATTCCGAGCCCGCGCATCGCGTTCGCTCAGATCGGCGTGGCCTCGGGAGACCTCCTGTGCGCCGCCGGCGTCCTCTTTTCGCTTCTACCCGCGCACGCGCACATCGGCTTTCCCGCCTTCGCGGCGATGTTCATCATCGCCATTGCCGCCGGCATCATCAGCAATGTGCCGGGTGGGGTCGGCGTGTTCGAGTCGGTCCTGCTGCTCCTCTTCAAGACGGTACCGCCCGATGAGTTGCTGGGTGCGCTGCTCGCCTATCGCATCATCTACTATCTGATCCCGTTCGCTGTGGCGCTGGCGCTACTGGGGGCTCACGAGCTCTGGGCGCATCGCGCTCCGATGGTGCGAGTCGCGGAGCTCGCGCGCACCTGGCTCAGCACCCTCACTCCGCAGGCGAGCGCGCTGGCGGTCTTCGGGGCCGGCGCGGTGCTGTTGTTTTCGGGCTCGACGCCCGGCCTGGTGAACCGGGTGGATTGGCTGCGTCATTTCGTGCCGCTGCCCGTGCTGGAGCTCTCGCATTTGCTGGGCAGCGCGGTCGGGGTCGGCCTCCTGGTTCTGGCGCATGGTCTGTACCGCCGGCTCGACGCCGCGTGGTATCTCACCATGTGGCTCTTGTGCGCCGGCGTTCTCCTGTCGCTGCTCAAGGGCTTCGATTACGAAGAGGCCGTCATCCTGGGAGCCGTCGCCGTCGGCCTGATGTCGGCGCGCGCGCGCTTTCGCAGGCGCGCCTCGCTGATCGAACAGCGCTACTCGCTGTCCTGGGTCATTGCGGTACTCCTGGTGCTCGGGGCGTCGGTGTGGCTCGTGCTGTTCGACTACCGGTACGTTCCCTACAGCAGGGATCTGTGGTGGGAGTTCGCGTTCGATTCGCCGGCCCCGCGAAGCCTCCGGGCACTGCTCGTCGCGGCCATGATTGCCGCGGCGTATGCGCTCTGGCGTCTCCTGCGTCCCTCCAAGCCCCCGATCTCGGCGCCGAGTCCGACCGACCTCGAGCGTGCCGCCGTGCTGATCGAGAACGCTCACGATGCGTCGGCCAATCTCGCGCTGCTCGGCGACAAGAATCTGATGTTCAACCCGCAACGCACGGCGTTCATCATGTACCAGGCATCCGGCAGCAGCTGGGTTTCCATGGGCGATCCCGTGGGACCGCCCGCGCTCTACGAGCCCCTGGTCTGGGCGTTCATCGAGAACTGCGACGGCATGGCGGTCGAGCCGGTGTTCTACCAGATCACGCCCAATAATCTGCCGCTCTACATCGACCTCGGATTGACGCTCAGCAAGCTCGGCGAGGAGGCGCGGGTGCCGCTCGATAATTTCTCGCTCGAGGGCGCGGCCCGCGCGGATCTGCGCCATCCGCATCGGCGCGCGCAGAAGGACGGGGCGGTATTCGAGGTGGTGCCGCGGGCACAAACGGCTCCGCTCATGCCCGAGCTGCGAGCGGTCTCGGACGCGTGGCTGAGCGCCAAGAACACTGCCGAGAAACGCTTCTCGCTGGGGTATTTCGACGAGGCTTATCTGTCGCACTTCGATATCGCCGTGGTGCGCAGGGCCGGCGCGATCGTGGCCTTCGCCAACATCTTGCGTGCGGGCGCGGACACGGAGCTGTCGGCCGATCTGATGCGCTACAGCGACGCGGCCCCCAAAGGCGTGATCGATTTTCTGCTGGTCGAGTGCATGCTATGGGGCAGGGCGCAGCACTACCAATGGTTCAGTCTGGGAATGGCCCCTCTGGCCGGGCTCGAAGAGCACGCGCTCGCGCCGGCGTGGCACAAGCTCGGGCGCATGGTGCAGCGCTATGGCGAGACCTTCTATCCCTTCGAGGGGCTGCGCAAGTTCAAGGAGAAATTTCTGCCGGTCTGGCGTCCCCGCTACCTTGCTGCACCGGGGGGACTGGGAATGGCGGGCGCGCTGCTCGACGTGACGTCACTGATATCGGGCGGGGTCAGCAAGGTGTTGACGAAGTAGGGAGCTCACGCCATCGAGGAGAAGATGAAATCGTTTGTCGCGCAGCGCGCCATCGGCGCGCTTCTCCTCGCCGCAGTCTCATCGATGGCGATCTCGGCACCGGCTGCGCCTCCCGGCGACGCGGGATCTCTATCGCCGTCGCCGTCCGTGCCGGCCGCCGCACCGGAGATCCAGCCCTCGGAGGTGTTCACCTACGAGCGGTTCGGCAAGGTCAGCGTGTACCGTCCCCGCGGGGAGCCGCGCGAGGTCGTG
>DASYAC010000060.1:0-5990 GCA_036501585.1 Steroidobacteraceae bacterium
TGCCAGCGCCTCGGACGTGGTCAAGACCCTCAATTCGCTGAACCAGGGCGCCGGCGCGGGGGCCGAAGGCGGCGCTCCCGTCAAGCTGGTTGCCGATGAGCGCACCAACAGCGTACTGCTGAGCGGCGAGAAATCGATGCGTCTGAAGGAAAAGGCGCTGATTCTCGACCTCGACACCCCGAGGGCGGGCGGCGCCGGCGAAACCGAGGTACGGTACCTCTTGTACGCGGACGCCGAGAAGCTCGCCGACAAGCTGAAGGGCCAGGCCAGCGCCACCGCCAAAGCGCAGGCCGGCCCGCAGAGCGGCGGGGGCGCCGCCGGTGCCGCCGGGGGCGGCGGCGGATCGAACGTCGATGCTAGCGTCACCATCTGGGCGGACGTGCCCACCAATGCGCTCATCATGACCGCGCCGCCGAAGATCATGAAGAACCTCATGGCCGTCATCGACAAGCTCGATATCCGCCGCGCGCAGGTCGAAGTGGAGGCCTTGATCGTCGAGGTGGCTGTCAACAAGAGCGCCAATATCGGCGTGCAATGGCTCCTGGACGGCGGCTCCAATCTAGGCTACGGCATCACCAATTTCCCCGGCAGCGGCGGCAGCAGCATCGTGGATATCGCCGCAGCGGCTCTGGGCGGGGTGAGCGGACTCACCAACAGCGCGACGAATACCACCGGAACCACGGGGCTGTCGGGCTCGACGGCTGCCTCCGGCCTCTCCTCGGTGATCCCGACCGGCGCCACGTTCGCGGTCGGCACGTACAACTCCAACACCGGCAAGGGCTTGGCGGCGATCATTCAGGCTATCCGCAGCGACGGCACCAGCAACATCATCTCCACGCCCCGTGTCGTCACCATGAACAACGAGGAGGCGGAGGTGAAGGTCACGCAGGAAATTCCGCTGATCACCGGCCAATACTCGAGCTCCACGGCGGCGGTCAACGGCACCACGAGCCCGTTCGAGACCATCCAGCGCGAGGAGGTGGGAACCATTCTCAAGGTGACGCCGCACATCAGCGAGGGCAACACCATCCAGCTCAAGATCGAGCAGGAAGACTCCTCGCCGGGGGCGAAGCTCGCCGACTCGTCCGATATCTCGACCAATAAGCGCTCGATCAAGACGACCATTCTGATCGAGGACGGCGGCATCATCGTGCTCGGCGGCCTGATGCAGGACACGGTGACCGAGAGCGAGGACCGGGTGCCGGTGCTCGGCGCGATCCCGCTGCTCGGCAACCTGTTCAAGTCGCGGAGCGGTTCGCGGCAGAAAAGCAACTTGCTGGTTTTCCTGCGTCCGAAGATCCTGCGCGATCAGGCGGCGACCGAGGAGGTGAGCGCCACGAAATACAATCAGATCCGCGAGGAGCAGCGGAATCTGCACAAGGGTAAGATCACCCTGCTGCCGGGCGAGAAGCAGCCGGCGATTCCGCAAATGCCCAACAAGCAAGCCGGGTATCCGAACGGGACGAGCACCATCGTCGCACCGGCGCCTCAGCCCGCGCCGGGCGCTCAGCCGGTACCCCCGGGCCTGATCGTATCGCCGCCGCAACCGGTGCCCCCGGCCTCGCAGCCGGCTCCCGCGGCGCAGCCCGCGCCGGCGACTCCGATTGCGCCGCCGGTCCAGGTCGCGCCCGCGCCGCAGCCGGTACCGCCGAAATGAGCGCCGAGCTGGAACAGCCGGTCGAGCAGCGGAAGCTGTCCTTTCCGTTCGCCAAGCGCCACGGCGTCCTGGTGCGGGGCGTGACGGATCAGCTCGCGGACACGGTGTGCCGACCCGGCGTGACCCCGCAGGCGCTGGCCGAAGTCCGTCGGTTCGTCGGCGTGCCGCTGAAGCTCGAACGGGTGTCGGCGGAGAAATTCGACTCGCTGCTGCGCGCCGCCTACGAGGCGGGATCGGGCGCGACCATGCAGATGCTCGAGGGACTGGACGAGAATACCGACCTGGCCCACCTCGCCGAGGACATTCCCGAGTCCTCGGATCTGCTCGAAAGCGACGATGAGGCGCCGATCATCCGGCTGATCAATGCGCTCCTGACGCAGGCGGTCAAGGAGAACGCCTCGGACATCCACATCGAACCCTACGAGAACCGGCTGGTCATCCGCTTCCGAGTCGACGGCGTGCTGCGCGAGGTCCTGCAGACCAAGCGAGCGGTCGCGCCTCTCGTGGTCTCGCGCATCAAGGTCATGTCGAAGCTCGACATCGCGGAACGGCGCCTGCCGCAGGACGGCCGGATTTCCTTGCGTATCGCCGGTCGCGCCGTGGACGTGCGCGTCTCCACCCTTCCCTCGGGCCACGGGGAGCGCGTCGTGTTGCGTTTGCTCGACAAGCAAGCCGGACGTATCGAGCTCACCTCGCTCGGCATGGACCCGAAAACACAGGACACCATGGATGAGATCATCCACAAGCCCCACGGCATCATCCTGGTGACCGGCCCGACCGGTTCGGGAAAGTCGACGACGCTCTACGCCTCTCTCGAGCGCATCAACGACAACACCCGCAATATCATGACCGTCGAGGACCCGATCGAGTACTACATCGACGGTATCGGACAGACACAGGTGAATACCAAGGTCGAGATGACCTTCGCGCGCGGGCTGCGCGCCATCCTGCGCCAGGACCCCGACGTGGTGATGATCGGCGAAATCCGCGACCTCGAGACCGCTCAGATCGCCGTGCAGGCCAGCTTGACCGGACACCTGGTGCTCTCGACCCTCCATACCAATACGGCCGTGGGCGCCGTGACGCGCTTGCGCGACATGGGCATCGAGCCGTTCCTCTTGTCCTCGAGCTTGATCGGCGTGCTGGCTCAGCGCCTGGTACGGGTGCTGAATCCCGATTCCCGCGAGCCGTTCATGGCGGGCGAATACGAGCGGCGCCTGTTGAATCTCAATGCCAAGGACGGTCCGGTTCAGCTCTACCGCCCCAGCAGCGAGCCGGGCATGGGCTATCGCGGCCGAACCGGCATCTACGAGCTCATCGCGGTGGACGATCACATGCGCACCATGATCCACGACGGATCCTCGGAACAGGATCTGGAGCGCTATGCGCGCTCGGCCAGCCCCGGCATCCGCGACGACGGGCGCCGCAAGGTCATGGCCGGCGAGACCACCTTGGAAGAAGTGCTCCGCGTCACCCGCGAGGACTAGGATGGGCGCGTTCGAATATGTCGCCCTCGACGCTCAAGGACGGGAACGCAAGGGGCTGATCGAAGGCGACACCGCCAAGCACGTGAGGCAGCTGCTGCGCGAAAAGCAGCTCCTGCCCATGGAAATCCAGGAAGCCGCGCAGCGCGAGCAGCAGAATCAGAGCAAGCGGCGCCCGTTCATGCGCCGCGGCCTCTCGACGCTGGATCTCGCGCTTCTGACCCGCCAGCTTGCCACGCTTCTGCGTTCCGGGTTGCCGCTCGAGGAATCGCTGCAGGCCGTCGCCGAACAGACCGAAAAGCCCCGGGTTCAACGAATCGTGCTCGGCGTCCGGAGCAAAGTGGTGGAGGGCCATCCGCTGGCCGACGGCCTGCGCGATTTCCCTCAGGCATTCCCCGAAATCTACCGGGCCACCGTGTCCGCGGGAGAGCAATCCGGCAAGCTCGACTCGGTGCTGGAGCGCCTGGCCGACTACACCGAGTCGCGGCAGGTCATGGGACAACAGGTCAGCAATGCGCTGGTCTACCCGATCGTGCTCCTCGTCCTGTGCTTCGCCATCGTCTCGTTTCTGCTGGCCTACGTCGTGCCGCAAGTGGTTGCCGTTTTCGAGTCCGGGCATCAGGAGCTGCCGATCGCGACGCGGGTGCTGATCGGCATGAGCGATTTCGTCCGCCATTACTGGTTCTACGGCCTCATGGTGATCGCAGCGGCCATCTGGGGCTTCGCGCGCTGGGTCAGGGCGCCCGAGGCCCGTCTCAAGGTGGATCGGTCGCTGCTGCGCATGCCGCTCGTGGGGAAGCTCATTCGCGGCCTGAATACCGGGCGATTCTCCCGAACCTTCAGCATTCTCACCGCGAGCGCGGTACCGGTGCTCGACGCGCTGCGGATCTCCGCGGAGGTGGTCAGCAACATGCCGATGCGCCAAGCCGTGGAGGAAGCCGCGCTTCGCGTCCGAGAGGGCGCGCCCATCGGCAAGTCGCTGGCGGCGCGGAAATTATTTCCGCCCATGATGATCCACTTGATATCGAGCGGCGAATCGAGCGGCGAGCTGGAAAAGATGCTCGAACGCGCGGCGAGCAATCAAGAGCGGGAAATGGACGGCCTCCTGTCCACCCTGACGAACCTGCTGGGGCCGTTCATGGTGGTGCTCATGGGCGCGATCGTCATGTTCATCGTGATCGCACTGCTCCTGCCGATTTTCCAGCTCAACGATCTGGTGAAATGAGGGAGTGTGCGTCAGGCTATTGCTCTTGAGGCGTCTTTCCGTTTATAAACCGCGCGTGGTCGATGCGGAAACCGTTGCAGCATGAGCGAGAAACCCGAATCGGACGAGTTCGAGGAAGAGGACGCGGAAGATGCCGCGCCGGTGGACGATGTCGACGTCGATCACATCATGCGCGACGTCGAGTCCCAGCGCCGGCGCGCGCCCAAGGGCGCCGAACCCGCGTGGCGCCGGCTCGAGAGGGTGATGGAGGAGCGGCGTACGGCCGAGCTCCTGAGCGACTTCGATGATTACGAGATCGGCGATCCCGGCGGGACCGAGGAAGAGTCCGACGAGAAGGCCGCCCGCAAGAAGAAAAAGCACCGCTGAGGCCCCGGGAGCTCCTGGATTCCCGCGGATAGGCCCGGAGAAGCCGCGTGATCACTGTTTTCACCGATGATCATTTGCTGCGGAACGCCAAGACCGAGCTCCATGGGGGCCGGCTGGTACCCCCTCACGAGTGTCCCGAGCGGGCCAAGATCGTTCTGGAACGCGTTCGCGCCGTGGGCCTCGGACACGTCGTGGGCCCCTCACGCTTCGGCCTGGCCCCGGTCCTGAAGGTACACGACCCGGGCTTCGTGGATTTTCTGAAGAGCGCGTGGGCCGAGTGGACCGCCGCCGGCAACCAAGGCGAGGCCATCCCGGATTGCTGGCCTGCGCGGCGCATGGCGCAGCGCCGCCCCGACGGAATCGCGGGAAAGCTCGGGTACTACGCCATGGCGGGAGAGACCTCGATCAGCGCCGGAACGTGGGAAGCGGCGCACGCCGCGGCGGACGTTGCGGTAACCGCCGCCGGCCACGTCGAGAAGGGTGCGCGATCCGCCTTTGCGCTGTGCCGCCCTCCCGGGCATCACGCGGCGCGCGACCTCTATGGCGGCTACTGCTTCTTGAACAACGCGGCCATCGCGGCCCAAATGTTGCGCGATCGAGGCGCCGCGCGCGTCGCCATCCTCGACGTGGACTTCCACCACGGTAACGGCACCCAGGACATCTTTTACGATCGACCCGACGTGCTGTACGTCTCGCTGCACGGCGACCCGGCACAGGCCTTCCCCTATTTCTCAGGCTACGCCGACGAGACGGGAGCGGGCGCCGGGACCGGCTTCACCATGAATCTGCCCCTGCCCCCGGGCTCGGGCTTTCCCGCCTGGTCGCAGGCGCTGACGGATGCGCTCGAGCGCATCCGCCGCTTCGCGCCCGATGCCCTGGTGGTCTCGCTCGGCGTGGATACCTTCGAGGAAGATCCGATCAGCTTCTTCAAGCTCAGGTCCGAGGACTTCTCCACGTACGGGCGCATGATCGGCGCGTGCAAGTGGCCGACGCTGTTCGTGTTCGAGGGAGGCTATGCGATCGCGGACGTCGGGGTGAACGCGGTGAACGTGCTGACGGGGTTCGAGGACGCTTAGCGGAAATTCCGCGACTCCACCATAAGGTCCCCGAGCAGCGCCGACAGATTGCCGAGCCGCTGTGCGATCACGTGCAGCACGTCGCCTTCGCGCTGGACCTGACCACGCACCTCCAGGAGCCGCGATTCGAGCAACGCCGCGCGCTGCTCGTCGGCCACCCGTTTCCAGACGATCAAATTCAC
>DASYAC010000061.1:0-4218 GCA_036501585.1 Steroidobacteraceae bacterium
ACTGCGCGAAGACGGATAAACCTTGCGACCGCTACCCTCGGCCGAAGGTGACGAGGGCCAATCACGTGACCGCTCAACTCAATCACACCATCGTGTACTCGTCAGACCAGACTAAGTCTGCCCGTTTCCTGGCCGCGATACTGGGGCGACCGGCGCCAGTTCAGTTCGGCCCATTTGTAGTGGTCGAGCTCGACCACGGAGTGTCTCTCGATTTTGCGGCTGCCGATGGACCCATCCAGCCACAGCACTACGCATTCCTGATTTCCGAGGCCGATTTCGATGCTGTCTTCGGCCGCATCCGGGAGCAGGGTATCCAGTACTGGGCCGATCCGAGACGTAGTCGCCCTGGCGAGATCAACCATAACGACGGCGGACGCGGGGTCTACTTTCCCGACCCTGACGGCCACTATCTGGAAGTGATTACGCGCCCTTACGGAAGCGGTGGCAGCTGATCAAGTGATAAGGCCGTATCGGTGTAACCTGGTCGAAAACTTCGGGTATTGTTGAATCAATCGGTCCGGCTTTCGCTGGACACGCCCGCCGCAATGAAAGGAAAATGCCCCGTGCAGACCAATACTCACGAGATAGCCGATCGCATCTTCCGCTTATCAACGTGCGTCCCTGAGGCGGCACCGGGCGGCTTCACGTTCAATCAGTTTCTCATCGACGCCGAAGATCCACTCCTCTTCCACACCGGCCCGCGGCGCATGTTCCCGCTCGTGTCGCAGGCGATCGCCCGTATCATTCCGCTCCAGCGGCTCCGCTGGATCGCATTCGGGCACGTGGAATCCGACGAATGCGGTGCGATGAACGAATTCCTCGCGGCCGCGCCACGCGCCGAAGTCGCACACGGTGCCACCGGCTGCATGGTATCGCTCGACGACTTGTGCGATCGCCCGCCGCGCAAGCTGGCCGACGGCGAGGTCATCGATCTCGGTGGCAAGCAGGTTCGGCACATCGATACGCCACACGTTCCGCACAACTGGGAGGCAAGGGTCATTTTTGAGCAAACAACCAAGACCCTTTTTTGTGGCGACCTCTTCACTCACGCCGGCGACGGACCGGCGCTCACTGACGATGATATCGTCGGGCCCGCGCTCGCTGCGGAGAAGATGTTTCATGCCACTGCGCTCTCAACGGCAACCGCACCGACGATCCGCCGTCTCGCCGCCCTCGAGCCGAGGATGCTCGCGCTCATGCACGGTTCATCGACGCGGACCCGCTGCGGCGAGTCTCTTCTCCGACTCGCTGACGCGTACGCCTCGCTGATCCCTACGCCTCGCTGATCCGTAGGGGCTCGATGAACAAACCAGACCGAACCGAAAGCACCGCGCCCAACGCCGCATCCCGTCTTCTGCCTCACGGCCAGTCAATGCTAGCCACATACCGCGCATGAATCTCCTCAACCCTCGGCAACACCGCCTCCTTCCCCGCCAAGTCCGAACGCTCCAGCGCCTCCCGCAGCAGCCCCGCCGTGAGCCCGCGCCGCGCCGGCTCCGCGACCGGCGCAAAGCTGAAATGCCACGGCTCGGCCTGAACGCCGGAGAGCACCCCGCGGAACGGCCTGAAGAACCCGAACCGGGAGGCATTCGCCTCGAGCCACTCCGCGAGCCGCGCGAACGGCCCCAGTGGCGCGTATTCGGCGGCCACCAGCTGAACCCGGTACCCCGGCGCAAGCGCCCTGCGATCGATGAGATCCAAGTCCGTTCCCCAGTGGTGACGGCTCGCGCCCGGCAGAGCCGACCAGTACAGGATGGCATCGACACGCTCGGCCTCGGACAGGCGGGCGGAGTCGAGGACATTGCCGGCGGGGTCGTTCAGCGGCACCTCTCCGCTCCATTTGCGGTTCCAGATCGCGAGCTGTCGCGCGAAGTCGCGGAAGGCACTCACCGGAACCAGATCGAACCCGTCGGCGGCCGCGGCCCGGCGCAGCTGCATGAATGCGGCGACGGCGTGAACATGCAGCGCGCCCGACGGGTCCGCGACATCGACGATATGAGTGCGGGCCCGCCCCGTGAGTTCCGCAGGTGTCACGAGCCGGTTTCGCGGGTGGCCGCGAAATCCACCACCTGGTCGATGACCTGGATGAACGTCTCGATCTCCTGGGCGCCGGCGACCGAATATTGCCGGTCGAAAATGAAGGCAGGCACCCCGGTGATGCCGAGCACGGCCGCATGGCGCTCCGAGGCGACCACGCCGTCCTGACCCTCGCGCAACACCACCGCGGAGCGAGCCTCGCGCTCGCCGAGGCCCGCTTCGACGGCGAGGCGCACGAGCTCGTCGACCTCTCCGATGTTGCAGCCCTCCTCGAAATAAGCCTGCATGATCCGCTCCTTCGCCTCGCTCGCGAGACCGTGACGCGCCGCATGAGCGATCAAGATGTGCGAGCGCCGGGTGTTGGGCACTCGCTCGATCAAGTCGAAACGGAACTCGAGGCCCACCGCCTGGCCGAGGCGCACGAGCGTCGCCTGGGTCTCTTCGATTTTGGACATATCGCCGAATTTGGCGGCCATGTACGCCGCGCGCTCCGCGCCTTCCCAGGGCATGTCCGGATTCAATTCGAACGGACGCCAATCGATACGGGGCTCGTATTGAGGGCGCGCGGCCAGCGCCAGCTCGAACCGGCGCTTGCCCAGGTAGCACCAGGGACAAATGGTGTCGGAAAAGATATCCACGCGCATCTTCGCGGTCATAACACAGGATTGTACCCGGCCCCTTATGGGCAGGGGTACGAACGAGTATCATCCTTCAATGCCGCAGAGCCTCAAATCCAAGTATTTGCTGCTCGCCCTGGGGATCGGGGCGGGGCTTTCCCTGCTGCTCGGCGGGGTGGCGTACTACGAGCATCGGATCGACACCGCGGACATCTCCCGGCTGACTTACGCGACCGTCGAACAGAAGCTGCAGAACGATCTCGAAGTGCGCGGCAGCAGCGTCGCCGAGATGACCGGCGCGCTCCTGGCCCCCGCGCTCGCCGCCCACAATGGCGCTGCGATCGCGCCCACCGCGGGGCGGCTCCTGGGAGAGCGGGACATCGAGCGGATCGAGGTCCGGGACGCCCGCGGCACCGTGCTCTTCAGCGGCGAGAATCCGCAGGAAACCGGCGGCTCCGACAGCGCCGCCCAGACCGGGCCGGCAACGCTCGAGCCCCTGGTATTGACGATGCCCATACCGCCGGTGACGACCGCACAGGGCCCCCGCGGCGGCGGCACTCTCAAGATCTGGGTCAGCCGCTCGACCATGCAGGCAACGCTCGCGGGCGTGCACACCCAGCTCGAACACCAGCAAGGCAGCCAGCTCAAGCGCATGCGGGGCTTTCTGGCGCGGGTTACCTTGCCCCTGGTGGCGTTCGGCTTGCTCGGGGCTTGGTTCGTGGCTCGCCAGCTCGCGAGACCCATCTCGGCCCTGATTCGTTCAGCGGACCGCATCGGCGAGGGTGACTACACGAGCCCGCTGCACGTCGCCCGGCGCGATGAGATCGGCGAGCTGCAGCTCGCGCTCGAGCGCATGCGCCAGAAGCTCTCCGAAACCACCATTACCAAGAATTACCTCGATACGGTGCTCAACAGCCTGAGCGACTCGGTGATCGTCACCTCGCCGGACGGCCTCATCAAGAGCTGCAACCAGGCCACGGAGGCATTGCTCGGCTATTCCGAGGACGATCTGATCGGCAAACCGCTGGCCAGCTTGGTCGACGAGCCGCATCGCAGCAATTTCGATCTGGCCGCCGCCGCCAGCTCGCCTGCCGCCGTGGAGGCCCGCGAGACCGTGCTGCGCACCGCCAGCGGACAGACCATTCCGGTGTCCATGGCGGCCTCGGCGATCGCCTCGGCCGACCCGCTGTTCGAGGGCGATATCTACGTCGCGCGCAACATCACCGAGCGCAAACGCGCGGAGCGGCGCATCCGGTACCTGGCGCGCTACGACACGCTGACGAAGATGCCGAATCGCATGCAGTTCCAGCATATGCTGCAACAGGCGATCGCCCGCTCGCGGCGCAGTCAGCGCTCGCTCGCCCTCCTCTACCTCGATCTGGACCGTTTCAAGGAGGTCAACGACACCTTCGGACACTCGGCCGGCGACCGCACGCTCGAGATCTTGAGTGAGAGACTGACCCGGGCGCTCTCCAAGGACACCGTCATCGGGCGCTTGGCGGGCGACGAGTTCGCCATGTTCGTGGACGAGCTGCCGCTCGACGCCGACAACCGTCCGAGCTTG
>DASYAC010000062.1:0-17236 GCA_036501585.1 Steroidobacteraceae bacterium
GGATCACGCCGATTGGCGGCTGCGGCGGGTCAGCAGGCCCGGACGCGCTACCTCGCGCCCGCCATGAGCCGCTTGAGCGGCCCGTTCAACGCCAGCATCACCCCGCCTCCCACCGCGCCCCACTCGAAGATCTTCAGGAACAGCGCCGGGAGCGAGGCCAGGTTGCCCGCGTCGTATTCCGTCGCGAGCTGCCCGGCGAGGTTGTTGCCGAGCGCGATGGACAGAAACCACACGCCCATGACCTGTCCGACGAAGCGCGGCGCCGCGAGCTTGGTCATGGAGGACAGGCCAACCGGCGCCAGACACAGATCGCCCCACATCTGCACCAGGTAGCAGAGCACGAGCCACGTCGGCAGCACCCGATGGCCCGCGATCACCCGCATCGAGGCGACGTACATCACCAGAAATCCCAGCCCCATGAGCATCAAACCGGCCGCGAATTTCACGGGGGTCGACGGATCCCTGCCCCGGCGCCCGAGGCCGATCCACAGCGCGCTGAACAGAGGAGCGAAGACGATGACGACGATGGAGCTCACCCCTTGGAGAATCCCGGCCGGCATCACCCAGCCGAAGAGATCGCGGTCGGTATAGCGGTCGGCAAACAGCGTGAGGGAGGTGCCCGTCTGCTCCACGCCGGCATAGTAGACCGTGGAGGCGATGAACAGCGCCAGCATCACATAGGCGCGGCGCCGTTCCGCGGCGTTCAGCCCCGCGAAAAATATCAGATAGGCGAAGTACCCGGCCGCGAGCGACCCGATCAGCCAGGAGCTCGCGCGAGCCACCGCCGGCGCGTCGATGGATAGCGTGCCGCTCGCGACCAGCGCGACGGTGCCGACGGCCGCAAGCGCGAACACGATCACCGGCATCCAGGCCGAGAGCCTCGCGTTCACGGGCACACCGAGGTCGACGGCGCTCAAATATCGGCGCGTCATCACGAACTGCGTGAGCCCGACGAGCATCCCCGCCGCGGGCAGCGCGAATCCCGAGTGCCATCCGAAGCGCTCGGCGCAGAGCGGCACCAGGAGCGCGCCTAGAAGCGCGCCGACGTTGATCCCCATGTAGAACAGCGAGAAGCCCGCATCGCGTCTCGAGCCGCCCTCGGGATACAGATTTGCGACCAGCGCGCTGACGTTGGGCTTGAGCAATCCCACCCCCAGCGCAATCGATGCGAGTCCCATGAAGAATACCTGGGTGATGCCGAACGCCAGCATCGCATTGCCCAGCATGATGAATACGGCGCCGCCGATCACGGCGCGCTGTCCTCCGACGAGCCGGTCCGCGATCCATCCGCCGAGCAGCGAAAACAGATACGAGCCCGCGACGAACAAGCCGTAGATCGAGCTCGCCGTCCTGTCGTCGATGCCCAGCCCCCCCTGCGACACCGCCGACACCATGAACAGGATGAGGATCGCGCGCATGCCGTAATAGGTGAAGCGCTCCCACATCTCCGTGAAGAACAGGGTCGCGAGCCCGCGCGGTTGGCCGAACAACGTCTTCCCCGGCGGACTCGCCGCGGCGGGTCCGCCTGCGGCCGCTGCGCCGCTACCCGCCGGTTGCGGCCCCGTATCGTTCACCTCGGATCGCGGCCGTGCCCTGACGCCAGTTTCATCGCCACCCAGCGATGAAAGTGGTGAGTGGGTGCGTCCATGACCGGCGAGAACGCGCCGCCCTGGTAACCGGGCGAGGCGCGTCCCTGCTGCATGCCCTCCACCGCGAACACGTCCTCGCGGAACACCACGTCCCAGGCCGCGTGAGTCGCCGCCCGGCACGCGCCGTAGGCGTCCGACGCGGCTCCGTCTCCCACATAGAAAATGCGGACCTCCTCCCGGGTCTGGCCCGGAGCGACCGGCGTGAGGATGACGGCGAAGGCATGGTCGGCCTGGAATCCGAGCAGCACGTTTGGATAGAGCGAAGGATATTCCGCCACGTGGGTTCGATCCGCCGGCCATTGCGCGAGGCGGGGCAGGCGCGTGCCCGCGACATCGCTCAGCCGGTAGGCGAGAGATCCCTGGCCGGCAAAATCTGCCGCGTCGAAAAAGCAGTAATGATCCTCGAGCCGCGAATACTCGTTGAGCGCCGGGTGCACCCACGGCAGATGGTAGGCCTCGCAATAATTCTCCACCGCCAGCTTCCAGTTGCAGCGGACCTCGAGATCCAGCCGGGAATGCGCGACTCCGGGACGCAACTCCCGCCAACCGTTCTCGCCCAGGAGCGCGGCCGCGCGCCGCCGGAGTTGCGCGATGTGCCGCTCGAAGTCCGGCGCATCGCCGCTCAGATTGATGAAAATCACGCCCATGAACTCCGCGCTCCGCACCGCTTGGAGTCCGTGCTCTGCATTGTCGAATTCCTCCGAGGTGTGCCGGTTCACGCCGCCGATGTGCGGTGTGGCCTTCAGATCCCCGTTCACCGAGTAGGCCCAGCAGTGATAGCGGCAGTTGATGACTCCCTGTACCTCGGTTGGCTCGGCAACCAGCTTGATGCCGCGGTGGCTGCACACGTTGTGAAACACTCGCAAGGTACCCGCCCGGTCGCGGGTGATGAGCAAGGGCAATCCCATGAAATCCACCGGCAACGCGTACGGCCGCTCCGGGAGCGCGTCCGAGAAGGCGAGACCCGCCCAGGTTCGGCCGAGCACCTGATCGCGTTCACGGCGAAAATGCTCCTGGTCGACATAGGCCGCATTCGGGAGCCCGGAGGCCTCGCCGATGGGGAGAAGCACCCGCTCCAGGCGCTCCAAGCTGACGGGATCTTCGGAAATGGCCATCGGCTACACCTGCCTTCGCGGAATGCTCGACCGCCAGTCGCGACGGCAGACCACTGTATCGCCTTCCAGAGCCTCGAGCCATGCGGTGAGCTCGAAGGCCTGAGGGGTGGAGGTCATCTCGGCGCCCGCGTTGATCTTCACCTGCCAGTCGCCCCGCGCCATTTCATACGACTGCGTCATGGTGGCGCGGGCGGAATTGGGCTGATCGGGACGGATCCGGTAGTTGCGCTCGAACACGTGGCCCATCTCGAGATCGACGGCCTCGAGCCGGAACTTGCCCCAGTCCCCGAATACGCCGCCGTCGACATACAGCCGGTGATTGACCTCTCCCGTCACGGGATCGGTGGTCACCGAACGCTCGACGCGCCCCTGACGCAGGACCGTGGCGCGCGACGGTTCGGCGCAGACCGGCTCCGGCATCTCGACGGGCGGCGTCGACGGCGCCTCGGCCGCTCTCACGGGCAGTAGAAGCTGCGAGCTCCCGGCAATCAGCGTCAACATCGCGGAGGCGGGGGACGGCCAGACGATGGGCCAGTAGGCGCTCGACAGCGCCAGCCTCATCCGGTGTCCCGCCGGGAAGGCGTACGCGGTACCGGTCAACGGCACCTCGACCCGGTAGCGTTCGCCCGGCACCAGGGGCTTCGGGGCCTCGCGGCCGTCGCGATGCGTCAGATTCAAGAACCCCCGCGCAACGCAGGTTGCCTCGCCGTCCGGTGCCACGTCGATCAGGCGGACCGCGACGAACGCGTCGGGCTGATCCGAAGAGAGCTCGAGTACCGCCCGCGAGTTGCCCAGGATTTCCAATCGTTGCGGGAGCGGCGCCCCGGTGAATTCCAGCGACCCGGACGAATCCTCGCGCTGATCGCCCGGCACATCGCCGGGATTGCCGAAGCTCCCCCAGTCGCCCGAGGCGAGTCCGGTCGATTGCGGCGACCGCAGCGTCAGCGGCCGCCGTTCGCCGGGCCGCTCTTCCAGCCCATGGGCATTCAAGGTGAACGTGCGCACGCTTACGTTCGGGCTGGGCCAGCGCTCCTCGGCGATCCAGCGCCCCGCGCGCGCGGCATGGGAAGACTGCGGCCCGATGGCGTCCATCATGTAGAAATTGAACGGCGCTTCGCTCATGACTCCGAGGTCCCTGCCCTTCAGCCAGTGGTCCCACCAGCGCAGCGCCTCCTGCAGAAAACCGACGGCGGGCGCGGGAATCGCCTCGTGCGGATACAGATGCGCCCAGGGACCCACGGTCACGCGGTGTGGAACCCGCAGATGCTCCGCCAACCGAAGCGGTGTGTCGCGATACAGGTCCGCCCAGCCGCCCCAGAACCAGGTCGGGCATTGGATTGCGCCGTAGTCGAAGCATACCGAGCCGTGCTTCCAGTAATCGTCGAGCGCCTGATGCTCCAGCCAGAGCTCCGGCCAGAATCGTTCGGCTTCGAGCCTCTCCAACCACATCGCGCGCCATCGCTCGCCGACGATCGCCGGATCCGGCGGCCGTGCGTTGAAGATCTGCATCACGCAGCCCCACCAGAAGTTATCGTTGAGCAGGCAACCGCCCGAGTAATGAATGCACTCGGCGAAACGGTCATCGGTCCCCATCACGGCGATGACGGCTTTGAGCGCGGGCGGCCGGCGGGCGGCGACCTGCAGGGAGTTGTAGGCGCCCCAGGACTTGCCCATCATGCCAACGTTCCCGGAGCACCACGGCTGGCGCGCAATCCAGCCGATCACTTCGAGCGCGTCGTCCTGCTCCTGCGCGAGGTACTCATCGTGCAGGATCCCGTCCGATTCTCCCGAGCCGCGCATGTCGACGCGCACCGCGGCGTAGCCGTGGCCCGCGAACCAGTGATGCATGCCCTCGTCCCGCCGGCGCATGAAATCGCGCTTGCGGTAGGGGATGTATTCGAGGATCGCGGGGACCGGCCGGGTCCCGCCGTCCGGGAGCCAGAGGCGCGCGGCCAGCCGGCAGCCGTCCGACAGCGTGATCCAGACGTTCTCGATGTCTTCGACGGCATGGGGCAGGGAGGGTTCATAGCTCGGCATGGAAGATCGCCTCCTCTTCCTATCGGGTTCTGCGGGTACCCTACAGCATGTCGGTCATCGCAAGGGGCCGGCGCGCGGCGCCGCCCGCCGGGGCGCCCGCTACCGCAAGAGATCCGCCATGCTGAGGATGGCCTCCGCGACCTCGTGCATCCGCTTGTTCTGCTTCATCGCCGTCTGGCGCATCAACGCGTAAGCCTCGTTCTCCGACAGCCGGCGGCTCTTCATCAGCAATCCCTTGGCGCGTTCGATGCTCTTGCGCTCCGTCAACGCAAGCCGGGCGGACTCGAGCTGCATGCGGATGTCGTCGATATGGCGCGACTGCGCTTCGATCACGCCCAGAATCGAGCGCATGGGCTTTGGCAACGCGGCATCGAGCGCGTAGCAGCCGATGCCGCCCTCGACGCCGAGCCCCTCGGCGACGGCCGGGGAGTCGATCTCCGCGATCAGCATGGCGACCGGTGCGCCAGGTCGATAGGCATTCAGCACGGCGGCCTCGCCGCCGCGCTTGTCGCGAGCCCGGGCTTGCGCGAGCTTGCCGGCGCAGAGCCGCTCCAGATCCGCCGTGAGCCGATCCTCCATCGCCTTCATCTTGTCGATCCGCCGCGTCGTCAGATCGTACCATTCATCGGCTTTGATCCGCGGTGGCCCGCCCTCGCCATGCTGCTCGGAGTGCTCCTCCGCGATCGCCTCGCGCATTCGCGCGAGCTCTTCAGCCTCTCCTCCGCGATCCATCGACTCGCGGTACGCCGCAGCGTGTTCTTCGCCGGCGAATTTGGCGAAGATTTCGAAAGCCCGCTCCTGTGCCGCCTGCACCTGCTGCAGACGGTGCCGCTCCGCCGGATCGAATCGGCCGCGCGAGATCCCGGCTCCCGCCGTCGCGCGCTCCTGGCCGGCATATTCCTTTCCCTGCGCGAAGCTGACCAGCGCGATCAGCACCTGCGAGACGGCGGGATCCGCAGCGATATTCGCCGCCTCGAAGCCCACCGCGAGCAGCGCGCCGATGATGTCCGTGAATACCTTGACCGCATCCTGCGGGGCGGGCGCGAGCGCCGCTATCTGCTCGCGGGCGGCGGCGAGCGTATCGAGTGCGGCGAGAGCGAACGCGACGCGCACGTAGAATCTCGCTCCGAGACTCGTTCGATCGAGCTTTTCGTCGATGCGTTCGAGCCGTGCGCGCACCCGCCGCTCGAGCTCGCGGCTCTCGCGCGCCTGCGCGTCCCGGCGGTCGCCGAAGCGCCCTCCGTTCGACCCGAGAAATATCGAGGAAACGCCGCGCTCCCTCTGCAGCGAATGAATGAGCGCACCGATGCCTTTGACGAGATCCGCCGCGACGATCAGCCGCTCGAGCTCGAGCGTGCGGCAGGCTTCGGCGTAGCGCAGAAAGCGCGCCGGCGGCGTCTCGCTTGTGTCGATCGGTGTCTCGAGGCGATCCATTGATCTCCCGGGAGGGGAACGCGTGAAATGTCGCTCGCCTCGACGACTCTGCCATCGATCCGGCGGCAAGTACAAGCACCGCATGCGCCGCACGCTTTGCGTGCAGGGAACGCGCGTCGCGCCCCCTAATGAATCACGCATGCGCGTGCGATGCGCGCCGGCGAGCCGCGGCCGGCCCGTAAGAAGTTGATCTCCATGGAGTCGCACGCGCCGCCGGGTGCATGGCACAGATGTTGCTTTATCCTCGTTCGCAGGCAGGCGTGGGCCGCCTGCACGGGGCGGGGCCGCTTCAAAGGCTCCGCACAGGCAACGCCGCCAACCCGTACGCGCCTCTGAAGGGTGCGTACTGTTGGCGGCTTTTTTTTGGGCGTTTGAAACGCGGGGCATGCCGATGAAGCAAGTGATCGCATCGTTGAGAACCGGAAACTGGAAAACGCTGCTGGCGTGTTTCCTGTATTTCGATACCGGATTCACCGTGTGGGTGATGTTCGGGCCGCTGGCGCCGTACATTTCCAGGCAGCTGTCGTTGTCTCCCGCGCAATCGGGTTTCCTGGTCGCCGTCCCGGTGCTGAGCGCCGCGATCGTGCGCGTGACGTTCGGCAATCTGTTTCAGTCCGCCGACGGAAGGCGCCTCGCGTTGCTCGGCATCGTGCTCTCGTCCATTCCGTCGCTCGTCCTCCTGTTTCCCGTCGCGCCCACGTACACCTTGCTTCTGGCGCTGGGCGTGCTCCTCGGGGTGGGCGGCGCGAGCTTCGCCGTCGCGCTGCCCATGGCGGGCAGCAGCTATCCGCCGCGGGTCCAGGGCCTCGTGCTGGGACTCGCGGCCGCAGGCAACGTGGGCGCCGTGATCGACGGATTCGTATTCCCCACCCTTGCCCAGCACCACGGCTGGCAGCACGCCACGGCGGCGGCCCTTCCGCTGCTGCTGCTCACCGCGGCGGCCGTGCTGTTGTGGGCGGAGGATCGCAGCGTCAAGAGCGGCGGGGCCGCGCGCGCATTGTCGGGGTTCGCATTGTCGCTCGGCTCCATCATGGCGCTGGTTCTGGCGGTCGAGGCGGGCTGGCTCGGCACCGGAAAGACCGGCCTGCTGCTCCTTCCTCCGCTCGGCGCCGGGGTCGCGCTGGCGCTGCTGCCCGCCAGATACCTCACCGTGCTGCGCCAGCGCGATACGTGGATCGTGATGCTCGTCTACAGCATCACGTTCGGGGGCTTCGTCGGCATGTCCTCCTACGTGAGTCTTCTGCTCACGACACAATACGAATTGTCCAAAGTGAATGCCGGCATGGTGATGGCGGCACTGTCGTTCACCGGCGCGATGGTGCGTCCGGTCGGCGGCTTTCTCGCGGACCGTCTGTCCGGCGTCAAGGTGCTCAAGGTGCTGCTGCTCGGCATCGCACTCTGCAACGTGAGCTTCGCCCTCAGGATGCCGCCGCTCTCCGGAGCGGTGGCGCTGCTCGCGGCGCTCTATCTCTGCTTCGGCCTCGGCAACGGCGCCACCTTTCAACTGGTTCCGCGACGCTGGCAGGGCAAGACGGGGTTGATGACGGGCCTGATCGGCGCCGCCGGCGGCATCGGAGGATTCTATCTGCCGGTCGTCATGGGATTGGCCAGGGAGCGGAGCGGGAGCTACCAACCCGGGTTCGCCACCTTCGGCATCTTGGCGGCGACCGCGCTGATCCTGGTGATCGCCGTGCAACGGCAATGGTTGTCCTGGTCCGTACCCGACCGTCTCGCCGACCTCGACTTCGATGCGAATGCGGCGCCTCTCGAATGACGCCGCCCTCGTCATGAAGCTGGTCGTCATCGGCAACGGCATGGTCGGGCACAGGCTCCTCGAGCGGCTCGAGGCGAGCCGGGACGCCTTCGAGATATCCGTACTGTGCGAGGAGCCGAGGCCTGCCTATGATCGCGTGCATCTCACCTCGTTTTTCTCGGGAAAGACTGCGGAGGACTTGTCGCTGGTCGAGCCCGGATTCTTCGAGCGCACCGGCATCGGGCTCTCGCTCTCCGAGCGCGCCGTATCCATCGATCGCGGGCGGCGCATCGTTCGCACCTCCCGGGACCGGGAGCTTTCCTATGATCGGCTGGTCCTGGCAACGGGCTCCTATCCCTTCGTGCCGCCCATCCCGGGCAGCGATCGGAGCGGCTGCTACGTCTACCGGACCATCGAGGATCTGACCGCGATTCAAAGCGCGAGTCTGGAGGCGGACTCGGGGCTCGTGGTGGGCGGCGGACTTCTGGGCCTCGAGGCCGCCAAGGCGCTCCTCGATCTCGGTCTCGAAACGCATGTCGTCGAATTCGCCGAGCGTCTGATGGCCGTGCAGATCGACGATGCGGGCGGACGCATGCTCCGCGGGCGGATCGAAGAGCTCGGCGTCGCGGTTCATACCGGCAAGCGGACGGTCGAGATCGTCGACGGGGACCGGCATGCGCATCGCGTCCGCTTCGCCGACGGGGGTGAGCTCGATACGGATCTCGTGGTCTTCTCGGCGGGTATTCGGCCGCGCGACGAGTTGGCGCGCGCCGCCGGGCTCGCCGTGGGGGAGCGCGGCGGGGTGATGATCGACGCGGCATGCCGTACCTCCGACCCTGCCATCTTCGCCATCGGCGAATGCGCGGCCTTCGAGGGCAAACACTACGGTCTGGTCGCGCCCGGCTATCAGATGGCGGGCATCGTCGCCTCACAGCTCAACGGCGACCCGGGACCGCGGTTCGAGGGCGCCGACATGAGCACCAAACTCAAGCTCATGGGCGTCGACGTCGCCTCCATCGGGGATGCACAGGGCACGACGCCCGGCTCGACTGCGTGCGTTCTCGTCGACGATCGACGACGCCTCTACAAGAAGCTGGTCCTGAACGGGGACGGCACGCGCCTCCTCGGCGCCATACTGGTCGGCTCCGCCGAGGAGTACGGCACGCTGCTGCAGATCGTTCAGAATGCGCTCGCCCTGCCCGAGTCGCCGGAACAGCTGATCCTGCAGTCCGGCGGCCCCGGCGAAGGGCAGCCGGGTCTCGCTCCGGGCGCACTGCCGGATAGCGCGCAGATCTGCTCCTGCAACGGCGTCAGCAAGGGCGCCTTATGCGCCGCGATCGCGGGCGGCGCGACGACCGTGAGCGCGCTCAAGCAATGCACCAAGGCGGCCGGTTCGTGCGGGGGATGTGCGCCGCTCGTGGCCCGGATCTTGAAGGCCGAGCTCGCCGGCCGCGGCGTGGCCGTCGACAATCGTCTGTGCGAGCACTTCGACTACTCGCGGCAGGAGCTTCATCACCTGGTACGCATCGGCGGTCTGCGCACGTTCGAGGAGCTGCGCGCGAAGCACGGCCGCGGCTTGGGGTGCGACATCTGCAAGCCGGCGGCCGCGTCCATTCTCGCCTCCTGCTGGAACGGCTATGTGCTGGCCGTCGACAAGGCGCCGCTTCAGGACTCGAACGACCACTACCTGGCGAATATTCAAAAGGACGGATCGTATTCGATCGTGCCGCGCATCGCCGGCGGAGAGATCACGCCGCGTCAGCTCATCACCATCGGTGAGATTGCGCAGAAGTTCAGGCTGTACACCAAGATCACCGGGGGGCAGCGCATCGACATGCTCGGCGCGCAGATCCATCAGCTGCCGCTCATCTGGCGCGAGCTCATCGACGCGGGATTCGAATCGGGCCACGCCTACGGGAAGGCGGTTCGGACGGTGAAGAGTTGCGTCGGGTCGACCTGGTGCCGCTACGGCGTGCAGGACAGCGTCGGTCTCGCGATCGACATCGAGAACCGCTACAAGGGTTTGCGCTCGCCGCACAAGATCAAGTTCGCGGTCTCCGGATGCACGCGCGAATGCGCGGAGGCGCAGAGCAAGGACGTGGGCGTGATCGCCACCGAGAAGGGCTGGAATCTCTACGTATGCGGCAACGGCGGGATGAAGCCGCGCCACGCCGAGCTCCTGGCCGGCGACCTCGACAGGGCCACCCTGATCCGCTACGTCGATCGATTCCTGATGTTCTACATCCGCACCGCCGAGCGTCTGCAGCGCACCTCCGTCTGGCGCGATGCCCTCGAGGGCGGCTTGGAGTACCTGAAACAGGTCGTCTGCGACGACAGTCTCGGCATCGGCGCCGAGCTCGAGGCCGACATGCAGCGCGTGATCGACTCCTATGAATGCGAGTGGAAGAAGACCATCGGCGATCCGCAGGCGCTGAAACGCTTCCGCCACTTCGTGAACAGCGACCGGCCCGACAGCCGCATCGTGTTCGTCGATGAACGCGGACAGCCGCGGCCGGCGCGCGCGGACGAGCGCGCCGAGCGCGGGGAGCCCGCGTGAACCCGGCCTTCAGGAGCCCCTCCGAGCCCTCCTCCCCGGCACGTCACTGGACGCGGGTGTGCGGGCTCGAGGACATCCTGCCCGAAAGCGGCGCGGCCGCGTGGGTCGATGGACACGAGGTCGCGGTCTTTCGCGTGCGGGACGCGGTCTACGCGATCGGCAATCTCGATCCCGCGAGCGGGGCCAATGTCATTGCGCGCGGCATCGTCGGGGACCTGGGCGGCGAGATCGTCGTGGCCTCGCCGATGTACAAGCAGCACTTCAGCTTGATCACGGGGCGCTGCCTCGAAGATCCCGCGCTCTCGGTGCCGGCTTATCTCGCCCGCGTCATGGACGGGGAGATCTGGATCCGCGGCAAGGCGGTGCCGCGGCGCCGCTCTGCGCACAAGCGCCGTCTCGTGGTGATCGGCAATGGGATGATCGCGGCGCGCACGCTCGAGGACCTGCTCGAGTTCGAACCGCAGCGGCACGATATCACCGTCTTCGGCGGCGAACCGCAGGGCAGCTATAACCGGGTGCTGCTCTCCCCGCTCCTGGCGGGGGACCGGCCCCTCGCAGAGGTCGTGACCCATCCTCCCGACTGGTACAGCCGGCGCCGCATCACGCTCCAGGCTGACGATCCGATCGAGCACATCGATCGCACCCGGCGCCGGGTGCGCTCACGGAGCGGCCTCGAGGTGGCCTACGATCGGCTGCTGATCGCCACGGGTTCGCAGCCGATCGTGCTCGGGATCCCGGGCACCTCGTTGGACGGCGTCATTTCCTTCAGAGACCTGCGCGACGTCGAATCCATGATGACGGCGGCGCGCACGCAGCGCCGCGCCATCGTGATCGGCGGCGGCCTGCTCGGTCTGGAAGCGGCGCATGGACTGCGCCGGCGCGGCATGAGCGTCACGGTCGTCCACATCGAGAAGCATCTGATGGAGCGTCAGCTCGACGAGCCGGCCGCCGGACTCCTGCGCACCGAATTCGAGCAGCGCGGCATCGAGTTCGCGATGCCCGCCGAGGCTGCGCAAATCCTGGGGAAAACGCGGGTCACCGGCGTCAGGCTGGCCGATGGCCGCGAGCTCGCCGGCGACCTGGTGGTCATGGCGGTCGGCGTCCGCCCCAACATCGAGTTGGCGCGCGCCGCGGGTTTGCATTGCGATCGAGGCGTGCTCGTCGACGACACGCTGCTCACCAACGACCCGTCGATCTATGCCGTGGGCGAGTGTGTGCAGCACCGCGGCCGAACTTTCGGCTTGGTCGCCCCGCTGTTCGACCAGGCCAGAATCTGCGCCGCATACCTGGCCGAGCGAGCGGTTCGTGGATTTCGGCCGCAGCCGGTCTCCGCCTCGCTGAAGGTCGGAGGTATCGATCTGTTCTCGGCCGGGGATTGCGCCCCGGCACCCGGTACCGAGTCGCTGGTGTTGCGCGATGCCGCGCGCGGCGTCTACCGGCGCTTGCTCCTCCATCGCGACCGGGTCAGGGGGGCGGTGCTCTACGGCGACACCAGCGGCGGGCGCTGGTACGTGGAGTTGATCGAGAAAGGCGAGAGCGTTGCCTCGCTCCGCAACGAACTGCTGTTCGGCGCGCCCGAGAAGCGCGCTGCGGGCGGATCATGACGGCCGCCGAGACGCGGACGACCTGCCCCTACTGCGGCGTCGGATGCGGAATCCTGGCGAAGGTCGAGGACGGCGCGGTGCGGGTGCGCGGCGATCCTCTGCATCCCGCCAATCGCGGCGCCCTGTGCTCCAAGGGCAGCGCGCTCGGCGAAACCGTGGGCCTGGAAGGCCGATTGCTGCGCCCGCGAGTGCTCGGGGAAGAGGTGGGCTGGGATGCCGCGCTCGATGTGGTCGCTCGGCGGTTTCGCCGCGCGATCGATGAGCACGGTCCGGACTCGGTCGCCTTCTACGTGTCCGGCCAGCTCCTGACCGAGGACTACTACGTCGCCAACAAGCTCATGAAGGGCTTCATCGGCTCGGCCAACATCGATACCAATTCCCGGCTCTGCATGGCCTCGGCCGTCGCCGCTCACAAGCGCGCATTCGGCGAGGATCTGGTGCCGACCAGCTACGAAGATCTCGACCTCGCCGATCTCATCGTACTGGTGGGATCGAACACCGCCTGGTGTCACCCGGTGATCTACCGGCGGATCCTCGAGGCGAAGGAACGGCGTCCCTCGCTGCGGCTGGTGGTCATCGATCCGCGGCGCACCCCCACCTGCGATCTCGCCGATCTTCACCTGCCGCTGCGCGCGGGCACCGATGTTCTCCTGTTCAACGGTCTTCTGAGCTGGCTGGCGAATCACGGAGCGGCCGACCGCGAGTTTCTGGACCGGCATACGCGCAACGGAGCGCGCACTTTGCTGGTGGCGGACAACACGGCGGGGGAGGTAGGTGCCGCGGCGCGCGGCTGCGGCCTCGACGCCGGGGCGCTGCGGCTCTTCTACCGATGGTTTACCCACACCGAGCGCGTCGTGACGTTGTTCTCTCAGGGCGTCAATCAATCCGGCGCCGGGACCGACAAGGCCAACAGCATCATCAACGTTCACCTGCTGACCGGACGTATCGGCCGCGCCGGCATGGGACCCTTCTCGATGACCGGTCAGCCGAATGCCATGGGTGGGCGCGAGGTGGGCGGTCTCGCGAACTCGCTCGCCGCCCACATGGAGCTGGAGAATGCCGAACACCGGCGTCTGGTGCGCGAGTTCTGGAAGTCGCCGCGAATGGCCGAGCGGCCGGGTCTGAAAGCCGTCGAGCTGTTCGAGGCCGTCCATCGGGGGCGGATCAAGGCACTCTGGATCATGGCGACCAATCCCGTCGTGAGCCTTCCCAATGCGGATCGCGCCCGCGAGGCGTTGCGCCGTTGCGAATTCGTGGCGGTGTCCGATGTGGTGGCGCAAACCGACACGGCCGCGCTCGCGCACGTACTGCTGCCGGCGGCAGCCTGGGGAGAGAAGGACGGCACCGTGACCAACTCGGACCGGCATATCTCCCGGCAGCGCTGCTTCCTGCCGGCGGCGGGCGAGGCAAAACCCGACTGGTGGATCATCTGCAGAGTGGCTGAGCGGATGGGCTTCAGCCATGGTTTCGGCTATCGGGGTCCGGCCGAGATCTTCGACGAGCATGTTCGTCTCAGCGCGGAGGGCAACGGCTCCTCGCGCGCCTTCGACGTCGGCGGACTGGCGGCGCTCGGCGAGCCGGCCTACGCGCGCCTCGAGCCCGTTCAATGGCCCGTCCCGGCCGCCGGTCGCCGCGGCACGCAGCGCCTGTTCGCCGGCGGCCGCTTTTATCACCCCGACGGGCGCGCGCGACTGGTACCGACCATCCCTCGTGCTCCGAGGTTCGCGCTGGACGACGAGTATCCCTTGATCTTGAACACCGGCCGCATTCGGGATCAGTGGCATACCATGACCCGCACCGGCCGCTCACCGAGCCTCTCCTCGCACTTTCCGGAGCCCTTCGTCGACATGCATCGCGCGGACGCGCGCCATTTCGGAGTCGTCGGCGGAGCGCTCGTGCGCGTCGTCACCCGGTGGGGCCGAATGACCGCGCGCCTGCGCATCAGCGGCGAGATTGCGCGCGGGGCGCTCTTCGCCCCCATCCACTGGAGCGACTCGACGTCTTCGAGCGCTCGCGTGGGCGCATTGGTCTCGCCGAGCGTCGACCCGCTGAGCGGCGAGCCGGAGTTCAAGGCCACGCCGGCCCGCATCGAACCCTGCGTGGTCAACTGGTACGGCTTCGCTCTCGCTCGCGGCCCGCTGGCGCTCGAGGGGCTGAGCTATTGGGCCTGCGCGGAAAGCGGTGCATTCCGCCGCTATGAAATCGCCGGCCGCCGGGTGCCGGGCCATTGGCCGGGTTGGGCACGCTCGCTGCTACGGGCAGGGCGGCAAGCCGACTGGATCGACTACGAAGATGCCCATGCCGGCACCTATCGAGCGGCGGCTCTACGCGATGGCCGGCTCGAGTCCTGCTTGTTCGTCGGACCGGGGCCCGATCTGCCTTCTCGATCCTGGCCGGCATCGCTGTTCGACCGGACGAGTTTGACGGCGGATGAGCGTCTGGGCCTCCTGGCGAGCCGTCCGTCGGCACCGGACGCCGGCCCGCTGGTTTGCGCCTGCTTCGGCGTGGGCCGGTATTCCATCGAATCGGCGATCGCCGAGGGTGCCGGCGATCTGCAGTCGATCGGGCGCCGATTGAAGGCCGGCACCAATTGCGGCTCCTGTCTGCCGGAAATCCGCCGCATCATCGCCGAGCCGATCGCAACGGAGCCCTGATGCGCGCCGTGAGTCCGCGACGCCCGATCGCCGCGCGCTCGGAATCCGCGACGCCCGATCGCAACAGGATCATCCATGTGATTGTAATCCCGATCCTATGTGATGTAACCTCGGTCGCCAGCGCTCGCCACGGAGGCGACGAATTTCTTGGAAGGCACCGGTCCCGCAGGGGGCTCCGTGAACATGGGAAACGTCGCGATGTATCCGATGCGGACAGCGGTTGTAATTGCCACGAAGGACCGGCCTCGAGCCACGGCCCAGCTGTTGCGGCTGCTGGAGCGGCAAACTCTGCGTCCTTCGCTCGTCGTCGTCTCGGCAACCAGCCGCGACGACGTTGACAGCGACCTCCTCACGACGCTGAACGTCGACTACGTTTTCGGCTCCGCAGGCACGTGCATACAGCGCAACAGGGGATTGAACAGGATTCGGTCAGCCTGCGATCTCGTGATCTTCTTCGACGACGATTTTGCGCCCGCGCCCCTCTGGATCGAGCAGTGCGCGCACGTTTTCCGGACCGATGAGAGCGTGGTCGGCGCGACGGGCGTGTTGCTGCGCGATGGGGCGCAACTGGACGAGGTCTCGTGGGAGGAAGCGGCGAGGCTGATCGAAGCGGGCATTCCCGCGGCGGCCGAGACTCCCGCACTGTCGGAGTGTAAAGATCTGTATGGATGCAACATGGCGTATCGGATGTCCGCGATCGGCGGTGCAAGCTTCGACGAACGGCTGGTGCTGTACGGGTGGATGGAGGATGCGGACTTTTCGAGGACGGTCGGCCGGCAAGGGCGGCTGATCCAATGCGGCTCGATGGTCGGCGTGCATCTCGGCATCAAGTCCGGGCGGATCTCCGGAAAACGGTACGGCTACTCGCAGATGGTGAATCCCTGGTATCTGCACAGGAAGGGGATGTTGTCCGCGCGGGAGGCTTGGTCGAAGAGCGTTCGGCCCCTGCTGATGAACGCCGCGAAGGCCATTCGTCCGGAAAAGCACATCGACCGCCTGGGTCGCTTCGGCGGAAACATCATTGGAATAGGCCACCTGCTCACCGGCAACTGTCGTCCGGAAGCGGCCGCCGAGCTCTGAGGATTTCATGGCGTCCCGAATTGCTCGATACCTGGCGGCGACGGCAAAAAACCCTCTGGTCCTGTCTCCCCGCAAGGAATATCTGTTCATTCTGAGCCATATGCGCTGCCATACCTCGCTTCTGTCGCACATCCTCGGCAGCCATCCGGAGGTCACCGGCCATTCGGAGATGCATCAGGGATACTCGAGCTCCCTCGATCTGTTGAAGCTCCGATGCAAGGTGTCCATCGACAACTCGAATACCCTCAAGGGGCGGTATGTGCTGGACAAGGTGCTCAAGGGCTACGCCTTGAGCCAACGGATCTTGACGGCGTCCGCGACCAAGGTGATTTTCATGGTGCGGAAGCCGGAATCGAGTCTCAAGAGCATCATCGCCATGGGACGGAGCTATGCCGGCGTCGACTGGCATCGCGATCCCGACAGGGTGCTCGAATACTACGTCACGAGGCTTTCGCAGCTCGAGGAGATCGCGAAAACGCGCGACGCTGCCGGCGCCTCGCCCGCTTTCTTCTTAGATTCCGAGCTTCTCCTCGATCGCACGGCGCTGGTTCTGCGGGAATTGACGCAGTGGCTCGGCCTCGCGACCGAATTGAGTCCTCACTACAGGATCTTCGAGACCACCGGCCGGCTGGGCTGGGGCGATCCCTCGGAAAGCATCAAGGCGGCGCGGGTCGTGAAGTCGGCCGGGTGCCGGGACGAGATCGAGCTGGATGCGCATATCTTGGAGCAGGCGACGCCGCCTTTCGATCGCTGCCGGAACACGCTCCTCGCGCTTTGTCGAAGCCCCCGGCTGGAGGCTTCGAATCCGCCTAATTCAACTTGATCTGAACGTCCACGCCCGCCGGCAGCTCGAGCTTCATCAGCGCATCCACCGTCTTGTCGGTCGGATTGAGGATGTCCATGAGCCGTTTGTGGGTCCGGATCTCGAACTGGTCACGCGCGTCTTTGTCGCCATGGGGCGAGACCAGCACCGTGAAGCGCTCCATCTTGATGGGCAGAGGCACCGGGCCCTTGACGGTCGCGCCGGTGCGCTTCGCGGTATCGACGATCTCGCGCGCCGACTTGTCGATCAAGCGATGATCGAAGGCCTTGAGGCGGATACGAATGTTCTGATTAGCCATGAAAATGTCCTACGGCGCGTGGCCCTGATTCAGGCGCTTGACGCGCCAACATTAACGGGGTCGAAGCGACCCCGTCCGTTAAAAAGATCAAGCGATGACCTTCGATACGACGCCGGCGCCGACGGTTTTGCCGCCCTCGCGGATCGCGAAGCGCAACCCCTGCTCCATCGCGATCGGTGCGATCAGCTCCACCACGATCTTGATGTTGTCCCCCGGCATCACCATCTCCGTC
>DASYAC010000063.1:0-30375 GCA_036501585.1 Steroidobacteraceae bacterium
CTCCAAGGACACCGTCATCGGGCGCTTGGCGGGCGACGAGTTCGCCATGTTCGTGGACGAGCTGCCGCTCGACGCCGACAACCGTCCGAGCTTGGGCTCGCTCGCCCGCACGCTCCTCGATGAGATCAGCCGGGCCTTCTATGTGAATCAGCAGGAGGTGTATCTCACGGCCAGCATCGGCATCGCGATCTCCCCCTACGATGCGGAGAACGTGATCGATCTGATCCGCAACGCCGATGCGGCCATGTATCACTCCAAGCAAAACGGCGGCAATACCTGGGCGTTCTACGTACCCCAGATGAACGCGGTCGCGGTCGAGCGTTTGATGTTGAAGAGCAAGCTGCGCCGGGCGATGGAGCGCGACGAGTTGGTGATCCTGTACCAGCCGAAGGTGGATCTGCGCAGCGGCCGGGTCGTGGGCGCCGAAGCGCTTCTGCGCTGGCGCCTGCCGGGACACGGCGACATCTCGCCCTCCCAATTCATTCCGCTCGCCGAGGAAACCAGCCTCATATGGGAAATCGGCGACTGGGTGATGAATCGGGTGTGCGCGGATTATCGCGAATGGCAGGGCACCGTCGCACAACCCGGCCGTATCGCCATCAATCTGTCGCTGCGGCAATTGAAACAGTCCAACTTCATCTCGCGCTGCCGGAGCGTGTTCGGGAAATACGGAGTGTCGCCCACCTGCTTCGAGCTCGAAGTGACCGAGACCACCTTGATGACCGATCCGAAGCGCACCATCGGTCTGCTGAAGGAGCTGTACGCCATGGGGCTGCATCTGGCCATCGATGATTTCGGCACCGGCTACTCTTCGCTTTCCGCCTTGCAGCAGTTTCCGATCGGTACGTTGAAAATCGATCAGTCCTTCGTGCGCGATGTCGCCGTCGACACCAACGACGCGGCACTGGTCCGGACCATCATCGAGATGGGCAAGAGCCTGGATCTGGAGGTCATCGCGGAAGGTGTGGAGAACTCCGAGCAGCTCGAATTTCTGCGCAAGCACGGCTGCTTCTACGCGCAGGGTCGGCTGTTCGGCGAGCCCATGGAGGCCGCGAAGCTTCTCGCGATCCTGGCGAACCAGGCCCGCGGCGCGCCTCATCACAGCGCGCTCTGCGCGCCGGCGGCTGCGCTCAGCCAGGTCATCTCGCACCGCTGATGCTGTCCGCGCGGGATCTCACGCTGCGTCGCGGCGCGGAACCGCTGGCGCGCTGACGTGCGTCGCATCGGCTTCGCGGCGATATTGGCGGTTCTGATCTGGGCGGCAATCGCGGCTTGGAACACGATCAAGCCGCTGCCGGGGGGCACTCGCGTGGCCTCGCTGACCGCCCGGCTGGATGAGTCCCAGCTCGAGGTCATCGAGGATTCCGCCCGCCACCGGAACATTCTCGCGCGCGAACTGGGTGTGATCGATCGGGCGGATCAGATGATCGTCCTCGATCAAGCCCCTCTCGCACGCGAGACCGGGCAACACCTGTTGATCCGCAAGCGCCAGCGTCCCAACATCAAGATCGTCGTCCTCGCGGATCCTCTTCCCGAGATCTACGGCGGCACGCCCGCCCACTATCTCGATTCGCTCGAGCAGGCCGGTATCATCGTGGTCCGTACTCGTCTTGGCCGCCTGCGCGATCCGCTCCCCTGGTATGGCGCGCTGTGGCGCATGAGCATCGGGTGGTGGAGCGATCCGTACGATGAGGTCGCGCCGCGCGCGGGCGTTCTGGCCGCGCTCCGGCGGTCGACCGTCAAGGCGGACCGGCGGCAGCTTCTCGTGGCCGATGACGGTTCGGGAGGCTGGATCGGCGTGGTCCCTGCGGCTTCCGGCGCGAACCTCGCCGTGGCGATCGCGGGCGGCGTGGCCCGCGACATGGCAGCGAGCGAGCTCAAGATAGCCGCCTGGTCGACGGGCGACGACCGGCTGCCGAGCGCGCCGCCGCCGGCGAGCTTGGGCGTCGGCGCGATTGACGCGCGATTTCTGACCGAGGGTGCGATCCGCGCAGCCCTGGTCGACGCCCTCTCGACGGCCGCGGACGGCGATGAGATCCGCTTGGCGACGCCCGCGCTCAGCGACCCCTCCTTGGTGAGCGCAGCCATGCGCGCCGCCGCGCGGGGCGCGCGCATTCGGCTGTTGCTCGATCCCGGCGCGCTGCCCAACCGTGCGGTGGCCGCCGAGCTCAGGCGCGAGGGCGCCGGCCGAATCGAGATGCGCTGGCTGCGCGCCGGGGCGCCGATCTCCTCCTTGGCCATCGTGCGCCATCGGCGGGAGCTTTGGATCAATCTGGGCTCGGCTGATTTCACCAGGTTGAGTCTCGATGATCTCAATCTCAGCGCCGCCGTCGATTTCAGGCTTCAGGACCGGGCGGCCGCCGCTCATGGCTTCATGGACGCATTCGAGGCCGCCTGGTCGGCCTCGGCACCCGACGACTCGCAGGCGGCCGGCGAGGCGCCGGGATACTGGACCTACCGAGTCCTGCAGGCGGCCGGACTCGCGGCCTATTGAGCGGCTGCGTCGTCCCCCGCGTCGTCCGGCCCGTCGTCCGCTATTTGCGGCCGAGCGTCTGCCCGGTGTCGGCCACGATCCTGGCGAACGCCGCGCTCGCGGCCCGATTGTAGGCCTGGACAATAGCGGTCAAACGGTTGTCCGACGCGGGCTCGCGGACATCCGCCTCGAACTGCCCGACCACGCGCCGGTCCCCCGAGGTGCCAAGCCTTGCCACCAGATGCACGTGGACCGTCGGAGGACCCGAATCCGTCTCCTTTGGGCCGCCGTACTCTGCCTGAAAATCAGCCACATCGATCTCGAGCCAGTAACCGGTGCCGAATGCCGAGGCATCCGTGTGAACGTTGCGGACGCCCGCGTCGGCGCGAAACGCCTGGAGCGCGAAATTCTGCAGCACCTCGTCGAGCGGACCGCTCCAGCGCGCCCCGGCGAAATGGTCCAGACGGTGATCCGGATAAAGCGCCGCGATCTGACTGGTGTCGATCCCTGGTCGGACTTGCGGGCGCAGTAGGGTGAGGTCGGCCGGTATTTCCGCGCCGGCAGTTGCAGGCGCCGGCACGACGGTCAGCACATACACCGCTTGCGGGGGCTCCTTGCTCTTGAAAAGCGATCCCGTGCAGCCCGACAACGCCAGCGGGAGAGCGGCGAGGGCGGCGGCGAACTTGCGCGCCGGCCATCGGCGACGGCGCGCCAAGCTCATCGCGGCACCTCCACGCCGCGATCGTTCGGCTGGTACAGGACCTTGGACGGATCTTCCTTCAGCGAGCGGGCCAGTTCGCGAAAATCGTGCGCGGCATCGCGGCTCTCGCGCAGCAGCCGCTCGAGCTCGGGCAGGCTTTGGTTGGTGAAACGGGAAAGACCCGGTTCGTTCTGCGAGATGAAGTCGTTCAGGCGGTCCGAGGTGCTGGCCAGGCTGTCGGTGATGCGCCGAATGTTGGCGAGCGTCGCCTTCAGGTCGGGTGCGGAAGAGTTCGTGACGCTCCGAAGATCGGCGGCGGAGCTGTCCACGTCGTCCGCGGCATGCCTGATATCGGCAACCATTTGCCCGATTTCCTTGAGCAGCGTGGGCGAGCGCTCGCTCGCCTGCCGTACATTCTCGAGGGTCGCCTTGAACGCGCGCACGTTCTCGTCGCTGAATACCTGGTCCATGTGGTCGACCAGTTCGATGGCGTGATTCGCGAGTTCGGGGAGCCGGCGGATCAATACCGCGATATCGGAGGGCGCCGAGCGGATGACCGGATAGCGCGCTCCCTTGGGGAGCGGGCCGGTGGCCTCGGACTCGGGATCCTCCTCCAGGTCGATGAACAGCAATCCCGTCACCCCTTGCAGGCTGAGGAGCGCGTGGGTGCGGGCATCGATGGGGGCGTTCGCGTCGATGTCCGCGATCACCTCCACGCGCTTGCGCTCCTTGGGCTCCAGCATGATGTGCGCGACCTTGCCCACGTCGACGCCCAGATAGCGTACCGGACTCCCGGCGGTGAGTCCGCTCACGGTCCCGTCATAGTAGATCTCATAGCGGTGGTAGGTGCGCTTGTCCCTGTGGTCGGTGTACCAGTACACGAACGACACCGCCATGCCGATCACCAGCAGCACGAACGCGCCGACCACGACGTAATTGGTGTCTCTATCCACGCGTCGCTCTACCCACGGCGGCTATCCATGGTGATCGGCCTCCGCGAGCTCGGCCCTCCGGGCCCTGGGGCCGTGGAAGTACTCGTGGATCCAGGGATCGGTATTGCGCAGAATCCCCGGGAGCGTATCGGTGACCATGCGACCCTCGACGATGACGCTCACGCGGTCGCAGGTTCGAAACAGGCTGTCGAGGTCGTGGGTGATCATGACTACCGTAAGCTTGAGCTCAGCGTGAAGATACAACAGTAGCGCATCGAAGTCAGAGGCGGAAATCGGATCCAGCCCCGAGGTGGGCTCGTCGAGGAACAGCAGTTTCGGCTCGAGGCTGAGCGCCCGGGCCAGCGCCGCCCGCTTCACCATGCCCCCGGAGAGCTGCGCGGGATATTTCTCGGCGGCGTCGGGCGCGAGGCCCACGAGGCTCAGGTTGAGCTGCACCAGCTCGTAGAGCGCATCCTCCGACATCGAATACGCTTCGCGCAGCGGCAGCTGAATGTTCTGTGCCACGGTGAGCGAGCTGATGAGCGCTCCGTTCTGAAAGGTGACGCCGTAGCTCTTGACCATGGCGAGGCGTTCGGCGGGCGTGAGCTGGTCGATATCCCGCCCGTACACCTCGATGGTGCCCGCCTGCGGCCGGCGCAATCCGAGCATGCTACGAAGCAGCACCGACTTGCCGGTACCCGAGCCGCCGACGACGCCCATGATCTCGTTGGCGCGCACCTCGAAGTTCAGGCCGTCGTGCACGATTTGCTTTCCGAAGCGGTTCACGAGGCCCCGCACGCGGACGATCGGGGTCTCGGCGGCCGGGGCGCCCTCGGTGGATGGGGTCATATCTCAGAAGTCGATTTGAACGAACAGGATGGCGAACAGCGCGTCGGCGAAGATCACCAGGAAAATGGACTGCACGACCGCCATGGTGGTCAGGCGCCCCAGCTCGCGGGCGGATTCGCGCACCTGCATTCCGCGGTACGACCCGACCATGCCGATCAGCATGGCGAACACCGGCGCCTTCACGAGGCCCGCCCAGAAAGTCGTCGGGCTGAGCGCCTCGCGCAGCCGGGTCACGAACTGCGCCGGCGGAATGTGCAGCTGGACCAGCGACAGGAGGCCGCCCCCGGCGAGGCCCATCGCATCGGCGACGATGGTGAGGAGCGGCAAGGCGATCATCAGCGCGACCACCCGCGGGACGACCAGCAGCTCGATGGGGTTCAAGCCCATGGCGCGCAGCGCGTCGGTCTCCTCGTTGAGCTGCATGACGCCGATCTCGGCGGCGAACGCACTCCCGGAGCGGCCCGCGACGATGATCGCGGTGAGGAGCACTCCCATCTCCCGCAGAACCGCGATGGTCACGAGGTCGACCACGAAGATGGTCGCGCCGAAGCGCGCCAGCTGCTGCGCGCCGAGATAAGCGACCACCACGCTGATGAGGAAGGCGATCAGCGACACGATGGGGATGGCCGTCACGCCGGTCTCATGGATGTGACGCACGATGGAGGGGAATCGCAGCGCCCGGGGGCGCGAGACGCCGGCTCCGAGCACCATGGCGATGCGGCCGAAGAAACCGAGCACGCGCTCCCCTTCCGTCCCCTGCACGACGGTCCATCGGCCGAGCCTCGCGACCGCGCCCTGGTGATCCGGCACCGCGACCGCCCGCTTGCCCTGGGCCGTGCAGAGCTCGAGATTCAGTTTTCGCAGCAGCTCGACGGTGTGCGGCGGATGACCCTCGTGGCGGATCTCGAGCTGCCCGTTGCCGAGGAATGCGAGGCGCGTGAGCAGCGCCCACACCGGTCCGATCCCGGGGTGCTCCGCGCCCGACCAATCGCAGGTCAGACGGCCCGTGAGGGGTCCGGACAGCGCCTTCAGCTCGGTATCGATGGTCTCGAGCCCCTTGAGCGACCAATCGCCGCGGAGCTCGAGACGCCAATCCGCGCCATCCCGATGGAGCGCCAGCATAGTCATCGATATATGCTATCAGGCGAGGGAACGCTCCAGGGATTTCAAAAACCTTCCGCATCACCCATGCATCGAGGTCCGCTCTCGGAAATCTTGATCTTGCTCACCGCCGCGGTGGGCGTGGTCGCGGGCATGCGCAAACTCGCCATGCCCGCGATTCTGGGCTATCTCGCCGTGGGCATGCTTCTGGGACCGGATGCGATGGGCGTCGTCACGGACAACGAGACCACGCGGCTGCTCGCGGATTTCGGCGTGGTGTTCCTGGTGTTCACGCTCGGGTTGGAGTTTTCGCTGCCGCGGCTCCTGGCGATGCGCTGGGAGGTGCTCGGTGTCGGCGGCGCGCAGGTGATCGTGACCACGGCGCTGGTCGCTGCGATCGCGATCTGGGCCTTCGGGATCGCCCCCACCGCCGCCACCGTCATCGGCGGCGCGGTCGCCATGTCATCCACCGCCATCATCATCTCGCAGCTGACGGAACAGTCGGAGAACAACCGCACTCACGGCCGCCTCGCCGTGGCGATCTGCCTGTTTCAGGACCTGAGCTTCCCCTTGTTCCTCGGCCTTCTGTCGCCGCTCGCCGCCGGCGGCTCGAGCGCGGCGGCAACGCATGCGGCCGCGGCGCAGGTCGCCGCCGCCATCGGCATCGCCGCTGCCGCGCTCCTCCTGGTGCTGGCCGCGGGACGCTGGGTGCTGCGACCGCTGTTCATCGTGATCGCCGGATTTCGTTCCGCGGAACTGTTCTCGCTCGCCGTGCTGCTCGCGGTGCTCGCATCCGCGTGGGCCACCGAGGCCGCCGGACTGTCGCTCGCCCTTGGGGCCTTCCTCGCCGGCATGATGCTGGCCGAGACCGAGTTCCGGCACCAGATCGAAGCCACCATCCGGTCCTATCGCGAGATATTCCTCGGCCTCTTCTTCATCACCGTGGGGATGCTGCTCGATGTCCGTCTGCTGCTCCGTACCCTCCCGCTGGTGACCGCGATCCTCATCGCCATGCTGGTGCTCAAGGCGGCCGTCGTGACCGTCGCCGCCAAGCCCTTCACCGGGAGCTGGTTCAAATCCCTGCGCGTCGGCGTGGTGGTCGGCCAGGGCGGCGAATTCGGCTTCGCGTTGCTGACGCTGCTGCTTCGACGCGAGCTCGCCGATCCGGCCGTGGTTCAACCGCTCCTCGCCGCCACGGTGCTCTCCATGGTGGCTTCGCCGCTCTTGATTCGCCACAACCGGCGGATCACGCGCGCGATCCTGCGCGAATCCGGGCCGCGGCATTCCGAAGCGATGCGCGAGGCGCAGACCACGCGGGCGCTCTCGGAGCGCGATCACGTGGTGATCTGCGGTTTCGGCAGGGTGGGGCAGAATATCGCCCGGGTGCTGGAACAGACGGGCTTCGAGTACATCGCGCTCGATCTCGACCCTCAGCGCATTCGCGCGGGACGCCAGGCGGGCGACCCGGTGGTCTACGGCGATGCGGGACAGGTCGAGGTGCTTCAGAACGTCGGACTGTCGCGGGCGAGCTGCGTGGTGGTCACGTTCGCGAGCCCCGCGGTGTCGCTCAGGATCCTGCGCTCGGCGCGCTCCCTGCGCGCCGATGTGCCGATCCTGGTACGCACGCAGGACGATGCCAGGCTCGACGAGCTTCAGGCCGCCGGGGCCACCGAAGTGGTGCCGGAAACCTTCGAGGCCAGCCTCATGCTCCTCTCCCACCTGCTGCTGCTCTTGAAGCTGCCGGTGTCGCGGGTGATCCGCACCGTGAACGACATCCGCAGCCATCGTTACGGGATGCTCCGCCAATATTTCCGCGCCGCCGGCTCGGCGATTCCGGATGACAGTCACGCATTCCGTGAAGAGCTTCACAGCGTCATCCTGCCTCCTCATGCCTGGGCGGTCGGCCGGAGCATCGCGGATCTCGCCGGGAGGGGCTCCAAGGCCGCGGTGAGCGCGGTGCGGCGCGACGGAATCGTGGGCCGGGAACCCGGGGCGGACACGGTTTTCAAGGAGGGCGACGTGGTCGTGGTATGCGGCACGCCGGAAGCCGTCGAGCATGCCGAGACTTTGCTCTTGATGGGGTAAAAATTACTTTACATTTCCCCCCTTCTGCTCGCATAGTGAGCACGCTGTACAAGGGCAAACCCGCCGAAAGGCGGGGACGCAAAACCACCGGTCTAAGGGGCTTCCATGAAGCCTGACGATAGCGGGGTCGCCAGTTCTCTAAAGACGCACCGAGTGCGCGTGAGAGCCCCTCCGGTTTTTGATGCCCCCGCAGCAAGGTCTTTTGCCGTTCAAGTGATCGGGGGGAACCATGGTAGCCAGAGTCGGTCGTTCGCGGGGTGCGGATACAGCGGCGTCCGGATTATATCGCCGGCCGAGACTCGTGATGCGGGCGCGGCGCGCGGAGGATATTCCGGCGCTGCTCCTCGATACCAAGCAGTTCCCGACGCCGGTGCGCATCGTCGGCGGCGATTATTCGCAGACGCGCTGCGTCGGCGGGGACGGCGGCACCACCGTCAATCTGAGCTCGCTCGACAAGATATTGGAATTCGGCGAGACGGAAGTCCGTGCCCAAGCCGGGGTGCGCATCGGCGCTCTGGCGCGTGCGCTCGCCGAGCGCGGCCAGGAGCTCCCGCTCACGCCGGAGATGGGACACATGACCGTCGGCGCGGCCGCCGTGACGACCCTGCCTCAGGCCTCCTACGAGAACGGCGTGGCGCAGCTCTCCTCGCTGGTGACCGAGCTCAAGCTGGTCACGCCGCAGGGCAAACAGATGACCATCACCGAGCGCAACGCCGACTTGAGGCGGGTGCTCTGCTCGAGTTTCGGGCTTCTCGGCGTCGTAACCGAAGTCGTATTCAAGGTGCAGCCGCTCACTCCGGTCAAGATCGATTACGAAGTGCTGACGCTCAAGGAATTCGGCGCGGGTTTCTCCGGCATCGTGAACGAGCCGGGGGCGCTGCGGCTGCATATTTCACCCTTCCATGATCAGATCACCGTGGAGCGGCGCACGCTCGATGAGACCGCGAGCGTGAGCCGTTCCGGCATCTGGCAGATCAAGAAATCCGTGATGCGCAACGTCCTGCCGGCGTTCGGTTCGACCGTGGGGAGCGTCCTCGCCTCCCCGGGCGTCGCGGGTGCGGTCGTGTCGGGCGTCCAGCGGGCGCTGCGTGCGACCCTGGATCGCGCCGCGCGCAACGTCGTCTTGTATCCGCACGAGTGGATCCGGGAATTTCCGCAGGAAGCCTGGAAGTCGCGCTTCACGTATACCTTGTGGGGATTTCAGCAGGCCGGCTTTCCGAAGCTTCTCGGCGAGTACTTCGCCTTCTGCAAGTCCTACTACAAGCAGCACGGCTATCGATGCAACGTGGTCAACGGCGCCAGCCGTCTGCACCAGGACAGGAACTCCCTGTTCAGCGTGAGCTTCGCGGGTCCGATGTTCACGCTCGAGCCTTCCTCGACCGGCGATCGCGGTTGGGACGAGTTCCTGATCGACTTCAACGATTTTGCGTCCGCCTTGGGCGGAGTGCCGACGTTCAATCAGTCGCGCGCCTTGAAGCCGGAGCATGTCGTCAAGGCATTCGGTGAGCGCGCCAAGCTGTTCCGGGCGCTGCGCCAGCGCACGGATCCGCTCAATCGCCTATGCAACAGCTACTTTTCGCATCTTCTTGATTAGCGCATTGCGCGCGGCACGGGGGGGCGCGGCCCGGGCGGTCCCGGCCGGGCGGTCCGGCCGCGCGGTCCCGCCGGCCCGCGATCCCGTCAGGCCTTGTCCTGCAGATGCGCCTCGAGGAACCATAGGTACTTGTCGATCTCGCGGGAGACCTGCGTGAACAGGTCCGCCGTGTCGGCATCTCCCAGCTCCCCGGTCTCGTCGATCGCCGACCTTACGGCCTTGCCGAACACGGAAAGCTGGGTCGACAGATAGAAAAGATGATCCTTGCCCGCGGTGATGCTCAAGGGATAGTTCTTGAGCTTGCTGCGCTTCGCGGCGACCGCCACGGTTCCTTCGGCCGTGCCGCCGAGGCTCGTGATGCGCTCTGCGATCTCGTCGACGTGCTCGAGGACGACATCCGAGATCTTGTCGAACAGCTCGTGGAGCGCGATGAAATTCGGACCCTTGACGTTCCAATGCGCCTGCTTGACCTGGCTTTGCAAGTCGATCGCATCGCTCAAGCGCTCGTTGAGTATGACGATTACGTTACGGCGGGTTTTCTCGGGTAGGTCAATCTTGGTCTTGTACATTCAACGCTCCTCGGGACTATGCGGTGGCGAGGCGCTATTTTGCACTCCTCGCCGATGAATCCCAAGAGCGGTCGCGCGACGATGTCGGCGCGGGCCGTTAACCGGTCCTTGGCAAGCGACAGCCGGTTAGTCTGCCTTTCGCGTGCGCAATTGAATGGCTGCGGCGATCAGCGCGGCCCCGACCAGCGCGCCGATCCATGTCGCCGGGCTCGACAGGAAACCCAGAGGGTCCAGGATGTGCCACGCTGATGGCGCCGCGAAGGGCTGATCGCGGGACCAGCTATCGGCCCAGTCCGCGTCGCCGTCGAATGCCCGGGAGACGTACCCGATCAGCCGGTCGTCGATCGCGCGCAGGCACACGTGAGTGCCGATGAACAGACGCTCGGCCAGGATGACCGCGAGGGGCGGCAGCACCGACCACAACATCACGGCGCGCTTGGCCCAGGCCGAGACCACGAGCAGCCAGCCGGTGACCGGCAGATACCAGATAGCCGTCGTCACGATGACATAGAGCCACACCGCCTGCAGCTGCAGCCAGAGATCCGGCTGCCACAGGGCGTTGCCCAGCCGGGCGTGGGCGCGCACGGAAAGTACGAAGGCCGCGAGCAGGCTCGCCGCATCCGCTGCCGCGAAATAGACCATCGGGAGGGCGACGAGGGCGACGAAGAGCTTGGAGAGCACCGTGGCGGTATCGGAGATCGGCAGGGACTTCCAGAACAGGACGCTGCGATCCTTGCGGTCCGCATACAGGCAGTCGAGCAGGTACCAGTACGAGTAGAGCGACATCGCGGCGAAGAACAGGGCGCCGAAGGCGAGGAACATCATCGCCGCCATCGAGCGGGTCCTTTCGGCGGAGTCGAAGAACGTGGCCTCCACCGTTCCGAACAGGGAGGCGAGCGTGAGGAGTACGCCGATCGCGGCCGGTATCATCCAGATGGCCCGGTTCTCCCAGAATTCGCGCTTGACCAGCCACACGTAGGTGTTCATGCGGGTGCACCTCGGGAGAGCTTGGCGACGAACAGGTCGGCGACGCTCGGCGTCGATACCTCGCCGAAGGCACCGAGCCTCTGGAGATCGGGGCGCTCGAAGTAGAGGACCCTCTTGCCGAGCAGGGGACGCTCGTGGAAGGGCTGTTCGGCGCGCGCGGCCGCGAGCTGGTCCTCGGTGACGGCGATGGCGGCGTAGCGGGAGGCGATATCCTCCATCGAACAATCGAGGACGATGCGCCCCCGATCGATGAACAGCACGTCGGTGAGGAGATTTTCGATCTCTTCGACCTGGTGAGTGGTGATGAGAATGGTGCGCGTGTCGTCCATGTAGTCGTTGACCAGCGCGTCGTAGAACTCGCGCCGCGCCAGGATGTCGAGACCGAGCGTCGGCTCGTCGAGCACCAGAAGGCGCGCGTCGATCGCCATGGTGAGCGCCAGGTGCACCATGGTCTTCATGCCTTTGGACAGCTCGCGCAGGCGGCGGCGGCCCGTGATGTCGGCCTTGGCGAGGAGCGAGCGGGCCCGGTCGGCGCGAAACCGGGGGTGCACGCCGCCCACGAACTCGATCGCGTGCTCGACCGAGATCCAGGGAGGCAGCACCGCGACGTCGGCGATGAAGCTCGCTTCGCTCATCAGCGCGGCGCGCTCTCGAAACGGCTCGCGTCCCAGCACCTCGAGCGTGCCCTCATAAGAGGTGAGGCCGAGGACCGCACGCAGCGCCGTGGTCTTGCCGGCGCCGTTCGGGCCGATCAGGCCGACGATCCGGCCGGGTTGAACGGCGAAATTGACATGGTCTAGCGCAACGCGGGATCCGAATTTCTTGCCGAGGTCGCGCGCCTGGATGAGAGGAGACATGGTGGAGCTCACTTAATCGGTCGTTTCGCCGCTGCGAGGCGCAGGAGCGGGATGGGTCTCGGCGGGCTCTTGGGCAAAGAGCTCCTCCGCCGAGAATCCGAGACGGCGGATGACCGCCAGGATCCGCGGCCATTCGTCGTTCAGGAATCGGTCGCGCTCGCCGGCCAGCAACACCTTGCGCGCGCCCTCGCTGACATACATCCCGCGCCCCCGGCGCTTTTCCACCAGGCGTTCGTCCACCAGCTGCTGGTAGCCCTTCAGCACGGTCAGCGGGTTCAGCCGATAATCGGCGGCCACGGCGCGCACGGAGGGCAATGGGTCGCCCTCCTTCAGCGCGCCTTCGAGAATCAGGGCGACCATTCGATCGCGCAGCTGTCGATAGATCGGCTGATTGTCGTTCCAATTCGGGTCCATTCCCACGCTCGGTGTGGCCGACCCTGTGTAGGGGCCATGTAGCACGGTAATCTAGCAGAACGCCTGTGCCCGGGGCCTGGATCAGACGGCAGCCAGCTGGACCGCCACCGACTGGGCGTTAGCCACCTGCGCGCTGAACAGATAGGCAACCGCCCCGGCGATGGCGCCGTTCATCAACAAGGCCATACCGAGGGCCGCCAGCTGCTGGGTGATCTGAGTTTTCATGGAAGTTTCCTTTGAGTTGCTAAGTGTCACTGTGTATCAGTTACGTGGTTATATAGTAAACTATATCACTGGGACATGCAACTCTCTGCGACATGGCGCCCATTCGGCTACCATTGAGCGCCTCTGTAGCAGGGGTCCCGCATGAAGAAGCCAGTTACCGTCACCATCACGGGCGCCGCCGGGCAAATCGGCTATGCACTCGCCTTCCGCGTCGCTTCCGGCCACATGCTCGGGGCGGACCAGCCGATCAATCTGAATCTGCTCGAGATCCCCGCGGCCCAGTCCGCGGTCCAGGGCGTGGTCATGGAACTGAACGACTGCGCCTTTCTCACGCTCAACAAAGTGACGGCGACGGACGATGCGCACGCGGCTTTCAAGGACTGCGACATCGCGATGCTGGTGGGTGCGAGGCCGCGCGGGCCCGGCATGGAGCGCAAGGATCTGCTGCTCGAGAACGCCAAGATTTTTTCGGCCCAGGGCAAAGCGCTGGATGCCGCGGCGAGCCGCGACGTGCGCGTTCTGGTGGTCGGCAATCCCGCCAATACCAATGCGTTGATCGCGCAGCGTAACGCGCCCTCGCTCTCGCCGGACCGATTCACGGCGATGACGCGCCTCGACCATAACCGGGGAATCTCCCAAGTCAGCGAGAAGACCGGGATTCCGGTCTCCAAGATCGGGAAAATGATCATCTGGGGCAATCATTCGGCGACCCAGTATCCCGACCTGCATCACGCCACCGTCGACGGCAAGCCCGCGATCCCTCTGGTCGGCGAGCGCTGGTTCGCGGACCATTTCATCCCGACCGTGCAGCAGCGCGGCGCGGCCGTCATCAAGGCGCGGGGATCCTCGTCCGCCGCCTCGGCGGCTTCGGCGGCGGTGGATCACGTCAATACCTGGGTGCTGGGCTCCCGCGAGGGCGACTGGGTCAGCATGGCGGTGCCCTCCGACGGCAGTTACGACATTCCCGAAGGCGTCGTGTACTCCTATCCGGTGACCTGCAAGGGCGGCCGCTACAGCATCGTGAAGGGCCTCGAGATCAGCGATTTCTCCCGCGAGAAAATGCGCGCCACGCATCGCGAGCTGTGCGAGGAGCGCGACGGAGTGAAGGATCTCATCTAAACCCAACTGGAGAGCGTTATGAATCGTGTGTTGCTCGCCTTTGGCGCGAGTGTCTTGGCGGCCACCGCAGTCGCACAGGATCGCCAGCCGGCCCCGGCCGGCGCCGAGGTGTACTTCATCGCCCCCCGGAACGGCGCCGTGGTGCACAGTCCCGTGACGGTCAAGTTCGGATTGAAAGGCATGGGCGTCGCGCCCGCCGGCGTCAAATTCGACAACACCGGCCATCACCACTTGCTGATCGACACCGACCTGAGCGACCTGAAGCTCGACGCGCCGCTCCCGGCGACCGACAAAGTGCTGCATTTCGGCAAGGGCCAGACCGAAACCACGGTGACCCTGACCCCCGGCAAACACACGCTCGAGCTGTTGTTCGCCGACTATCGCCACATCCCTTTCGATCCGACGCTGCACTCTCAGAAGATCACCATCACCGTGAAGTAGGCGCGGTGCGGGCGATCCTGCACGTCGACATGGATGCGTTCTACGCATCGGTCGAAGAGCGGGATCGTCCGGAGCTCAAAGGCAAGCCGCTGATCGTCGGCGGCACCGGCGGCCGGGGCGTCGTCGCCGCAGCCAGCTACGCCGTGCGGCGCTTCGGGGTCCGCTCGGCGATGCCGATGCGCGAGGCGCTCAGGCTTTGTCCCCACGCCGTTTGCGTGCGGCCGCGCATGGGCCGGTACCAGGAAATCTCGGTCCAGGTGTTCGCGATCTTTCGCGAATTCACGCCGTTGGTGCAGGGACTGTCCCTGGATGAGGCGTTTCTGGATGTCACCGCGAGCCGTCGGCTCCTGGGCGATGCGGAGGCGATCGGCGCCGAGATCCGTCGACGAATTCGCGCGGCCACTGAACTTAGCGCCTCGGTCGGGATCGCACCCAATAAGCTGCTCGCCAAGATCGCCTCCGACCTTGCCAAGCCCGACGGCATGTTCCGCATCGGGCCGGAGAATTTACACGACGTGCTCGATCCTCTGCCCATTCAACGGCTGTTCGGAGTCGGACGGAAATCGCTGCCGGCCGTGCAAGCGGCCGGTATCCAAACCATCGGAGATGCCGCCCGCGCGAGCGAACAGGCTCTGTGGCGCGCGTTCGGCAGGCACGGCAACGCCATGCGGGCGCTGGCGCTCGGCATCGACGAACGTCCCGTGGTCGCGGATCGCGAGGAGAAATCCATCAGCGCGGAGGAGACATTCGCCTCGGATATTCGCGACGCGGGCGAGCTCGAACGGCGCTTGGTGGCGCTCGCCGACCGCGCTGCCGCCCGTCTGCGCGCTCATGGCCTCGCGGCCGGCCGCGTCTCGGTGAAGATTCGACGCGCGGACTTCAAGACCTACACTCGCCAGTGCGTGCTCGGCCAGCCCACACAGGACACCGCCGTCGTCTCGGGCACTGCTCGACGCCTGCTCGCCGCCTGGCTGGTCGGCCAACCGAATGCGGCGTTGCGATTGCTGGGTGTGGGGACGGGCGACCTCTGTACCCCGCGCCAGGCCGACCTGTTCTCGACCGGACCCGCCAAGGACTCGCGCCTCGATGCGGCGGTCGACGGCATCCGGGACCGCTTCGGCTCGACCGTACTGACTCGCGCGAGCCTGCTTCCGCGCGGGCCGCGCCCGGGTCCGCGCCGAGTCTGAGCTTGCTATCATCGTACCCGCCATGTACGTCAGCTTCTTCGGCCTGATCGAAAAGCCGTTCTCGATAACGCCGGACCCGCGCTACCTGTATTTGAGCGAGCGCCACGCCGAGGCGCTCGCGCACCTGTTGTACGGGATCAACGAATCCGGCGGTTTCATCCAGCTGACCGGCGAGGTCGGCACCGGCAAGACCACCGTCGTACGCACGCTCCTCTCGCGCGTGCCGCAGCATGCGGACGTCGCCGTGATCTTGAATCCCCGAGTCACGCCGGTGGAGTTCCTGCTGACGATCTGCGAGGAACTCGGACTCGGATTGGACGAGGCCAACCGAAGCAGCGTGAAGGAGATGGTAGACGCCCTGAACCGGCGCCTGTTGGCCGCACACGCCGACGGCCGCCGCGTGATCGTCATCGTCGACGAGGCGCAGAACCTCTCCGCCCAGGTCCTGGAACAGGTTCGCCTGCTCACCAACCTGGAGACCGCGACTCAAAAGTTGCTGCAGATCATTCTCATCGGCCAGCCCGAGCTGCGCGAGATCCTGGACCGCACCGACCTTCGTCAGCTGGCCCAGCGCATCACCGGCCGCTACCATCTGAATCCGCTCGCAAAGGGGGAGACGGAACAATACATCCGCCATCGCCTGCGCGTCGCGGGAGCGTCCGGGGAGATCTTCACCTCCGCGGCGCTCGGCGAGGTGCATCGGGTGTCCTCCGGAGTGCCCCGAGTCATCAACGTGGTCTGCGACCGCGCGCTGCTCGGCGCGTACACGGAGGACACCAAGAAGGTGACGCCGGCGCTGGTGCGCCGCGCCGCGGGAGAAGTCTACGGCCGCCGCTTCGTGCCGTCGTGGCTCGGCTGGCTCGCGGCAGCGGCGGCGTTGGCCGGAGTTTGCGCCACCGTGTTTTTGACCTCGAGCATCTGGCGGCACCCGGGCTCGGCGCTGCACGCCGCCGCGAAGCCCCTGCCGGCCGCTCGCCTGGTGCCGGCGGCGACGAGCGCGACGTCGGGCGCGGGCGCCAACCCCTCGCCTCCGAAAGAGGCGCCGCGGGTCTCGATCAACGCGCTGCTGACCGAGAACGCCGCCAACACCGGTGACTCTGCCGCGTTTCGCCGGCTGCTCGCGCTCTGGGGCACTGCGATGGCGGACGACAAAGATCCCTGCGGGCAGGCGCAAAAAGCCGGCCTTGCCTGTCTGGACCAGCGCGGCTCCTGGGCGCAGGTGCGCGCCCTGAACCGCCCCGCCATCCTCACGCTCACCGACGACGAGGGACAGAGACACCGCGTCGTGCTGTCCGCGCTCGACGACGGCTACGGTACGCTCGATCTGGGCGAGCACGGCGTGCGCGTTCCGCTGGATGAGCTCTCGCGCGACTGGTTCGGCGAGTTCACGGTCGTGTGGAAGCCGAAGACCCCGCGCACCCGCTTGCTCTCGCTGGGTATGCGCGGAGATGAGGTGAGGTGGCTGCGCCGCAGTTTGAATGCGCTGCACGGCGCCGCATCGGACCCCGCGCTCGATGACCTCTACGATCAGGAGCTCGCGATTGCGGTTCAAAACTTTCAGCGCGAACACCGGCTGAACGTCGATGGCGTCGCCGGGCTGCAGACGCAAGTGGTGCTCGACACCGCGCTGGCCGAGCCCGGCTCGCCGCTCCTCTCGCCTCTCACGCCTCACGGCTAGGAGCCCTCGGGGTATCTATGTCCTTCATCCTAGACGCACTGAAGAAATCAGAGATCGAGCGCCAGCGCCAGAACGTTCCGGGATTGATGGATACCGGTCCTGCGCCCAGGCGCCCGCGATTTCCGGTTTGGGCGATCGCGCTCGCCGCCTTGCTGGCCGTCAATCTCACGGTGCTCGTCATCGTCCTCGCGCGGGGCGGCTGGCCGAGCCTGTCCGCCCGCCCGACGGCCGAGACGCGCGCCGCCGCCCCGGCAGCGTCCGGCGCCGCCTCGAGCATTCAGGTACCGGCACAGGGGCCGGCGTCGACCGCGCCGACCGCGTCACCCTCGTCCGCCCCCGTCGCCGGGACCCCGGCAGGGCTTCCGCAGAGCGTCCCCGCGTCTCCGTCCACGGGAGCGTCTGCGTCCGCGGCAGCCCCGCCCCCCGCCGCCACCGCAGATTCGAATCCACCCGAACATCACTTCAGTCCGATGGACGCGGCGCCGCCCGTCTATGCGCCCGAGATCCCGGCCGACAGCGAGCCGCAGGCCGGCGCGATGTCCGGCACTTCCGGGCAATCGAGCCGCACCGAGCCGCCCGGCTCGTCGGCGCCCCGTGCGCGCGAGCGCGATCCGCTGCTCACCAGCGGCGAGGACAAGGCCGATCAGGAGGTTCTGCCGACGATCAGCGAGCTCGATCTGAGGGGTGCCAACGCGTTGCCGGACCTGCATCTCGATGTCCATGTGTATGCTACGAAGCCCGCGGAGCGGTTCGTCTACATCAACATGCACAAATACCGGGAGGGCAATACGCTCGCGGAGGGGCCGGTGCTCGAGCGCATCCGCCGCGACGGCGTCGTGCTCGACTATCGCGGCCTGCGGTTCTTATTGCCGCGCCAGTAGCAAGCCGCTTTTGTCTATCATAGGGGCATGAGAAACCTGTTGAGGAAGATACTGACGCTGACGATGAGCGGACTCGTCACCGTGCTGCCGCTCGCGCTCACGGTCTACGTGATCTGGTGGCTGGTGCATACCGTGGAAGGATGGCTGCGCCTCGTCCTCATCGCGCTCGATATCGTGAGCCCGGAGCATTATTGGCCGGGTCTCGGGCTGTTGGCGGGCTTCATCTTGCTGCTGATCGTCGGCAGCCTCGTCAACGCCTACGCGGGGAAGATTCTCCTCAAATACTGGGATGATTTTCTCGGCCGCATTCCGTTCGTCAAGACGCTCTACGGCGGATTCCGCGACGTGGTGAGTCTCCTGCCGTCGGGAAGCGGGGAGAAACGCGATCTGCAGCGGGTGGTGCTGGCCCGTTTTGCCGGCGTGCATGCCATCGGGTTCGTCACCCGCGAAGACGCGCCGGCGGTACTGGACGCCCATGGCGGGCGGGACTGGGTCACGGTGTACTTTCCCATGAGCTATGCCTTCGGCGGCTATACCATCTACCTGCCGCGCGAGATCATTCAGCCGCTCGATATTTCGGTCGAGGACGCCATGCGGCTGGCCATCACCGCGGGGCTCACCCGGGCGAAGAGTTACTGACGAAGGCGCGAGCACCATGCGCCTTCCATGGTTGAAGCCATGCTTGCCGGCCATCGCGTTGATGGCCGCGCAATCCGCATCGGCGACAGGCGCCTCTGCAGCCTCCTCGCCGCACTCGAGCCGATATTCCGCGTGGCGGTCTGCCGCGGCGCAGGTGCTGAGCACCCACGAGGACGCCAACTCGCTGGCGGCCGCCGCCGCATTGAGCTTCCTCGGACCGGAACGATCCAGGGGCGACTCCGCTCCCGCCAGGGCAACGGCCGTCGACCTGGCAGCCAAGGCCAGCGACCTCGCTCCCGACGACGCGGGCATCGGCTGGCTGCGCCTGGAGCTGTGTGCGGGGACGGCGGGTTGCGACATTCGAAATCCCGCGACCACCATGCGCTGGGTGGACGCCGATAACAGCGCAGTCTGGATGGCAACGCTCGCCGTCGCCCAAAGAGACAAGGACCCGGAGGAGGTCTCCCGAATCCTGCAGGAGATGGCCCAGGGGAGACGGTTCGACATCTATCGTAATCGCACGGTCGTGTTGCTGTTCGATACGCTGAAGAAGGCGGGAAACGAACTGCCCGCGGGCTACGTACCGTCCGACTTGAGCCGGCTCAGTGAAGCCATGGCGGTCGCCGGCGCCGAGATCGTACCGCCGTTCGCGCCGCTCCTCGCGGCGTGCCGCGATTCTTCCGGCGCCGAGCGGCGCGAAAACTGCCTGAAGCTGTGCAAGCTCATGCAGCGCGGCGATGCCGTCTCCGTGCAGATGGCGGGCCTGACGATCGAGAGACACCTGTTCTCGCCGGAGAGCAGGGACGCGCACGCGGTCGCGGAGCGGCGGCGGGCGCTGGAATGGCGCGTATCCGCCGCGAGCGAGTACGACGCGCCGACGCTTCCCTGGCTGACGAACGCCCTCGCACGCGCGCGCGTGCGCGAGATGCGGTCCGCGGCGCGCGAGGAGGACGTGGACATCGCCATTTTGAGAAGGCATAACATACCGCTCGAACCCCCGGAGAATCCGCCATGATCGACCTGTACTACTGGCCGACGCCCAATGGGCACAAGATCACGCTGTTCCTCGAAGAGGCGGAGCTTCCATACCGGCTCGTGCCCGTGAACATCGGCACAGGAGAACAGTTCAAGGCCGGCTTCCTGGCCATCTCCCCGAACAACCGCATGCCGGCCATCGTCGACCACAGTCCGCTGGATCATGGAGCGCCGATTTCGGTGTTCGAGTCCGGCGCGATCCTGTTGTACCTCGCCCAGAAGAACGAGCTGTTCCTGCCGGCGGATCTGCGCGGCAGCACCGAAGTGCTGGAGTGGCTGTTCTGGCAAGTGGGCGGACTGGGTCCGATGGCCGGGCAGAATCATCACTTCTCGCGATACGCGCCCGAGAAGATTCCCTATGCGATCGATCGCTACGTCAAGGAGACCAACCGTCTTTACGGCGTGCTCAACCATCGCCTGGCCGACCGCGAGTTCGTTGCCGGCGCCTATTCCATCGCCGACATGGCTGCGTATCCCTGGGTGGTACCGCATGAGTCGCAGGGTCAGAAGCTCGAGGACTTCCCCCACCTGAGGCGCTGGTTCGAGGCCGTCAAGCGCCGGCCGGCGACGGCGCGAGCCTATGCGCTCGCGGCGAACTTCGATACCAATCCCGCGATGACGGAGGAGCGGCGCAAGATCCTCTTCGGCCAGACTGCCGCTTCCATCGCCAAGAAGTAGCGCGGCGGGCGGGCGGCCCGCGGGATCGCGGCTATCCATCCCGCGCGGTCTCTCCCGCGCGGTCCGGAAGACCGGTCACCCAGCAGTCGCGCTGGTGATCATCCACCATCCCCACGGCCTGCATGAAGGCGTGGCAGATGGTCGAACCGACGAAACGAAAGCCTTTGCCCTTGAGGTCCTTGCTCATGGCATCGCTGTAGCGCGTGGTGGTGGCGAGGCCGGCGAGCCTCGCGGGACGGCGGCGCAGCACCTTGCCGTCGGTGAATTGCCAGAGATAGTCGTCGAATGCGCCGGCTTTGTCGCGGATCTGGAGGTAAGCGCGCGCGTTGCCGATGAACGCCTCGATCTTGAGCCGATTGCGCACGATTCCCGCATCGTTCATCAGGCGTTTGCGCTTCGCGGCTCCGTATCGCGCCATGGCCTCGGCGTCGAATCCGCCGAACGCGCGCCGATAGGCCTCGCGCTTGCGCAGAATGGTCAGCCAGGAGAGACCCGCCTGGGCGCCCTCCAGGCAGAGCATCTCGAACAGGCGCCGCTCGTCGTGTACCGCGACGCCCCATTCTTCATCGTGGTAGGCGATGTACTCCGGGTCGGTGGTGCACCACGCGCAGCGCAGCTTCCCGTCCTCATGGCGTTTGGCGCGACTCACCTGGGAAGGCGCTCAGACGTGCAGCCGCACGGCATGGCGATGCTTGTAGACCAGCTCGATGCGATCGACGCCGTGCGTACGGCGCGCGGCGCTGCGTATCTCGTGCATCAACTTGAGCAAAACCCGGGTGTTCAATTCGGATGCGACGGTATACGGTTGCTGCACGCCCAGATGCAGCACCACGAAACGCTCGCGTGCCAGCCGCACGAACACCGCGACGCCGAGCGGCCGGCCGCCATCGGATACCGCGAACAAGGATTGGACCCCTTCGATGTCTCCGACGCGGATTGACAGACCGCCGTCGTGCTCATGGATCTCGGGGACGCCGTAGGTCTCGATGGACTCCTGGATCCCGAGGCGCACGCGATGCTGGTTGACGTTGAAGAACAGAAGCTGTTCCAGCGCGGCGCGCTGGTCGATCGGTAATTTGCATCGAATGTCGATGGACTCGCTCAACAACATCTCCCCGCCTCGAGCTCCGGGCGCTCGCCAATGTGTCGCCGGTCACAGAAATCACTTGACGCAGTGCAGCAGGCGTTGTCTGCGTCATGAGACTCCGTATCGTATAGCGTCACCCGATGAATGACACTAGCCTGCTCAATTCAGGGTTTGGATGAGTGGCCGAGGAACATGCCGGTGCTAGCTCCCGAGGATGACGGCCGGACGACGGATTCGCAGAGGTTCAGCCTTGCGAGCGACATCGTCGAGCTGGTCGTCCTCACCACCGATGAGATCTTCCTGCAAACGTTGCGGGATGCCGTCGGATTCTCCCGCAGGCTCTGGCACGTGCCCTCACCGGACAAAGTCAGCGACCTGTTGCTGGCGGGCGGCGTCGGCATCCTGGTGCTCGATGTGAACGCGCTGCGCCAGCCGGGGGTGCCGTTCATCACGCAGATCAAGCATCAGTTTCCCGATCTGGTCATCGTGGTCGCAGGCGCACGCAACGCCGAGACCGAGCTCGCCCGGTCGATCAGCGACGGCACGGTGTACCGGTTCATTCACAAGCCCATGTCGCCCGCCCGTGCGCGATTGTTCGCGGACGCGGCAGTCAAGCGCTACGAAGATCTGCGCAAGCGCATCGCCGAGGCCACGCCTGCCGGCGCCAAGCCCGCGCGGAACGGCCCCCTGTTGATGGCGGGCGGCTGCGCGGTGATTTGCGCGATCGCGGGCGGCCTTTGGGCGCTGACGCGCGGCGATCGCGAGCCCGTCGGTCCCAGCCCGGCCGCGAGCCCGGCACCCGGCGTGGCAACCACCGATAGCGCCCCGGCGGCGTCCCCCGGCGAGCGGCCGGCCGCCGTTCCCTCCACCGCCGACAACGAGCTCATGCTGACGCGCGCGCAGAACGCGTTGCTGGAGGAGCGATTGGACGACGCAGCGGCGGCCATCGAGATGGCACGCCGGGCGGGCGCGCAGAGCGGACGCATCGCGCTGCTCACCGCCGAGCTTGCCAAGGCGCGCAGCCAGCTCAAGTCCGCCGCCGCTTCCGCCCGGGCCGAGGCAGCTGCGGCCGGGACTCGCCCCGTGCCCGATCCGGCCGACGCATCGGCCGCACTGGCGATGCAGCGCCTGCAAGAAGGGCGCCTCGTCGAGCCGGAGCATGACAGCGCGCGCTTCTACGTGCAGGAAGCGATCAAGAGCAATCCTGACAGCGATGCCGCGGAACGCGCGAGCGAGGCCCTCGCCCTCGCTCTCTTGAATGCCGCCCGCAGCGCCATCGATCGCAAGGATTTCAAGACCGCATCGGGCTGGCTCGACGCCGCCGACGGCATCGCCTCGCCGGCCAATATCGACAACCTTCGCCGCTTACTGGCCGGCGCTCAGCGCCCGACCGAAAACGTCGGCCACCCTCCCACGACGGCCGAAGAGCCCGCGCCCGAGGTTGGCGCCGCGACGGCGAACAACGAGCAGGGGAACACCGGGGAGGCTCGCGCGCCCTCCGTAGCCGATCGCGCGCCTTCCGCGGCGGATGTAGTCGATGCCCAGCGGCTGGTCATCGTAAAATCCGTGCAGCCCGAATACCCGCGCAAGGCGCGCGAAGAGTCGATCCAGGGATGGGTCGAGCTGGACTTTACCGTGGCCGAATCGGGCCAGGTCACGGACCTCTCGGTGCGCGCCGCAAATCCGCGCGGAGTGTTCGACCAGGCGGCCATGAGCGCGCTGGCGCAATGGCGCTACAAGCCCGTGCTCGTCGACGCCAAGCCGGTCGCACGGCGCGCGCGGATTCGGATTCGATTCGCGCTCGCAAACTGAAGTCGGCTACGCCGCCGCGGGCGGCCGGCCGGCGGTGCTCTGCTGGGCGTTGACCGTGGAAGCGCCGACCAGCGGCGCCGCCTCCTGCGCCAGTGCGCCGATCTCCGCGCCGATGCGCAGATCGTCGGCGGGGCCGAAGGCATGCTTTCGAATCATTCCCTGCCGATCGATGAGCACCAGACTCGGGGTGCCGCGCATCTGGTAGCGTTCCATGGTGTGAGGGATCGGGCCGGCCGCGTTCGCGCTGTCGAGGCCGATCGGGAATTTCAGGCGATATTCGTGAATGAACGCCTTGAGCAGCGGGAGGCTGTACGCCTGATGGTGTTCGAATGTGGCATGCAGTCCGACGACCGCCACGTCGCTCGGCTCGAATGTCTCGTGAATCCGCCGAGCCTGCGGGATGGCGACTGCGATCGAGTTGGGACACAGCACTTGAAAAGCGACCAGGGCGACCACGCGTCCGCGAAGCGATTCGAGGCTTACCGGCCGATCCGAGTTGAACCAGGTCTGCACCAGGAGTTCCGGTGCCTGCGCGGAGGTTGCAGTCATTCGTCGTAAGTACCTTGGACTTGCGATTTCGATCGCATGCGCCGCAAGTGTAGCGGTACTCGACGCGTGTGCAAAAACTTGACATCGCGCATCATTACGGGTCCGAAGACGAGCCCGGTGTCCGGCGGCCTTTACGGCCGGGCTTTCGCGCCGCCGCCTTCCTGCCTGGCATTCCCGGCTGCCGGCATGCCCTTGGACGGTCCCGGCATTCCCGGGGGCGGCGCCAACAAGGCCTCGCGGTCGCGCCGCTTGCGTTCCGCGATCTCCTCGCGGTCCACTGCCACCTCGCGCGGTGCATTGATGCCGATTCGAACCTGGGAGCCGTTGACGGCCATGACGGTGACTTCGATATCATCACCGATTCGCAGCGCTTCACCGGCGCGTCGCGTGAGAATCAACATGGGGGCAAGCCTCGATAGAGTGGCGACATCGCCATTCCGCCACCGGCGGCCGGCCGGACCAAGGGCAATTTGGTGCCAAACCATGTAAGACTTTGGAGGACAAGACCGTCCGCGTTCGGGAATGCCGCCTGCGCCGGCCTTTGGACCCGCGACCCCTCGGCCGAGGCGCCAGTCAGTGGGTGACGACGAGCGTGGGGATCTCGAGCGCATGGTCGGGCAGCAGCGGAGCCGTCCCGCTTTCCCAACTGTTGACGCTCGCCTCGTAGATCGCCAACTCACGCAGCAGCTCGGCGAGCGGCTGAGCCTTGCCCATGGCGAATCCCTGGCCGTAGTCCACGCCCAGATCCGCCATACGCGCGCGCAACTGGTCCGTCTCGACGTACTCGGCGATGGTCTCCATGCACATGACCTTTGCCAATTGCGCGATGGCCTTGATCATGGATTCGCTGCGAGTGTTGTGAAGGGAATCCCGGACAAAGGTACCGTCGATCTTGAGATAGTTGACCGACAGATCCTTCAAATAAGCCAGTGAGCTCACGCCCGTGCCAAAATCGTCGAGCGCGAACTGGCATCCGAGATCCTGCAGTGACCGCAGGAAGCGCTGCGCCTTCTCGAGATTCCCCACGGTGGCGGTCTCCGTCAATTCGAAGCACAGCACGTTCGGGGGAAGCTTGCTCGCCCTGATCTCCTCGACCACATAGTCCAGGAAAGTATCGTCCTGAAGGGACTGGCCCGACAAGTTGATCGCGAATCGCGCGATGTCCTCGCCGACCGCCGCGCTGTGCTCGCCCAGAAGCTCGCAGGCCCGGTGCACGACCCAGCGGTCCACCGTCGGCATGAGTTGATAACGCTCCGCGGAAGAAAGGAACTTCGCGGGCGGAATGATCTCGCCCCGGTCGCCCAGCATGCGGATCAGAAGCTCGAAGCGCGGCCGTCCGTAGTTGCCGCGAAGCGGCAGGATCGGCTGCGCATCGAGCCGGAAGCTGTCGTTGCCCAGGGCATCGCGGAGCTTGCCGATCACCAGGATGTCCGTATGGCGCCGGATGATGCTCTGATCCGAATCCTGGAACACCTCGACCCGGTTGCGTCCCCGGTCTTTGGCGGCTTTGCAGGCGATCTCGGCGGTGGCCAGGGCGTGCGCCAGCGCATTGTCGGCGCGCCCGACGGGGGCGACGCCCAAAGAGGCCGATACCTCGAACGACCCCTGGCCTGCGCGCGGCACGATGGCCGCGGCGGCCGCCCGGATGCGCTCCGCCAGTTCGGCGGCCGCGTCCATCGACGAGTCCGGGATGAGCGCAGCGAGCCGGTCGCCCGAGATTCGGGCCGACAGCGCCTTGGAAGGCAATGCCTTCGCCATGCATTCGGCGACGCTGACGATCACGTCGTCGCCCACATGCATGCCGAAGGTCTCGTTGATGACGTGCAGGCGGTCGATGTCCAGATAGAGAATGCTGTGAGCGCTCGATTCGGTGGCCGCGGCGAGCAGTGATTTCGCCTGACGCTCGAACGAGTGACGGGTCATGAGACCGGTGCCGGCATCGTACTGCGCCTGGATGATGACGGTCACTTTCTTCGCCAGGAGCTCGGCGACGCGCGTTTGATGGGAATCGAAATCGTGTGCGCTCGCCGGATTGAAGAGCGCCATCACTCCCATCACGCGTTCGGAGGGGTGACGGACGGGGCAGGCCAGAATCTTGTAGGGAGCCGCCACGTCGCTTGCCACTTTGGAGATGTGGTTGACGACGATGGTGCGCTGCTGCAGCTGCATCCAGGCCATCAGATGCAGTTGCGCGCGATGCAGCGACTCGGGAGACATTGGATTTCCGCTGCGTGTCATCGACACCCCGATGTTCTTGTCGGGGACCCACAGCGCCACGAGGGCGCAGTCCATGTGCTCGATGGCGGTCTTCAGGATCAAGTCGAACTCGTCCGCCTCACCCGTGGCGGATTGAGTGGACGACATCTCGAGCATGAGCGACAGGTCGCGCTCACGTATTCCGAGGTCCCGCTCGCTCGATCCGAGCTTGGAACGCAGCGACAATTCGCGGCGCAGGCACTCGAGCGCAGGTTGTACCAGCTGACGTATGTAGGAGAGCGGACGTGCCTCCGTGCGCGCCCCCGAGAGGCGTACCAGAAGACTCACGACTCCCAGGGACTCCACACGCTCGCCGCGCATCGCGAACGAATACACGGCGCTGTCCGCGTCGTGACGGACGACGCCCGGAAACTCGTGCGGGTCCGTGAGCGCATTGGAGATCGCCTCTTTGGCGAAGTCGAGCTCGTCCGCGAGATCCCAGTCTTCCGATGCCCAGGCGAGGTTGCAAAGGCCGTCGTGAACCACCACGCCCCTGAGGCTCGGCATCAGCATCCGCAAGAGGCGTCCATAGGGCTCGAAGGAAGGCACAGCCGCGTCCGGCTCGGAGAGGAATGGTTTGATGTCCAGCACGGATGCCGCTCTTGGAGTCGCCCTTGGGGTAATGGATGAACGGGAATGCTCTGCCGTGAATTTGAGGTAATTGCCGCTTCCCATCCGCGATCCGCGTCGCAGTTCCCGGTGTTACTTAATATCGATTTGCCGACTCGGCAGACTGCGTTTATAAAATGAAGGGGGACCTGTGATGCAGTTCGCCCTCCCCGGCCGGGAGTCGCCGCGCCGCCGGAGCGGCGCTACTTGGTGCCGGCCGAGCGCCGGGCAACCAAGCCCAGGAGCCGGCGGCCGCCGGGAATACGTACCAGCCAGAAAACCCGGCGCCAGAATCGCCTGGCGGCATCGTCCAATCTCACCAAGGGCAGCCCGTCGTACAGCTGTGTCCGGGGCTCGTGCAGGATGACCGTGCGTGCCCGGATCTGTCTCGTACCCCCGGGGGCGGTCAGCGTCACGAGCGCGCCGTTCCGCTGCCACGCGAGCACCGCCTTGCTCGCGCGAATACCCTCGAGGGCCGCGTGCGCTTCGAGGTCCGTGCCGCGCAGAATGACGTCGATCCCGCCGGCCTCACCGCTCGACAGTTGCCAGACACCGGCCGCGAGCTCGCGCGCCGTGAGGCTTGCGGTAATGGTGCGCTCTACATTCTTGCTCATTGCCTGGTAACCTCGCCGGCTCGCCGCAGGAAAACCATCAGTGGACTCGATCGATACGCCGACGCCAGAACTTGCGCCCGGTCAACGGCGGAGCGCGAGCGGGCGGGTGCGCCTGGACTATGCGGCGGTGGCCGCACTCGCGCTCCCCTTCATGCTCAACAGTGCCGTGCAAGCGGTGCTGAATGCAACCGATACTTGGTTCGTCGGGCGCCTCTCTCCGGCGGCGACCTCGGGAATGGGGGCGGTGTACTGGCCCGTCCTGGTGTTGATCCTGCTCTTCGGAGGCGTCGGCCTGTCCGTTCAGACCCTCGTCGCCCAGGCCTACGGCGCCCGGCGCCTCGCGCGCGCCTCGCAGGCGACCTGGACGGCGCTCTGGGCGTCGCTGTTCACCGTGCCGGTGTTCGCCCTGCTCGCGCTCGGCGGCAGCCGCATCTTCTCGCCATTCGGCATCCCGCCGGCCACGCTGAATCTCGCGCTGGAGTACTGGTTCCCGCGAATGCTCGGCGCGCCGCTGGGCATCGCGCTGTACTCGGTCCTCGGGTTCTTCAATGGCATCGGGCGGCCCGGCATCACGCTTTGCATCACCGCGGGTGTCGCCTTGATCAATGCCGCCTTCAATCAGCTGTTCATATTTCATTTCGGACTCGGCATCGCCGGGTCCGCCTGGGCGACCGGCGCCGCGCAGCTCGCCGGTGTGAGCGCGGCGCTCCTCTGCTTTCTCGACCGGACCATGCGCCGCCGCTACCGGTCGAACTTAACCTACCGGCTGAAGCCCGGTGCGTTGATCGAGCAATTCCGGCTCGGCTTTCCCATGGGCCTCCTGTATGCCGCCGATATCCTGGGCTTTGCGCTGTTCCAGCTCATGCAGGTGAGCTTGAGCAATGTCGATGGCGCTTCGACCCAGATCGTGCTGGTGCTCACGTCCTTTTGCTACATGCCGGCGGTGGGAATCGCCATGGCGGGCACGACGCTCGTGGGCCAGGCCATCGGCGCGAAGACTCCGGAGTGGGCGTTCAAGGTCGGTAATGGCATCATCGCCCTTGCCGTGGCGTACATGGGCGTGATCGGCGTGATCGTCGCGGCGGCGGGGAAGTGGCTGATGCCCTGGTTCACCAATGCGTCTGATCCGCAGGCCGCGGAGGTGGCCGCGAAAGGCTATGTGCTGCTCTGGATCGCCGCCGGATATCAGCTGTTCGACGGCTTCAACATCGCGAGCGGCGCCTGTCTGCGCGGCGCCGGCGACGTGCGGGTACCCTCGGTCATGGTGCTCGCCTTGTCGTGGTCGCTGTTCGTGCCGCTCGCCCATGCCTTGTCGTTTCAACCGGGCGCCGGGTGGGTTCACTGGCTTCCGCAGTATGGCCTGGGATCGGTCGGCGGATGGATCGCCGCGCTGATTTACGTGTGTTGCTTGGGAATGATGCTGTTTCTGCGCTGGCGATCCGGGGCCTGGCGAGGTGTGGTGCTGCGATGAGAGCTCGGGGTGGTTTTCTTTCAGGAGTGTGCTGGGCGGCCGGACTCGTGTCGTGCGGAGCGTTCGCCTCGACCGGCGTGGTCCCCGCTCCGGTCGCGCACATGCTCGCCGCCGAACGCCTTGCCCCCCGCACGGCGAGTTTCGCCGTCCTCGACGTGGATTCGGGCCGGGTGGTCGCGAGCCTCAACGCCGCCACCCCTCGCAGCCCCGCATCCACGATGAAGCTCGTGACGACTTTCGCGAGCTTGGACCTCCTGGGACCGGCGTACACCTGGCATACGGACGCTCTGGTTCACGGCGTCCTGGAGGACGGTGTTTTGAAGGGCGACCTCGTTCTGAGGGGCGGCGGCGACCCGTACATGACCCTGGAGCGATGGTGGAGCTTCGTGCACGCGCTGCGCGCCAAGGGACTGAACGACATACGCGGCGACATCGTGATCGACGACACGGCATTCGCGCTGCCCCCCGAAGACCCGGGGGCGTTCGACGGCCGCCCGAACCGCTCCTACAACGTCGAGCCGGACGCACTGATGGTGAATTTCCAGTCCATCGAGTTCCGCTTGGCACCGAACGCCGCGACCCGGAGCGTCGACATCGTCGCGACGCCTGCACCGGTCAATCTCGCCATCGATAACCGGATCGGTTTCGTGGCGGGCCGCTGCAGCGGAAAGGCTGCCCGGGTGGATTTCGAGGTATCGTCGGCGCAATGGGATCGCGCCGTTTTCTCCGGCGATCTGTCCGGGCAATGCCTCGAGCGCACCATCACCCGGGTGATGCTCGAGGCTCCGAGCTACGCCTTCGGCACCTTCGTGGAGCTGTGGCGCGAATCGGGCGGCGGGTTCAACGGCGGCATGCGCATCGAGGCCGCACCGCCGGACGCGCAACCCTTGTTGAGCTTCGAATCGCTGACCCTCGGCGAGGTGATCCGGCTGACGAACAAATACAGCAACAATCTGATGGCGCGGCACCTGTTCTTGACGATCGGCGGGGACCGTTACGGCGTTCCCGCAACTCCCGACAAGGGCGCTCGGGCGATCGCCGATTGGTCGCGTGAACGCGGGCTGCCGCTCGCGGATCTGGTGATCGACAACGGCTCCGGACTGTCGCGCACTGCACGGATCTCGGCTCTCGACATGGCGACGATGCTTCGGGCCGCGTACCACAGCCGTTGGGCTCCCGAGTTCATCGCCTCGCTTCCGCTCGCCGGAATCGACGGTACCCTGCGTTCCCGCATGCAGGATACCGCCGCGGGGTCCGTGCGCCTCAAGACCGGTCATCTGGACGGAGTCACCGCCGTGGCCGGCTACGTGATCGGCGCCTCGGGCAAGACATACGTCCTGGTCTCATTCATCAACGACACGCGAAGCGACTATGGCGCAGGCGACCCGGTGCACGGCGCGCTCGTCGATTGGATCCAGGCCACGCTCTGACCGCACGCCCGCGCCGGTTGCAGATCGAGACGCCGCTAATGCCTTTCCATGTCCCAGAGAATCGCGGCCACGCCCTTGCGAAGCCAGACACCGAAGCCGAGAT
>DASYAC010000064.1:0-15568 GCA_036501585.1 Steroidobacteraceae bacterium
CGACGAATACCGAATCCTTGGTCACCATCACCACCACGGCGGCGCTCGGTTTGCGGTCGGAAAGCGATTGCGGAATCTGAATGTTCTTGGTGTTCGGCAGGATGTCCACGTCCGCGGTATGGGCGAGCAGGAACACGACCAAAATGGTCATCATGTCGATGAACGGGACCAGCGCGTAATGGCTGGCGCCGTGCCGCCGCTGCCGGTGCCTTCGAATGCGGTAGGGCGTCATGTGGGCGCGTCCGCGAGGGAGATGTCCGGGAACAACTCGGCCTTGGAGAACGGCGGCTCGGGAATCTGGTAGACCCGCACCGCGTCCATGACCTGGACCAGGGTATCGTAGGAGACGTTCGGACTCGGCAAGATGGTGGCGTCGGTCATCTGCGGAAATTGAGCCTTCACCTTGCGCATGAATTCCGAGAGACCGTCGAGATCGTAGCCGCTCGCGGTGTTCTCCAGCAGCTTGAGCGGCCCGGAATTGCGGTCGTTCACCACCAGATCATTCGGGCGGATGATCACCTCGAGCTTCAATCCCTTCGGCAGATCGACCGGAGCGCTCGCGTTCGCGGGAAGGTTCAGCTGCAGGATGTTGGTCTTGGAGAAGACCGCCGTAAATATCAAGAAAAACACCAGGATCACCATCATGTCGATCATCGGCACGATGTTCAAATCATCGCGGCCGCGGTGATAGCGGGCGTGATTGCGCCGGACCATGCTGGCGGATTTTGACTTCATGGGCTTTGTCCCGTTCGTCCGACCACCATGCCGATGTTCAGATGCTGCCGCGGGCGGCGGCGGGCGCGCGGGTCTGCGGCGCCGGCGCGGCCGGAGTCTGCGGAACGCCGTCGTGCTGGCGCTCGGTGATCGAATTCAGGAACTTCACCGACGCGATTTCCAGGCTGTCGATCAGGTTGGTCGTCTTCGACTCGAGGAACATGTGCGAGAGCAGCAGCGTGATGGCGACACCCAGGCCCGAGGCCGTGTTGTTCATCGCAACCGAGATCGCGGCCGCCAGCAAGCTGGCTTTTTCCGCCGGATTCGCCGTCGCCACGGCGCTGAAGGCGCCGATCAGGCCGGTGATGGTGCCGAGCAAGCCGATCAACAGGCCGACATTGGCGAGAGATGCGAGGAAGTGGGTGCGCTTCTCGATGCGCGGAATGACCTCGAGCAGGCTCTCGTCCATCGCCTTCTCGATGTCGTCACGGCGGCGCGCGCTCGCCACCCGGGCCACTCCGTAATTCAGAATCGTGGCGATCGACGCCTTCGAGTTCTGCGTGAGCGACACCACTTGCTTGAAGTTACCGGCGCTCAACGCGGGAACGAGATTGTCCCACAGCGTTCGATTGCGGATGGTTTCGCGGGTCAGGTAGACAAATCGCTCGATGGCGATCGACACGCCGACCACGAATATCAAGGCCAACGGGTAGAGGAACAACCCGCCGTCCTTGAAGAAGTTGACGACCGAACTCATGAAATTCATTCTGCGCTCCTAAAAATCCGACCCGCTGCAACCCTAAGAGATTCAACCAGATTCGGTAAAATCGGCTATGACTTACTTCTCACCCTAGCTTACGGTGGGGGCGCCCGGGTCACCGTGGGGGGGCTTGGGTACCCGCCGGGCCCTTTGCCGCCGCACCATTTTGTGACGCGTCCGCCCGGACGGCCTGGTAATACATGACTTCACGCTTGAATTCGTCCCGGTCGACCGGCGCCAGGGCTTCATCCAGGAGGCTGTTCATGGGCTTCCCCGACAGATCGCCGATGTCCGATCTCTTCCAGGGAACGATATACATCACCTTGGGCTGTTCCCGGTCTCCGGTCACCGTGGCCGTCTGTAGCTCCAATCTGTCGACCGCGGCGGATTTCCCGCTCCCCTCGGCCTTGCCTGCGCCCCCGGCTTTGCCTGCACCCTCGGCTTTGCCGGCCGGCTCGACCTTGCCTGCGCCGCCCTCGGCCTTGCCCGTGCCCTCGGCCTTGCCCACGGGCTTCGCCGACTGCGCACGGCGCCCGGTTCGGGCAGCCTCCTCCTGGGGAACGGCCGCGGCGGTCCCCGAGCTGCCGGCCGAGGGAGCGTCGGGCGATGTCGTGGCCCGCGGCTCACCTGCCTCGGATTGTGCACTCGAATGTGACGCTGATGTGTCAGGCGCGCCGGCGGGCGCTGGAGGAGGCTGCGTCTGTCCCTCCGACCAGCGCGGTCCGGCGAATCCGGCGATGCCGATACAAGCCACTACCGTGAGACGGATCATCCTCTGGGGCACCCTGGTCATGCGGGTTCCTTCTTGACGGCAGGCGCCGGGGCGCCGACGCGCTTGCGTAGTTCGATCACCCAGCCGGCGACCTGTTTGTTGTCGCCCGCCAGCGTGAGGTAATGCTCGAATTGCTCGAGCGCCTTTTTCGGCTCGCCGAGATACAAGTCGTACAGGACACCCAGGTTGAAATACGCCGCAGCGTAGCCCGGGTCCAAGGCAATGGTACGCTGGTAAGCCGCCTCGGCCAGCGCAAATTTTCCGAGCTTGCGCTCCACGATGCCGAGCTCATCGTTGGCGACGGCGTCGTCCGGATTGCGCTTCAGCGCCGCGTCGAAGGCTGCCTCCGCGTCCCCGAAGCGCGACGCCCGCGAATACAGAAGACCCAGGTTCACCTCGGGTCCCGCGTAATCCGGGTAGGCGAGCGCGAGCTGCTTGAACTCCAGCTCGGCGTCGGTGCTGCGGCCCGCCTTCATCAGACTCAACGCCTGCGCATATTGCTGCGCTGCGCGTTCCGGCACCGGCGCGGCAGGCGCCGCGGGCTTCGACCCGGCTGCCGTGGGCGCACCCGCGGCACCCGGTGCGCCCGCCGTCCCAGACGTTCCACCCTTCGCGGACGCTGCGGCCGCAGGCGTGCTCGCGCCGGCGGGACCGGGCGTCGCAACGGCGGACGGCGCGCGGGCGGCGGGAGGCGCGGGCCGCGGCGGCGCGCTGTGGCAGCCGGCGATCAGCGCCAGCGCCGCCGCCGCGCTAACGAATCGAATCGACTTGCTGCTCACTGATTTCCACCTTGGCATAGCGCCCCGGGTTGAGTTGTGCCAGCGCCGCGAAGCTCTTCTGTACCCACTCATCGTAGGTACCGTCCTTGGCGCGCGCGGTATTGATTTCATGCAGTTGGATCGCCTTTTCCTCGAACGGAAAGGCTTGTTCCTCGAGCAGCACGTCGTATTGCTCCAGTTCGTCCTTCGACAGCCCCCTCGGGCGTTCGGAGCTGATCAGATCCTTGCCCAATTGGCGATAGAGTTCGGCGCTCTCGAAGGTGGCCGCGGTGGTCACCTCGGCCACTTGGTAGTCGGCCGCCTGCGAGTAGGCTTTGAGCGCGGTCTCCATGGCCTTGCGCTTCTCGGCCAGGGACTTCTTGAGGGGTGCGACCAGCTTGACCCGCATGAATTCATCGCGCGCCGGCTCCGCCAAGGTCAGGGTCGCCTTCGCCGCGAGCGCCTTGCTGCGATCGGTTCGGGCCGCTCCCGCTGCCCGGTCGGCATTGATGATCTCCTTCAGCCAATAGTCGCGGCCCGTGTAGTCGCCCGACTTCTGAGCGATCACGCTCAATTTGTTGCGCGCTTCCATGGCGGGGTTCAAGGGCTGCGGGAAATGCTTCACGAATGCCTCGAGCATTGCGCGCGACTTCGCGGTGTTGCCGGCCTTGTCGTACAGCTCGGCGGCCTGCAGCGTCGCCTCTCTTTGGACTTCGGGAGTTTCGGCCGGCGACTGGGCGATCATCTCGAATTCGACGGCGGCCTGTCCGGGATGGTTCGATTCCGAATATGCCACGGCGAGCTTGCGGGTCACCTCTTCCTGCAGCGGGCTTTGCGGGAAATTGCGGCGGAAATCCTCGAGCACGACGATGGCCCGGTCCCACTGCTTCTGGGTGATGAGGAGCGCTCCGGCATCGAAATCCGCATTGGCACGCACCTTCGAGGTAGGCGCCAGTTTCGAGACCCTGAGGAAATCGTCCACCGCGCCCGCGCTGTCGCCGGCCTTGTTCTTCTGCTCGCCCTGCTTGTAGATCGACGCGGCGAGCCGCTCGACGATGGCCGGCCGTTCGGGATCGTTCGCCGCCATCAGCGCTTGAGCGCTCGCGTAGCCCGCCTCGGCCTTGTCGAATCGGCCCTGCTCGAAGTTCGAATTGGCGATCACCGTATAGGCGATGCGCTGCTTGCCCGCGTCTACCGGAGGCTGACGCGCCAGAAGGCTCTGCGCAGCGGCGGTGGCGCGCGCGTAATCCTTGGCGGCGTAGAGATCGGAGGCCGCGCGCGTCAGCACTTGCGGCACCTCGGGGTGCGTCGGGAAGGCTTGCGCGAATTTCAAGGAGCTGTCGACTTCCCTGGCGTGAATCTTCGCCTTGGCATCGCCCGAGGAGGCCTCCTCCTCCTTGCCGTACGAAACCAGCGCCGCGTAACCCGCTTCCGCGGCCTTGTCGTTCGTGCCGTAGGAATATGCGGTGTTCTCGTACTGCTGCGCAGCCTCGAGGTATTGCTTGCTCTCGTACAGGGTGCTGGCGAGCAGGAAATTGGTGACTGCGGATTCCGGATCGTCCGGGAACGAGGTCAAGTAGCTGCGGTACCACTTCGCCGCTTCCTGGTAGTCCGCCACGTTCTTGGTGCGCTGCGCCTCCGCGTGATAGTACTGGGCCACGTCCTTCAGATTGGTCTTGAGCTCGGCGACGACTTTCGGCTCGCCCTTCGGGGTCCTGGCCTGCCAGAAGGGCGTCCCGTAGCTGTAGTTCTCGACGAACTCCTTTTTTCCCTGCAGCACCAGATCCGGGAATCCGCCCTTGGAGTAGGCCTCGATGGCCTGCATCTCGAGAAGCGGGGCTTTCTCGTTGTTGGGATCCTGGGAGACGAAAGCGCGGTAGCTGTCCGCGGCATCCGTGTAGCGCTCCTTCTCGACGTACAAGTCGCCGAGCCGCGCGTACAAGAGGTAATAGTACGGCCGCGGTTTCCTGTGCTTCACGAACTCATCGATGGACTTCGATCCCTCCAGATACGAGAACGTGATGGACATGACACGGAAGGTGTCCTCGACCAGTTCCCGGTTCGGTTTGCTCAGGCTGTCCAGCTCCACCAGCGCCTTCGGATCGCTCTTCGAGACCAGCACCGAATCGAGGACGCCGGAGAAGGAGTCGAGGCTCCGCTCGCTCTGGCCCTGCTTGAACAGCGACCAGCCGTGCTTGTAGAGACTTTGATTGTAGAAGCCCGACGCGGAGCCGAACTTGATGACCGCTTCGTAGGCGCTTTGGGCCGCCGCATAGGACTTGTTCGAGAACAAAATCTCGCCGCGGCGGAACTGCACCTCGTCGATGTAATGGCTCTTCGGGTAGCTCGCGACCAGCCTGTCGAGCGTCGCGAGGGCCTTGTCGGGCTGCGCGTTGAGCTCGTAGGCCCGCGCCAGCTGATACAGCACCGAGTCGTTGCGCTCGTAGTTGGGATAGGTCTTCAGCAAGGCCGAGTACAGATGAATCGCCTCCGTCGCCCTGAGGCCCTCGTTGGTCGCCAGTTCGTGCTCGATGCGCTCCGATTCCGAGCTTTCGAGATTCAGATCGCCCAATCGGCGCATCGCCTCCTCGCGCAGGGCCGCGTCTCCGGCGTTCAGGTCGAGGAAACGCTTGTAGCTCTCCATGGTCTTGGTGTTGTCCACCCCCTTGGGCGGTTCGGGACTCACGTCGATCTGCTGGCTGTCGAGATCCTTGATGGTCTGCGGTTTTTTCTGGGAATCCGCATGAGCCGCCGGCGCCGACGCGGCGCACCATACGGCACCGAAGAGGATCGCCGCTGAGCATCGCAGCCTCATGGGTGCACCTTGGACGGATCGCGCGGCTGCATTCCGTCGCCAGGCTTCGCGTCGTCGCCAGGCTTCCCGCCGGGCTTCTCGTTCGGGTTCGCGGTCTTGTCGTAGATGGCCGCCAGCTCGAAGCGCGCTTGAATTTGATACGTCTCGATACGTTGCTTCTGGCGCCCGAGCTCCTCGACCGCGATGTCCTCGAGATAATGGCTCTGCTTGTCGGTCAGCGAGGTCAGCCGCAGCTGCAGCTCGTCCATCCGCGTGCGCATCGCACCGACCCGGTTCGCGAAGGCGCCCGTATTCGCGGGCATGCCGCTGCGCGCCTGTTTCACCAGGACCGCGCGCTTTTGCGTCTCGATCAGCGAGGCCTCCAGCTCCTTCACCGACCGGCGCTCGTTCCACAGCCTCGCCCGGAAGCTCTCCGACAGCCGCCAGTACATGACCCCTTTCATGAGCCGCAGCTTCTCGCGCATCTCGGCGAGATCGGGATCGTCCGGATGCATGGCGAGATAGTCCTCGATGCGCTTGAGCCGGGCCCAGGTGCGCTGTTCGTCGGGCGTGCCGAGCGCCGCCACATCGTTGGACTTTTCGATGGCATTGAGCCTCGATTCGAAATCGACCCGCTTCTGCGTCAGTGCGTCGAGGTCCGTCGCCGCCATCACCGCGTCGGCTTTGGGAACCTCTTGGTCATAGGCGTGCTGCCGCGTATCGAGCATGCTGTCGTAGGCGTCCAGCACCTCGCGCCAGTCGTCGAGGTTCTTGCTCATGAACTTGAGCTCGCGGTAATTCTTCAGGCCTTCCTGGAACTCGTTGGTCGCGAGCAGGTGATACAGGTACCGGGACTCCGGCGCGTCGGGCAGCGTTTTCAGCTGCCAATACCACGTCAGCGTGTCCTTCTTGTCGTCGTTCAGCAGCCGGTCGAGCAGATCACCGCTCCTGATCTCCCCGATGGACTCGTCGATGCGTCTCTGTTCGGCGTCGAAGGAGTCGATGGCGGAGCTGTAATATTCGGCCGCCTGCCCGCGCGCCCCGAGCTGATTGTAGGCATACGGCACCGTGAGATATGCCTCTTGCACGGCCGAGTCGAGGAGATTGCGCTTTCTGAGCGCCGTCCACGGTACCAGCGCCTTCTTGAACTCTCCGAGCGAGGAATCCGCCCAGCCGTCGCCGAGCAGCGCCATGCTCGAGAAAGGCCCCTCCAGACGCACGCGCTCCAGGATCGGCCGCGCGTCCTTGGGACGCTGTGCCTGCAGATACGCGAATCCCAGGGCGAGATTCGCCTTGTCCTTGAGCGACAGAAGCTCCTCGTCGCGGGTCTCCATCCTTCCCACGTGATCCAGATAGCCGACCGCCTCGGGGAGCCGCCCTTTGCGAACCAGCGCCACGCCCAGATTGAATTGCGCGTACGCCGTCCAGTCCGGCGCTCCGTGCCAGGCGGAGAGGGCCGCGATCGCGTCGTCATAGCGGCCCTGGCGGAGCATCAATTGCGCGAGCAGCATGTACCGCTCGGCACTGATGCGCGGCTGAATCTTGTCCGATACCTGTCTCAGCGCGCGCTCGGACTCCTTGAGGTAGCCGCGCTGGTACCACACCTTGCCCAGATAGAACCACGCCTTGTTGCGCACGGCCTCGGAGACCTTGCCCGCGAGCAGCGCCTCGAAAATCTTGCCGGCCTCGACGTGTTCGCCCAGCGATAGATACAGCCCGCCGAGCAGCAGTTCGGCCTCGCCTTCCGTATGAGGGAGCCGCTCGAGCTGCTGCGCGGCGAGGAGCCGGGTGATCGAGTCGAAGTAGTCGTCCTGATAGAAGTAGAACAGCACGTCGCCGTAGTGCAGATCCCGGACGTCGTGGGGCGGCAGCCCGTCCGGATCGGGCTTGACGTTCTTCGCGGCAGCCGGCAGCAGCGCGAGCGCCGAGAGGAGCCCCGCGAAGACGATCGGGTGCAGCTTGACTCTTGGACCCCGCACGTTACTCCCAGTCTTTGATCAGGAACTCTGGCTGATGCTTGACGACCTTGTCGGTGATCTTGAGCTCGAGGTACTTGGCGCCCACGCCCTTGTCGAAATTGACCGTTGCGCCCCGCCGGTAGTCGCGCTCCACCGGGCCCTTGCCCGTGAAGAACGCGACGAGCTCGTGCTTGCCGACTTTCAGGTTGCCGAGATACAGCTGCTGCACGCCGCCCTTCAGCAGGGCATCGGCCTCGCGCGCGGTGTACAGATAGTTCTTGACCTCTTTGTTGTCGAGCTTGAGGGTGACCGAGTCCAAGGCAAAGAAGGTGCCCACGTCCATCGACACGTAGACGGCAACCTGGGTATTCGCCGGGAACAGCAGCTCCTCCTCGAGAACGAACAGGTCCTTGTTGAGATCGATCACGTCCTTTTTCATGCCCTGCACTTCTTGGTCCAGGGTCTTGAAATCCGAAGCCGAGCCCTCGGCGGGGTTGCCCGGCGCGCCGGCTGCGCTCGCATCGGCGGGAGCGGCTGCGCCGGCCGAGGGGGCCGCCTTGGGCGGCGCTGCAGCGGCCGGCGCTGCGGCGGGCGCGGGCGCCGCGGATGCCGGGGCTGCGGGTGCCGCCGTATCGGCGGAGGCGATCGGTGCCGATCCGGCGGCATATGCTCCCCCCGCCAGGAGCAATGCACAGGCGATGATCGACCCAACTCTGGACTTGAGATTCATATCGGACCTATGGCTCATCTTTTGGGTTACTCGCGAAGCAATTCGCGTATTTGTTCGAGGTACATGCGATCGTCGCCGCGCTTGAACCCCACATGGGAGAAGCGCACCACCCCCGAGCGATCGACCAGAACCGTCATGGGCATGTTCGCCAATTGATAATCTCGCCCGATCTCCGAACCCGTATCGAACATGACCGGGTAGGAGACCTTCATCGAGTCGGCGAACTCCTGTGCGCGGCGCAAGTCCTCGTCGATGGAAACGCCGAGCACCACCAGGCCGGCGCGCTCGTACGTCGTGTTGATCTTGTCGAGAGCCCGCATTTCGCGGTGCGTGTCGCCCGCCCAGCGGGCCCAGAAATTCACCAGCACCACCTGGCCGCGAAACTCCGACAGGCGAAGGTTGCTGCCGTTGTTCGCCTTCAATACGAAGTCGGGGGCGTCCTTGCCGACCAGGGACTGCGGCTCCGCGGCGGACACCGGCGGAATCCACGAGACAGCGAGCATCGCCCCGCAAAGAATCAGAATGCTACGCATGCAGCCATGCCTTCACGAGTTTGCCCTGAACAGACCTTATGCAAAATCGCATACTGCACGCCGGAGTGTCAACGCGCGGGGCTTTGCTTTGCGGACTAATCAGTATGACTTGGCGCACATTCGTGGAAATTTTCCTCCGTACGCGATGGCGAACGCATCAGAGGGCCTAAGCCTCACGCCGCGCAGCGCGTTCCCGCTGTCTCTGCCTTGAGACAGTGTTCGCGCGCCGAAGCGCCGGAACTCCGTTCCGGCGCGGAGCCGGAACGGGAGGTGCCGGATCGAGGCGTCAGCCGGGTACTTTGCCGTTCATCAGGCTCGCGAGCGGGTTGTACATGATGAGCGGATCGAGGACCGCCGCGCCGGACCCGAGGGTATTGTTGGTCGGCGTGTTTGGCCAGAGGTTGGGCCATAAGGAAACCGCCGATGTGCTATGCAGCGCCATGTAATTGAGCACCACCATCTGCACCAGATTCGGCACGTTGTTGCCGGCCGGGCTCGAAGTCGTGTTCTGCGAGCCGTCCGGATTGAAGTACCCGAGCTGCAGGCTCATCTCGGGATTGGTTTGTGCGGGCGTCGGCTTGGCCTTGGGATCGTAGACCAGGAAATAGGTGGCCGCGACGTTCTGATTGTCGGCCGTCCACACGCCCTTGCCGCGTCCGGCCGCCGAATCGTCGATGGTGCCGTCGCTCGCGAGCGAGCCGTCGCTGAATATGTAGATCATCACGGGTTTGCCCTGGATGGCCGCATATTGAAGCACGGCGCCGATGCACTGGCCGGCGGAGAAATCGCGGGTCTCGCCGGTCGCGCGCTCGCCCGTGTGGTAATCGAAGCCGCCGAGCTCGATGGTGCCGGCGGCGGCATCGCCGTCGATCACGAGCTTCATGACGGCGGCGGTCTTTTGGAAATCGCTGCTGCCTTGATATTCCGCCGTCTGGAAGATGCCGCTCGAGCCGACGATGTTCGGATCCAGGTCGGGATCGACGGCTCCGGGGCTCGGATACCGGTTCAGCAGATAAGCGGCCTTGGTGTAGGCGCAGGTCTGAGCCTGGACCGCGGCAGCCTGCAGCGCCGGGCCGCCGGGAATTGAGCTCGAGTATGCCGCTAATGTGGCCGATACACCGTTGTATCTGGCATCGCTGATCCGCTTCATGGATGCGAGCACGTTGGTCACGTCGGTCGTCTGCGTCTCGGGGTTCGGCGGATTGGGCAGCAATGTGCTCAATTGACCCGTGCTCACGAGCCCCGCGGTATCGGCACCCTTGTCTATCGTGCTCGGTTGGGCCGCCACGTTGATCATGCCCGGAGGCGACATGGAGTTTCCGCCCGAGACGGAGCTGTCGGTTCCGATGAGATCGAGGAGCGCGCCGCGTGCGCCCGCCTGCCAGATGCCGTACATCGGATTGTGCGGATTGGTGTTGGTGTCGTTTTGCGAGAGCGCGGGAATGATCGTTCCCGTGACCTTGGCCGCCGCGGCGGCATTGGTGAACTTGGTCTTGATGCCGCGCAGCTGCGCGCTGTCGGAGTGGTAGCGCAGCCCGAGGGTCGCGTCGACGAAGCTCGTGGCGCTGCTGTTGGGCACCATGGAGCCCGGCAGCCCCAGCTTGCTGTAGCCGGCGACGCTCAGGAAATCGAGCTGGCCTTTCGGGCCTCCGACCAGAACGTTCGAGCCGGCGATATTGGCGCCGCCCGACAGGTCGAAGCATATGAAGGGAATCAAGCCGGCACCGGCCGTGATGCCGCAGGCGGTGACCGCGTTCTGGATGTCGGTAACCAGCGGCGGCTGCGCCTGCGCGATGCGCGGATTCGCCATCAGGCTGAACACCGAGGGGAGGAGCACCGAGGCACCACCCGTGATGAATCCCTGGGCGAGGAACTCGCGGCGGGTCGTCGGCCTCGGATGGTCGGCGTGACGAAGCGGCTCATGGCGGCCGAGGCCCTTGGGGATCTTGCGAATAATGCGCATAGTTGAAAACCTCTACGATTCCTTGGACTTCACTCGGTTGGTAGCTAATCGATCATCACGTTGGCATTGCCGAGCGCCGCGGCACAGACCCCGACGGTCACCGCACTGACGCGCGCCGAACTGGTGCAGGGCAGACTGCCGCTGCAGAGTGTGGTCACCAGCTTCCCGAGCTCGGTTTGCACCGCCGTGCCTTGCGTGGTCCCGACATTGGCGCTGCCCACCGCGAGCGCGGTCAGCGGACCGGTGATCGAGGCGGCGCCGCTGGGCAAACTCAAGGTGGAGAAATTCACCCCGGGGAAGACCTTCGCCTGCAAGCTCGTGCTCAGCATCACCTGATTGCAGTACTGAACCGCGAGCTGAGCGACGCCGACCTGATTCGCGGACGAGTAGGCCTCGATCGTATTCACCGCCGGCAGCTGCTGTTGGACGCTTTGATACGTCGTCACCACCGACGCGTTCGAGGTCGGCACCCCGGTGAGCTGCGAGAAGGTCGAATTGACCTGCGCGAAACTTCGCACCCCGAAGTCCGCCGCGGGCGGCCCGAGCGCCAACGTCGCTGGCTGCGGTGTCGCCTCGACGATCACGTCATGCCCAGTGCCGAGGGTATCGAACTGCAGGAAGAACTGATCCGTCAGCGGGCCGTTCTCGAGGGCGATCACCGTGCCGACGGTGGACAGAATGTCGCCCGATGTCGTGGAGTAATTCGCCGCCGTGATTGTGGTGTTGAGCGGAATGTATGCCTGGCCCACCAGCGGAACGGTTCCGTTGATGCCGATGCGCATGCCGCTCACCGGGATGCTGGTCGGCTTCGCGGTCGGATCCAGGGAGATGAACGTGGGCTGGTAGAACAGGTAGCTGTAGTTGTCGTACTGGCTCACCGTGAACATCATGTAGGCCTGATTGACGTTCACCCCGGGCACGCTCGAGATGTTGAACAGCAGGTAGTACCGCTGCCCCACGCCGGCATTGAAGTTCTGCAGCACCTGTGCGGCGGAAAGAGCGCGGCTATGGATCGCGAGGAACTTGATCTCGCCCTGGAACGCGTTGTCGCCCGATACCTCGCTGCCGAGAACCAGCGCGAACGTGCTGTCCCAGTTCGAGATGGTGCCGCCCTTCTGCGGATCCGGGATGTTCTGGTTGACGCCGTTCACGTAGATCTGGCGGCCGTTGACCGGATCGTAGGTGAGCACCACGTGCTGGAGCGAGGCCTGCAGCGCCATGGTCGCGTCCGGTGTCTGAAGTTGCGGCGTGCCGTTCAGGTTCGAGTTGGAGCTTCGCAGCGGAAAGTCGTAGTCCTGGTTGGTCTGGGCCAGGGTGACGTTGCGCAAAGTATCGCCGCCCGAGTAGCTGACGATGTCCGAGAGCTTCGTGGCCACGACGGCGGGAGCGACCCAGGCCTCGATGGAGAATTCCCCGGTCGCCTGGATGAGCGTGTTGAGCTTCGAGCTCGCTTGCACGGTCGCCTGCGCCTTGCCGCCTCCGGCGAGGAAAATGAGTCCCCAGCTGCCGTCGAACTGGTAGTGGCCGGTCAGCGTCAGATCCGCGGAGGGGTCGATGCCGCTGGTGTCGTACGCCATGGTCGAGCCCGCGCCCTCGGAGAACAAGTACTTGGCGATGGTGTCGGCGTCATAGCGATTGGCGCCGGCGGCCACGGTGCCGTCCGTCAAATGGAGGGCCTTGCTGACGACCAGGCTCGGATCGAGGCTGGTCGGCGTCGCCATCTTCGCGTAGGCCTGGATCTGGGTCAGCATGAGGCCCGCATCCACGGAGCATGTGCTCCAGCAATTGTGCAGATCGGTGGCGAGACGCTGATAGAAGCGCGAGTTCGTGCCGCAAGCGCCCGGGCCGCTCCCGGCGACGAACGGCAAGCAACCGGTAAAGTCGATTTTCGGGATCGCCGCCTGGTAGGCGGTAACGATGCTCGGGTCCGCGAAGTACGGCGTCTGCGCATTGGCCGGGCTCGCTTGCGAGCTATGACACTTCGAGCACCATTGACTGGTAATGGTGAAAATCGTCGACTGATACGCCGCCTGAGCCGCGCTGACGGATGAGAAGTTCAGGCTCTGCCCCGCCGATTGCACTGGCGGAGCCACCAGCTGGACCTGCGTCGCCGACGCGGCGCCCGTGGCGTTCGCCCAGTTGCTGATCCACGTGGTCAAGATCTGGCCGCAGGCGCTCGGATCCGCGAGCCAGCAGTTGTGCCCGCCGCTCACCTTCACCACCATTTCGGAGGTCGAGGGCTGCGCGAGATTGACCACCGTGTTGGCCTGCGCGTAGGCGAGGTTCACATTGTCGCTGCGCGCGAAGTTCGGCATCTGCGCGGGCGTCGTGGCGTTGTGGCACTGGCCGCAGCGGTTCTGGCTGCGGATGTTGTTCCACAGATTGACCTGAAAGGCTTGAACGTCGGCCGTCGCCGCCGCGGGTCCCGTATAAGCGTCCGCGTTGCTGGTGGGAGCCACGGTGGGGAGCGCCGAGTTGCCGGCGCCGCCGCCGCCGCAGGCGGCGAGGCCCAACGAGGCCGCGAGAACCATCATCCCGAGTACTTGTTTGGCGTTCATGATCAAATTCCCATGCAGTACGCGGCGGCGGCCGCAAATACCTGCCGCAGCGAGTAGTTGCTCGATTGGAACGTCTGGAGCAGCGTGTTGATTTCGTTCGCGTCGCTCGTGGCGTAGCCGCCCGCGGCGCCGTTGTTGCCGGAGGCCGGCGCGCGGAAGCAAACCGTCTTGAAGACTCTCGTCACCTGGCAGGTGTTGAACGCGGCGCTGCTCTCGAGCTCGACGCCCAGGGACTTGGCGCCGCTCCCGGCGCCGGTGCCCGATGCGCTCCAGCCGAGCACCTGATTCGGGCCGGTGCGCCAGCGGTTGTTCCAGGTGTCGTCCGGCGTGTTGAAGCCCTGCGGAAAGTTGGTGTTGTTGATGTGGTACTTCGGCTGCGTCTGGCCGGCGGTGTACACGATCTGGCCGATGGGCCACGTCGTCGCACCGATCTCGCTCGCCGGGTAGGAGAAGTTGTAGTACGCGAACGCCTGGGCCATGGGGTCCATGCCGGAGTGGCAGCCGATGCAGTTGGTCAAGAACAAGGTGCTGACGCCGCCGGGGCTTCTGGTCACGTCCTGGCGGATGCGGTCGGGAGGCCGGGTGGTGTCCATGACCGTGGGCAGGTCGTTGCACAGGTGATTGATCATGGTGAAGCGGAACATCGCGCGGTTGGTGCCGTTCACGAAGAACGCGCTGGCCGCGCCCCGGGTGGTCATCACGCCGGCGGTCGCCGCGGATGGGATGCCGGTAACCGCGGACTGGGTGCTGTACTTCAAGTGGACGCTCAGATCGACGTTGTTGTCGTCGAGGGTCTGGTACATGTTGTTGTTGTCCGGCGAATAGCTTCCCTCGCCCGACTGCCCATCGCCGATGTATAGAATGTCGTCGCTGAGAATGGTATTGAACTGCTTGTTGTCGCGGACCATGCCGATGACCGTCGCCGTATAGTCGTTCAACGGCACGAACACCGACTGGTCTCTGTTGGTCCAGGGTGCCGCCATGTTGCGGATGGTGTCGTTGAGGAACTTGGGATCGTTGGTCGCGATGAGCGCGGCGGCCGTCGGGCTCGACGCCGCCAGCATCTGCGCCAGCTCGGCCGCGGTCGGCGGTATGCCGGCGATGCGGTTGTAGATGCGCGTCGCCTGATTGGCGTTGACGGCCTGTGCATCCGCCGTGGCACCGAACAATGCCAGCGCGCCGGCGCATGCTGTCGCGGCGAGCGCGAGCTTGACGAGGCGCGGCGTCGCCGCGCGGCCAATGATATCGCTCATTGATTTTTCCATCCCGTACTTCATGTTCACATCCACTTGCGCGAGTTGTGGTTTGGACCGGCGCCAATATAAGCATCAAGCAAGCACGCAAATAATGTCTCACCCGAACGACGTCGGTGTTTCGCGACAGTACCGACCGCCAACTACGCACCCTTATCCTGAGCAGCGATTTGCGAGACTTCGCTCCGAATTGTTCAAGGAAAACGGATGCGGCGAAGTTCTTCTGTGAGTGCGTTAACAGATTGCACATGCACACCCGACCGAAGATGCAGTTATGAGATCATTAAGTTCAATGACTCGAAGCTCACCTGCATCTGGGTCTCGGGACCAAGGGTAGGTAATCGACCATGAACAAATTTCGCCTTCGTGACTCGGGTCACGGTTTCCCGGAGCTTCGCGGACTCTTCAGGGCGGCGGCTCTCGCACTGCCCGCCGCATTGCTGTTTGCATGCAGCAGCGCGCCGACCGGGAACGCTCCGGGCGTTGCGGGCGGTCAATCGTTGACGCCCGGCATCACCAACTACCCGATGGCCTATATCAAGCAGCCGGTGCTCGCGCCCAACACGGACAAGAACAACAAGGCCGCGACGCCGACCGACATCAACGTCGAGGATCTCATCACGTCGATCACCGGAAGCGATCTGTACGTGCGCGAGACCGCGAGCGCCTCGGGTCCGGAGACCAATGTCACCTTCCCCATCACCGGCGGAAAGGGCGCGGTACGCGACCTCGACGTGTCGCCGGACGGCACGAAAGTGGTGTTTTCGTTACGCCT
>DASYAC010000065.1:0-9370 GCA_036501585.1 Steroidobacteraceae bacterium
CGCGGCCTCGTTCTTCGATTGCGCGGCCGCATGCTTGCGCCAATAGTTCTGGGCGGCGGCCACTCCGCTCCCCGGTTCGATCTTGACGCCGACATCGAGCATCGCAAGCTCCGAGCCCGCGATCGCTCCCAGCAGCATGAGCTCGTTGAGATCGCCGAGGTGGCCGATGCGGAACAGCTTGCCCGCCACCTTGGAGAGGCCGGCGCCGAGCGCCAGGTTGTAGCGCTTGAACGCGCGCGAGATCACGTCGGCGCCGTTGATGCCTTCCGGGACCATGACCGCCGAGACCGTGTCCGAGTACCACTTCGGCGCGACCGCGCACAGCTTGAGTTTCCAACCGTCGATCACGGCGGCGCGGGTTCCGCCGGCGAGATAGGCGTGGCGCTGAAACACGTTCTCCAGGCCCTCCTCAGCCAGCATCGCGAGCGCCTCGCGCAATCCATAAAGCATGGGCAGGGCGGGGGTGTAGGGGAAATATCCCGATGCGTTGGCTTGCACCATGTCGGCGTAATCGAAATAGCAGCGTGGCGAATTCGCCTTCTTGGACGCCTCGAGCGCCTTCTGGCTGACACAAGTGACGCCGAGGCCGGCAGGCAGCATCAATCCCTTCTGCGACCCGCTGACGCACACGTCCACCCCCCACTCGTCCATCCGAAAATCGATGCTCGCGAGCGCGCTCACCGAGTCGACGAACAAAAGCGCGGGATGCTTTGCGCTGTCCATCGCCTGGCGCACCGCGGCCACATCGCTGGTCACGCCGGTCGCCGTCTCGTTCTGGCACACGAGCACCGCCTTGATCTTGTGCTGCTTGTCCGCGGCGAGCGAGGCGAGGTAGCGCTCGACCGGCGCACCCTCTCCCCAGGGGGTTTCCAGAATCTCCACGTCGAAACCGAGGCGCTGGCACATGTCGATCCACAGGTGGCTGAACTGGCCGAACCGCGATGCCAGCACCTTGTCGCCGGCGTTCAGGCAATTGGTCAGAGCGGCTTCCCAGCAGCCGGTTCCGGAGGACGGGAAAATGAAAGGGGTGCCCGTGGTGGTCTTGAATATCGGCTTCAAACCCGACAGGCAGGCCCTGGCGAGCTCGGGGAAGATGGGTGACCGGTGATCTTCCATGGCAATCACCATGGAACGCAGCACGCGGTCCGGTACATTGGTGGGGCCAGGAACGAACAGGAAATTGCGACCAGCCATGTGAAAACTCCTCGGCGCTAGGACTGTGGGGATTAACGGATATATTACCGGCCGCGGTTCCGGACGCACGCTTTAACTAGCCTAAGTCGGCCAGATTCTACCGCCGGACCTCGGACTATGATATATGAGATATCTAGCATAAGACTGGCGAGTCTTTTGCCCTGAATGGGGGTCGGATCGACCTTGGGGAGGAGTGAACAAATGCGAATTGCCATCATTGGCCAGCAAAAATTTGGAAAAGCGGTGCTGGATGCGTTCCTGGACCGGGGCGATACCGTCGCCGGGGTGTTCTGCACCCCTGACAAGGCGGGTGCTCCACCGGACCCGCTGCGGGCCGGCGCGGAGGAGCGGGGCGTTCGGCTGTTTCAATTGCCCTCGCTCAAGTCTCCGGAAGCCCTCGATGCGCTGCGATCGCTCGACGTTGACCTCGGCATCATGGCTTACGTGCTGCAATTCGCGCCGCAGGAGTTCACCGGCATCCCCCGCCAGGGGATGATTCAGTATCACCCGTCGCTCCTGCCCAAATACCGCGGCCCGAGCTCCATCAACTGGCCGATCATCCGTGGCGACACCCGCACCGGACTCAGTATCTTCCGTCCGAGCGACGGCTTGGACGAGGGTCCGGTGATCCTGCAGAAAGAGACGCCGATCGGACCCGACGACACGCTGGGGAGCGTTTATTTCGACCGGCTGTTCCCCATGGGAGTGCAGGCCATGACGGAGGCCGCCGATCTCGTGATGAGCGGCAGGGCCAAGGAAACGATCCAGGACGAATCGCAGGCGAGCTACGAGGGCTGGTGCCGAGACCCCGAGGCCGAGATCAACTGGCACAACTCCATCGACCAGGTCTACAACTTGATCCGGGGCTGTATCCCAGCGCCGGGCGCATGGACCCTGCACAACGGCAAGAAGCTTCGCATACTGGAGGCGCGCAAGCACCCGGCGCGCACCTTCTCCGCGGTCAAGGGCAAGATCGGCGCGGTGACGGACATCGGCGAACGAAGCATCTTCGTGAGCACCCAGGGCGGCCAGATCGAAGTGCTCACAGTGCGGCCGGACGATGGCAAGAAACTCTCGGGCCCGGAGTTCTGCGCCCAAGCGGGTGTCGCCGCCGGGACCCTTCTCGGTGCCTGAGTCGAGCCGCCCCCTTCGCGGCGCGGCCGGCGCGCGGCCGACGCGTGCTGGCCGGCAGCCGACGCGTGCTATATTGCGCGCCGCCATTTTACCGGCCGGCGCCACCGTCCTCCGCGCATCCCGCGCGGTGTCAATCAATCACTGTCAATTGGGGAGTTATACGTGCGTTCCGACATAGAGATTGCCCAAAGCGCGACCATGAAGCCCATTTCCGAGATCGCAGCGCGGCTCGGTATTCCGGCCGGGAGCGTCGAGAATTACGGTCATTACAAAGCCAAGATCGCGCTCGACTACATCGCGAGCCTCAAGGACAAGCCGGATGGCAAGCTGATCCTCGTGACCGCGCTGAGTCCGACCCCCGCAGGCGAGGGCAAGACCACGACGACCGTGGGTCTCGGGGATGCCTTGAACAAGATCGGCAAGAAGGCCGTCATCTGCCTGCGCGAGCCGAGCCTGGGTCCCGTATTCGGCATGAAGGGGGGCGCGGCCGGCGGCGGCCTCGCCCAGGTCGTGCCCATGGAGGACATCAACCTGCACTTCACCGGCGATTTCGGCGCCATCGGGCTCGCGCACAACCTTCTCTCCGCCCTGATCGACAATCACGTTCATCACGGCAACGAGCTGGGATTCGACGTACGCCGCATCGCGTGGAAGCGCGTCATGGACATGAACGATCGCGCATTGCGCGACATCACGGTGGGACTGGGCGGACCCGGCAACGGCTTCCCGCGGCAGGACGGCTTCGACATCGTGGTCGCTTCCGAAGTCATGGCCATCTTTTGCCTCTCACGCAACCTCGAGGACTTGAAACAACGGCTCGGCAATATCGTGGTCGGCTATCGCCGCGACCTGTCGCCGATCCACGCCAAGGACTTGAAGGCCCACGGCGCGATGACCGTGCTTCTGAAGGAGGCGCTGAAGCCGAATCTGGTCCAGACGCTCGAGAACAATCCCGCCTTCATTCACGGCGGCCCGTTCGCCAACATCGCGCACGGCTGCAACTCCGTGCTCGCCACCGCTACCGCCCTGAAGCTCGCGGATTATGTGGTCACCGAGGCGGGATTCGGCGCCGATCTCGGCGCCGAGAAGTTCATCGACATCAAATGCCGCAAGTCCGGACTCCGTCCGTCGGCGGTCGTCATCGTCGCGACCATCCGTGCCTTGAAGTATCACGGCGGAGCCGACCTGAAGCAGATCAACGCCGAGAACCTGGCGGCGCTCGAGAAGGGCATCGCCAACCTGGAGCGGCACGTCAACAACGTGCGCAATCACTATGGACTGCCGTGCGTCGTGTCGGTGAATCAGTTCACGGCCGATACGGCCGCTGAACACGCGTCGCTCGCCAAGAAGATGGCGTCGCTGAACGTGCCGCTGGTGATCGCCAAGCACTGGGCCGAAGGCGGAGCGGGAGCGACCGATGTCGCCAAGAAGGTCGTGGAGATCATCGAGACCGGCAAATCGAATTTCAGTTTCGTCTACGACGAGAAGCAGGCGCTCTGGGACAAGATCAAGACCATCGCCACCAAGATCTACGGCGCCGCCGATATTTCGGGGGATGCCAAGATCCGCTCGCAAATCGAGAAGCTGCAGGCGGACGGCTACGGACACTATCCGGTCTGCATCGCGAAGACCCAGTACTCGTTCTCCACCGATCCCGGCGCGCGTGGCGCGCCGAGCGGCCATGTCCTCAACGTCCGCGAGGTGCGTCTCGCGGCCGGCGCAGAGTTCATCGTGGTGGTCTGCGGCGACGTCATGACCATGCCCGGATTGCCCAAGGTGCCGTCGGCCGACAAGATCGACATCGATGCGCAGGGCAAGGTGGTGGGGCTGTTCTAAACGGCCTTCGATCTTCGAGGAACCGCGTGTCGTGGGATGCAAGGCGTCGCGCGACACGCGCGCCTCAAGGCTGGACCTCGGGCCTCAAGGCTGGACCTCGAGCACGATCTTGCCGACATGCTGCGAGCTCTCCATCAACCGGTGAGCTTCGCTCGCCCGGTCGAGCGGAAAGGTCGCGTGAACGACGGGTTTGACGCGCCCTTCGGCGAGAAGCGGCCACACGTTGTGGCGTACGGACTCGGCGACCAGCGCCTTCTGAGCGACGCTGCGTATGCGCAGCGTCGAGCCGGTCAGCGTGAGGCGCTTGCTCAGGAGGGTGTTCAGGTTGATCTCGGTCTTCGCCCCGCTCATCAGCGAAATGACCACAACCCGCCCTTCGACGGCAGCCGCTTCGAAATTTCGCGCCAGATAATTCGCGCCCACGATGTCCAGAACCAGGTCGACACCCCGACCGTCGGTGGCCTCGCGCACCACGGCGACGAAATCCTCGTGGTGATAATCGATGCCGCGCACCGCGCCGAGCCGCTCGCAGACGCGAGCCTTGTCGGCGCTGCCGGCCGTGGCATAAACGGTCGCGCCCCACGCGGCGGCGAGCTGTATGGCGGTCGTTCCGATGCCGCTGGTGCCGCCGTGGATCAGGACGGTATCGCCGGCCTTGCAACCGCCCCGATCGAACAGGTTGGTCCATACCGTGAAAAATGTTTCCGGTATGGCCGCAGCCTCGATCATGCTCAGATTCTTGGGAACGGGCAGGCACAAGGGCGCCGCCGCCACCGCGTATTCGGCATAGCCTCCGCCCGGCAACAGGGCGGTGACCTTGTCTCCGAGCGCGACGCCGGAAACGCCGGGGCCGATCGCAACGATTTCTCCGGCAACCTCGAGCCCGGGAATGTCGGACGCGCCGGCCGGCGGCGGATAGCGGCCTTGGCGCTGCATGACATCGGGCCGGTTGACTCCGGCCGCGGCGACGCGCACCAGCACTTCGCCCTCTCCGGGTTTGGGCGTGGGACGCCGGGCGGATTTCAATTGCTCCGGGCCGCCGGGAGCTGCGATCTCGGTCACGTTCATTTCAGCCGGTACCTTCGACATGGACTCGGTCCTCGTATCTCTTGCCCCTCATGGTACCGCAAACCACGGCTCCGTTCGGCCGATGGGGTGCGTCGCTCGGCCGATGGCCTGCGCCGCGGCGCGTCGGAGCCCGCCGACAATGGGCGGGCGGGCGCCAAATGGTTCCCATACGGTGTTTCGAGTAGACTTTTACCGCGAGGAAAGCCGATGAGATTTTGCATCTACCGGGAAGGTGGTGCGCCTGCCGGCGAGCGGGGACCGGCGCGAATCCGAAAATTCGAGGACCGGTCATGACGACAGCCTATATCACCCACGCTGAATGCCTGCGGCACGAAATGGGCGCCGGCCACCCGGAAAATCCGGAGCGCCTGAATTCGGTGAACGAACACATGCGCACCAGCGGACTTCTCCCGGAGCTTCGCTCCCTGGAAGCCCCGCTCGCCGACCAGAAGGATTTGAAGCGGGTGCATCGGGCCGCCTACGTCGATCTGATTTTCGAGCACGCGCCCAAAGAGGGCTACGTGCAACTCGATCCCGACACCGCGATGAATCCCTCGAGCCTCGGCGCGGCGCGGCGCGCGGCGGGCGCGGGCGTGCTCGCGGTCGACGAAGTGATGGCGGCCCGTGCACAAAACGCCTTTTGCGCGGTGCGGCCCTGCGGTCACCATGCCACTCCGTCGCGCTCCATGGGTTTTTGCATCTTCAACAACATCGCCGTGGCCGCCGCGTACGCGCTCGAGGTGAAGGGGCTCGACCGGGTGGCCATCGTCGATTTCGACGTACATCACGGCAACGGTACCGAGGACATGTTCAGCGCGCCCGAGTGGCGCAAGCGCGTGGTGATGGCGGGGTTCTTTCAGCATCCGTTCTACCCGGGAAGCGGAGCGGATGACGCCGCCCCGAACATGTTCAACGTGCCGCTGGCCGCCGGCAGCGACGGCGCGGCGGCGCGACGGGCCCTGAAGGAGAAATGGGCGCCGGCGCTCGATGAATTCAAGCCGCAGATGATCCTGATCTCCGCGGGATTCGATGCGCATCGCGAGGACCTCCTCGGCGGCCTCTCCCTGGTGGAGGCGGACTACGAATGGATGACACGCGAGCTCATGTCGCTTGCCGACCGCCATTCCGAGAAGCGCATCGTGTCGATGCTGGAGGGCGGGTATAACCTCGGGGCGCTGGGGCGAAGCGCCGTGGCGCACGTGAAGACGCTCGCCGGACATTGACAGGCGGGCGCGTATGAGATAGGAGGTAGGAAATCCTGGCCGATCGGGCAAGGGCTCTGGAGGCCTTGGGTAATCGAGGGAGGCGCCACGCCATGATTGACCGATTGGAGCCTGCGGACCGTTCGCATCGAGCGGCGGCGGTCGCGACGGCAGTGCTGGTCGCGCTCACCCTGGGTCTGTCTCCGGCAAAAGCCCCGGGCACGGTGCAGGCGGTTCCACCCCCGGTGGGGTCGCCCACGGCAGCCCCCTCGGCCGCGACGGCGGAGGCAGTGGATCAGCTGGCCGAGATCATGGTGCAGACGCGCGAGCCGAGGTACGTCGCGCCTACTCGCCGCGATCGGATCGGCAGGATCTGGGCTCCGGTGCTCATCAACGGCCGCGGGCCGTTCAGATTGGTGCTGGACACCGGCGCGAGCAGCTCGGGCGTGACGGCGATGGTCGCGATGGCCTTGGGAATCCCCACCGACGAATCGCCGCACGTCATGCTGCGCGGAGTGACGGGCTCTGCCGATGTGCCCACCATCAAGGTCGATACGCTGACCGTCGGCGATCTGGCGGTGGACTCGCCGCTCCTGCCCATCGTCCCCGACGCCCTGGGCGGAGCGGAAGGCATCCTCGGTTCGGAGGGCCTCAAGAACAAGCGAATCTTCATCGATTTCCGCCACGATCAGATTTCCATCACCTACTCGCGCGGCGAACGCTCGGCGCACGGATTCTTGACCGTGCCGTTCAGGCTGGTCCATGGCCAGTTGATCGTGATCGACTGCCGGGTCGGGACTGTCTATGCCAAGGCGATCATCGATACCGGTGGGCAGACCACGATCGGGAACATCGCGCTTCGCGAGGCGTTGTCCGAGCACAATCTCGGGTTCCGCGGCAGACCCGATCAAATCATAGGGGCGACATTGGCGGTGGCGAATGGCGAACTGATCGACACGCCGGCGATCGCAATGGGGCCGCTGCAGATACGCGATTATGGCGTGACGTTCGCGGACGTCTACATCTTCAGGCATTGGAGATACACCAGCGAGCCCGCCATCATGATCGGCATGGACGCGCTCGGGACGCTGGATACGCTCATCATCGACTATCGGCGCAAAGAGCTGCAGATCCGCATGGCCAAGGGCTGATCGGCGCAGCGGGCCTCTTGCTGCTCGGAACGGCCGGGAGCACCGGCGCCCGCTGATTTTTTTGCGGGATTGCGCCAGAATGAGCCGTTCACTCAGGCGCCGGAGAGCCAATGATCAACAAGCCGATGATCGTAGTCGCGGCAGTGGTGGTGGTGGTGGGACTGGGCACCGCCTATTACTTCCACAAGCGCAACGCCGAGCTGTCGCACCCGGCGGCCGTCGTGAATCCCCCACCGTCCGCCCCTCCTGCGGAGCTTCCGATCGAGCATCCCGTGCCGGGGCCGCCGTCCGCGGCGCAGACGCCCCTGCCTGCGTTGAACGACAGCGATCCCGCGATCAAGGATGCTCTCGGCGCAGCGCTGGGCAACGACGCCATGCAGTACCTGGTGCCCGAGAGCATCATCCGCCATCTCGTCGTGACCATCGACAATTTGCCGCGGCAAAAGGCGCCGGCGGCCAAGCGGCCGACCGTGTCTCTGGGAGGGCCCTTCCTGGCGCAGGGGGACGAGCTTCATGCAACCCTCGACCCCAGGAATTACGCTCGTTACGAGCCCATGGTGAAGGCGGTCGGGAAGCTCGACATGCAGCGGGTGGCCGACGTGTACCTGCGCTTCTATCCGTTGTTCCAGAGCGCCTATCAGGATCTGGGCTATCCGAACGGATACTTCAATGATCGGCTGGTCGCGGTGATCGATTCGCTGCTGGCGGCGCCCGAGCCCGGCGGCCCCATAGAGCTATTGCGGCCGAACGTCATGTACACCTTCGCGGATCCGACGCTCGAGGCGTTGCCGGCGGGGCAGAAGATGCTGATTCGCATGGGGCCGGACAATGCGGCCGTGATCAAGTCGAAGCTGAAAGAGCTGCGCGCCATAGTGACCGCGGAGCGGCCCGGCGCGGGCTCCCCGCCCAGCGCCGCGGGGCCGACCAAGCACTGACCAATAAGGCAAGAACAAGGGGGGATGATATGAACAATACCACTGCGGTGGCCGGGGCGACCGGCGTCCAGGACAAACCCGCGCAGAATCAGTGGCTGGTGATCGGCGCTTCCTCGCTCGGCACCGTATTCGAGTGGTACGACTTTTACATGTACGGACTGCTGGCGGGCATCATCACCACGCAGTTCTTCTCCGGTGTCAACGAGGTCACCGGGTTCATATTCGCCTTGGCCGCTTTCGCCGCCGGGTTCGCGGTGCGTCCGTTCGGTGCGCTCGTATTCGGGCGTCTCGGGGATCTGGTCGGCCGCAAACATACGTTCCTCATCACCATGAGCATCATGGGCGGCGCCACGTTCCTCGTGGGGCTTCTGCCGAGCTATGCCTCGGTGGGCGTGGCGGCTCCGATCGCGCTCGTGGCGCTGCGGCTGCTGCAGGGGCTGGCCCTCGGCGGAGAATACGGCGGTGCCGCGACGTACGTCGCCGAGCATGCACCGCAGGGAAAGCGCGGCCTCTACACGAGCTGGATTCAAACCACCGCCACGCTCGGACTGTTCGCGGCGCTCCTGGTGGTGATCGGCACACGGACCGCCATGGGGGAGGATGCCTTCAAGGCCTGGGGATGGCGCATTCCGTTCCTGATCTCCCTGCTGCTGCTGATCGTCTCGCTCTGGATTCGCATGCAGCTCGACGAGAGCCCGGTGTTCGTCAACATGAAGAAGGCGGGCACGACCTCCAAGGCTCCGCTGTCGGAGGCCTTCGGCCGGTGGGGCAATTTGAAGATCGTTCTGATCGCATTGCTCGGCGCGGTCATGGGGCAGGCGGTGGTGTGGTACACGGGACAGTTCTATGC
>DASYAC010000066.1:0-16787 GCA_036501585.1 Steroidobacteraceae bacterium
AGGGAATACCGGGATCCGGAATGCCCAGGAGCCAATAGCGAAGATTGTCCAGGGGCAGATCGAAACCGAGCTTCGCCTCGAGCTGCGTCACGACGGCGGCGCTCGGCGGGGCCCCGTTGAGCGATAGGCCCGCGGGGGTGACCTTGACGTCCGCGGCGCCGATGCCGAGCGGACCCGCCAGGTGCAGGTCGCTGGCGGAGCCATCCTGTTGCCAGTTCAGGCTCGCCTGCCAACCTTGCTGCCCCAATGCTGCGGCCGCGCGGCCGTCCAGCCGCCACGACGCGGCATGCTCCAGCTGGGTCATCCGCTCATCCCAGGGGGCGGCCTCACCCGCGGGCGGCGGCGCGTGCCGCACCGTCGCGCACCCGGCGAGCGCCGCCAGGCACAGGAGGATTGCCGGGAGTCGGCGCATGGGTCCGGGTCCTACGTCCACCAAGGTCCTATTTCGCCGTTGTCGTCGTCGTCGTCGAGGCGTGCAGCCGCAGCCTGGTGGCGTTGAGCAATTTATTGTCCGAATCGTTCTTCGCCGCCTCGGCCCACACCTTCTCGGCCTGGTCGCGCCGGTCGAGCTGCCACAGCACCTCGCCCAGATGCGCCCCGATGTCCGCGCCGCGATCGTCCGCGTAGGCGGTGTTCAAGTAGGGCAGCGCCTCGTCGGTGTGGCCCTGCCGATAGAGCACCCAACCCAGGCTGTCGAGAATGGCCGCATTCCGCGGAGCCTCGGCGTAGGCGCGCTCGATCAGCGTTCGGGCCCGCGACAGCTTCTCGTTGTGGTCCGCCAGCGTGTAGCCGTAGGCATTCATGGCCGCCGGATCGTCGGGACGCGATTTCAGCACGCCTTTGAGCTCGCGAAGCGCGAGCTTGACCTGCCCTTGATCCTCGTAGGTCGAAGCCACCGCATAGCGGATGTCCACGCTGTCCGGATATTCCTGCCTTCCCTGATCCAACACCTCGATCGCCCGCTGTGCGTTTCCGGCATCCGAATAGATCTTGGCCCGCGCCGCCAGCACTTCGGGCGCGCGCGCCGGCTCGTCCTCGATCAGATGATCGAGCAGTTCCTGCGCCGCCGGCGACTCGCCATGCGACTCCAGGAGATTGCTGGCTCGCAGAAGCGCCGCCACCGCGTTATCGCCGCTTTGAACCCGGCCGTAGAAGCGCAGCGCCCGAGGCACATCGCCCAGCCGCTCCGCGATCAGCCCCAAATAATAGAAGCTGTCGTCGACGAACTTCCCGGTGGTCAGGAGCTCGGTGAAGTGCTGCGTAGCCTTGTCGAGCCGGCCCTCCTGAAATTCCACCAGGCCCAGAAGCCGCAACGCCACCGCCGCCGTGTCCGGCTGGCTCGCGAGCGTCTCCAGTTCCGTGACCGCCGCGTCGTTCTTCTGGGCGGCCAGGAGCAGCATGGCGTGGTCCAGCACGTTCGCCGGGCTCGGATCGCTTTCGACCAGGGCCAGGGACTCCGCGAGCGGCACCGACGCGTCCCCCGAGAGAATGCGTGCGCGCCAATACGCCATGATCAATTCGCGCCGCGCATCGGCCACGGCCGCCGCGTCTGGTTCCTTCCCGGGCGCCGCGGTGCCGGGCACCCCAGTATCGGGCGCCGCTTTATCAGGCGTTGCTATATCGGGCGTCGCGGTGCCGGGCGCACCGGTCCCGGGCGCCGCCGCATCCGGCGCCGCGCCCGAATCCTTCGCGGCCGCCGCCGGCGCCGCCTGCATCTCGAGCGCCGCCGCGAAACTCCTGACCGCGGCCCGCGGATCATCCGCGCGCATCGCGGCAAATCCCTGGAGCCTCGCCGCCCCCTGCGATTGCGGAAACGCCGCCGCCAACCGATCCGCCGCCTGGCGTGCGCCGAAGATGTTGTCCGTCTGGCCGAACTCGACTTCCAGATCCGCGAATTCCACCTCGGTGCCGCGAGGCGAGGTCGAGAGCACGACGCGATATTGCTCCGCTGCTTCGGCGACCCGATCGAGCGCGAGCGCGGCCCGCGCGGCGGCACGATGCGCCTCGAGCGACGTAGGCTCCACTTCGATCCATCGAGCCGCGACGGCGGCGGTCAGCGACGGCTGCAACGATTGAGCCGTCACTTCGCTGGCTCGTGCGAGGAGCGACACGTCGGACCCGGAAGTCGCCGCGGCCGCATACTGAAGCGCCGCCACGCGCGGCTCCTTCCGATTCAGGGCGATCTCGCCCGTCACGGTGTAAAACACCTGCGGAGCTGCGATAGGATCGGGTGCCGGCCGGGAGCCGGCGCAGCCCGCGCAGGCGATGACGCAAAGCGATACGAGGACCGCGGGAATGTGTGAAATGGAGAACACGGCCTCACTATAGCCAAATGAGGCGAGGTGCGTGAGATTCCCGCTTGATCTAGCGCGGTTTCTTCACGAGAATCCGATAGTTACAAACCGAAGCGCTTTCATGGCATTCAACATTCTCGGACTGAACCACAAGACCGCGCCGGTGGCCCTGCGCGAGAAAGTGGCGTTCAGCGAGGACCGCCTGGCTGCCGCGCTTCGCGCCTTGAGGAAGGAGGGCGGGGTCGCCGAGGCGGTCATTCTATCGACCTGCAACCGGACCGAGCTTTACTGGTCGGGCAGCGCGACCCCGGAGGAAGTCTCTCAATGGCTCGAGCGCCATCACGGCAATAACTTGAATCTGACCGCGAGCCTCTACGTGCATCAGGAACGCCTTGCGGTCGAGCACGCCTTCAGCGTGGCCTCGGGGCTGGACTCGATGGTGCTCGGCGAAGCGCAGATCTTGGGCCAGCTGAAGGACGCCTACCGGGTCGCACAAGAGACCGGCAGCACCGGACCCTGGCTCAACAAGCTCTTTCAGGCCGCCTTCTCCACCGCCAAGCGGGTGCGGACCGAGACCCAAATCGGCGCCAACGCGGTGTCGCTCGCTTCCGCCGCCGTGAGCCTGGCGAGGCGCATCTATGCGGACTTGAGCGCGCATTCCGTGCTCATGATCGGCGCCGGCGAAATGATCGGACTCACCGCGCGCCACTTCGCCAGCGCCGGCGTCAAGCGCATGGTGATCGCCAATCGCACCCTGGCGCGCGCGCAAATCGTCGCGGCCGATATCAAAGGCTACGCCGTCGACTTGAGTGCGCTCGACAAGGAGCTCGCCGAGGCCGACATCGTGGTGAGCTGTACGGCGAGCACGCTCCCCATCGTCACCGAGGCGGCGGCCGCGGCGGCGGTGCGCGCTCGGCGCCATCGCCCCATCCTCATGGTGGACCTCGCCGTACCGCGGGACATCGACCCGGCGGTCGCCAATCTGGGCGACGTCTATCTGTTTTCCATCGACGACCTGCAACAGCTGATCGACGAGAATCGCCAGCGGCGCGAGATGGCCGCGGGCGATGCGCGCACGGTGCTCGAGGAGGAGGTCGGGCGATTTCTGGCCGATTCGCGCGCGCACGATGCCGGGCCGGCAATCCGTGTGCTGCGCGAGAGCGCGGAGGCCATTCGGCGTCAAACGGTGGACCAGGCGAAACGCATGCTCGCCTCCGGGAAGACCTCCGACGAGGTCATCGATTTCCTCGCCAGCACGCTCACCAATCGGCTGCTGCACACACCGACGCAGGCGCTGCGCCAAGCCTCCGAGTCGGCCGATCCCGAGCTTGCGCAGGCTCTGATGCGGCTGCTCGTGGAAGAACGCGGCCGGCAGTGACCTGAACGACACCACGGCCGACGTGCGCGGCCGCTATAATCGGCGGCCATGAAGGAATCCATCCGGCGCAAGCTCGAAAAGCTCGACGAACGCTTCGAGGAGGTCGGCCGGCTCCTGTCCGAGCCCGAGGTCATCGCGCGCCAGAATCAATTTCGCGACCTCTCGATGGAGTACGCGCGGCTAGGGCCGCTGGTCGACCGGTATCGCGGCTTCATCGCCCTCGAAGGCGATGCCGAGACTGCGCGCGAGCTGGCGATGGAGGACGAGCTCGAGGAACTCGCCCCCCGTCTCGCGGCGGAGGAGCTCGAGCTTCAACGCCTGCTGGTTCCGAAAGATCCCCAGGACGACAGCAACATCTTCCTAGAGGTCCGCGCCGGCACCGGCGGCGATGAGGCGGCGCTGTTTGCGGGCGATCTCTTCCGCATGTATGCCCGCTTCGCAGAGTCCAGGCGCTGGGAGGTCGAGATCTTGAGCGAGAGTCCCGGCGAGCACGGCGGCTACAAGGAGATCATCAGCCGCATCATCGGCAAGGGCGCGTATTCGCAGCTCAAGTTCGAGTCGGGCACGCACCGGGTACAGCGCGTGCCTGCCACCGAAGCCCAGGGCCGCATCCACACATCCGCCGTCACGGTAGCCATCCTTCCCGAGCTCGAGGAGGTCGAGTCCATCGAGCTGAACCCCGCGGATTTGCGCATCGACACCTACCGCTCCTCCGGCGCCGGCGGCCAGCACGTCAACAAGACCGACTCGGCGATCCGGGTCACGCACCTGCCCACCGGGATCGTGGTCGAATGCCAGGACGAGCGCTCGCAGCACAAGAATCGCTCGCGCGCGCTGTCGCTCTTGAAGGCCCGGCTCCTCGCGAACGAACGCGAGAAACAGGCTTCGGCCCAGGCGCAGACTCGCAAGCTGCAGGTCGGCTCGGGCGACCGGTCGGAGCGCATCCGCACCTACAATTTCCCGCAAGGCCGCGTCACGGATCACCGCATCAATTTGACGCTGTACAAGCTCGACGACGTGATCAACGGCAACATCGGGGAGCTGGTCGGTGCCTTGAATCAGGAACATCAGGCCGAAGAGCTCGCCAGTCAGGTCGAATGATTCCCGTGAGCACCGCCGCCGACAACATCGCCGCCGACAGACCCGCCACCATCGCCGAGTCATTGCGCTCCGCGGTGCGGGTGCTGCACGCCTGCAGCGACTCCCCCCGGCTCGACGCCGAGATCCTCCTGGGGAAGGTTCTCGGCACGACGCGCGCTGCGCTCGTGCGGCGAGGCGAGGAGGCTCTTCCTGCCGACGCCGGGCGCGCCTACCGCGAGTTCATCGCCCGCCGCGCGAAGGGCATGCCAGTTGCCTACCTCACCGGCATTCGTGAGTTCTGGTCCCTGCCCTTCAAGGTGACTCCCGCGGTCCTGGTGCCGCGTCCGGAATCCGAGCTCCTGGTCGAGCGGGCACTCGAGCTCCTGCCCGTAGACGGTGCGCCCGCCGTGCTGGACCTGGGGACGGGGAGCGGCGCCCTCGCCCTCGCCCTCGCCTTCGAGCGCCGCCGCGCGCGCATCGTCGGCGTCGACATCTCCGAGGCGGCGGCGCGGGTCGCCCGAGACAACGCGGCCGCCCTGGGGCTGACCCAGGTCGAATGGCGGATAGGTTCCTGGTTCGCCCCCGTCCGAGACCGGCGCTTCGATCTCATCCTCTCGAATCCACCGTACATCGCCGCCGGGGACCCTGCGCTCGAGCAGCTGCGGGCGGAACCCGCACAGGCCCTGGTCGGCGGTCCGACGGGCCTCGAACAGCTCGCCTGCATCATCGCTGCCGCTCCCTCGCACCTCGTCCCCGGCGGTTGGCTCCTGGTCGAACATGGCGCCGATCAGGCACGCGAAGCAGCCGCACTGTTCGAGCGGCACCATTTTGAGGACGTTCATTCGCACCGGGATTATTCAGGCCGGCCCCGCGTCACGCGGGGCCGGCATCGCGGGTCGCCTCGGGGCCCTCTTCCACTCAACCAGGAACCACCATGATCCGCTTCGAAACGACTTTGGGTAATTTCACCATCGAGCTCTACGAGGACAAGGCGCCGGTGAGCGCCGAAAACTTCTTGAAGTACGCCGACGAAGGCTTCTTCGACGGCACCGTTTTTCATCGCATCGTCCCCGGCTTCGTCATCCAGGGCGGGGGATTCACCGAGGATATGTCCCAGAAGAAGAATCATCCCCCCATCAAGAACGAGGCCGATAATGGCGTGAAGAACACGCGCGGCACGCTCTCGATGGCCCGGACCAACGACATCAACAGCGCGACGTCGCAGTTCTTCGTCAACTTGAAGGACAACGACTTCCTCGACCACACCCGCGGCAATTTCGGCTATGCCGTGTTCGGCAAGGTCACCGAAGGCATGGACGTGATCGACAAGATCGCCGCGGTCAAGACCGGACGGCGCCGGGGCTTCGAGGACGTGCCGCTCGACCCTGTCATCATGACCAGCGTCCGCCGCACAGACAAAAAATAGAGCTCGATGCGGCGCCTGGTCCGCGGCGTGCTCTGGCTCCTCCTCGCGTGCGGGATCCTCTCCGTCCTGTCGGTGCTGATCTTCCGGTGGGTGAACCCGCCCTACAGCGCCTTCATGGCGGAGAGCCAGATCGCGGCCTGGGTGAACCGCGACCGCGCCTATGCCTATCGCCGCACCTGGGCGGATCTCGCGCACATCTCCCCGAACCTGCCCCTGGCCGTGGTCGCCTCGGAGGATCAGAAATTCCCCGAGCACTGGGGCTTCGATGTCGAGGCCATCGAGAAAGCCTACGAAATGAACCAGCACAGCCACCGCGTCCACGGGGCGAGCACCATCAGCCAGCAGGTGGCCAAGAATCTGTACCTGTGGTCCGGGCGCAGCTACTTCCGCAAGGCGCTGGAGGCCTACTTCACCGTGCTCATCGAGAGTTGCTGGCCGAAACGCCGCATCCTGGAGATCTACCTCAACATCGCCGAGTTCGGCTACGGCACGTACGGTGCCGAGGCAGCCGCCCAGCGCTTTTTCCACAAGCCCGCCTCGCGCCTGACGAGGGGCGATGCGGCCGTCCTCGCCGCCGTCCTGCCGAACCCCGAGCACTGGTCCGCCGCCGCCCCGTCGCGATATGTTCAGCAACGGCGCGATTGGATCCTGAATCAGATGCAGGCCTTGGGCGGCCCCGAAATGCTCGGCGAAATTGACGCCTACCCCGACCGCCGCCACGCGCTATGATTGGAGCGGAATCGGTCGCCGCGAAACGTCGCAAGGAGCACTCGTGTCAACGCCGTCGAGCAACCAGTATGCCCCGCCGCGAAGCCAGGTGGCCGATATCGCGGCCGCCGACGAGTCGGAGTTCGTCAAGGCGAGCCGCAGCTCCCGTCTCGGTGCGGTCATCATCGACAGTCTCGTTTTCATGCTGCCGCTGACACCGGCCTACTTCGTCGCGTTCGGCACCGCGTTCCGGGCGGGGCACGTGACGGCGCTGAGCCTCTGGACGTCCCTGTTCGCGACCGGGATGTTGTTCTACATCGGCTCCCTGATCGACCTCGCGCTCTGGATCGTCGTGGCCGTCATGGTGCACCGGAACGCCCAGTCGATCGGCAAGAAGCTTTGCGGCATCAAGGTCGCCCGTACCGACGGCTCGCGCGCCACCCTCGGCCGTATATTCTGGCTGCGCAATGTCGTGAATTACGCGATCCGGTTCATACCGCTCGTCGGTCCCCTCTACGGCCTGGTCGACATCCTCATGATCTTCGGCGAGCAGCGCCGATGCTGCCACGACTACATCGCCGACACCATCGTCATCCAGGCTTGAATTCCGCGATCGACACCATCGTCACGGCGGAGACGCCGGAAGGTATTTCGATCCCGATTCGCCCCGCGGGATTCGCGGTCCGCGCCACGGCTTTTCTCGTGGATGTCCTGATCCGCATCGCGCTCTTCTCCGTTTGCGCTTCGCTGTTCTCGATGGGCCGCAAAGTCGGGGTCGGCCTGTTCTTCATCTCCGCGTTCGCGATCAATTGGCTCTACCCCGTCTTGTTCGAGATGTCGGCCGCGGCGGCCACGCCGGGCAAACGCATCTTCGGCCTCTACGTGCTCATGGCGAACGGCCTTCCGATCACGCCGGCCGGTTGCCTGATACGCAATCTCCTCCGGGTGGTCGACATGCTCCCGCTGCTCTACGCCTTCGCCATCGTCGCCGTTCTCCTGAGGCGCGATTCGCGCCGGCTGGGGGACCTCGCCGCCGGAACCGTCGTCGCCTACCGCCAAGAGGTCGAGATCGCCCGCACATTGGCCGACGGCATTCCCATCCCGCCTCCCACCCCGCTGACCCGGCGGCAGGAGCACGCACTGACGGCGTTCGCCTGGCGGGTCGATCGGCTGACCGCGGAGCGCGCCGAGGAGATTGCGTCGCACGCGGCGTCGGTCGCTCCCTCCCGAGCGGCCCACGCAGCACCCACCGACACCCCCCTGGCCGACCGCCTGATCGGCATCGCGCGCTGGCTGCACGGCGAGCGGCCCGCCGCGGCCCGCCCGCCGGAAGGTGAGCGGGCGCCCGCGGCCGCCGCAGGATCCTCGCCATGACCGCGCGCGATTTCGAGCGGGCGAACGAGGCGCAGTGGAGCGAGCTCGAGCGGGCGGTAAGCCGTGCGGACAAGGCGCTCGACCCCGAGCGGTTCCTGTTCCTGTATCGAGCCGCTTGCGAGCATCTCGCATTGGCCGAGGCGCGCGGCTTTCCGGAGCCGCTCGTATCGAGACTGTCCTCCGTCACGGCGCGCGCGCATCAGATCGTGTATCGGCAGACCGACCTCGGTGTCGGCCGGATCGCGCGCACTCTGATGCATACCTTTCCCGCCGAAGTGCGCAACCACCGCTGGTATGTGCTCGTCGCTGCGCTCGTCCTGGTGGCGCCCGCCGCGGCGCTCGGTTACGCAGTGGCTCATCGGCCCGACTTGATCCTCTCTCTGGCCGACAGCACGACCGTCGAGGAATTCGGGCGCATGTACGACCCGGCGAACCCCGCGATCGGCCGGCTGCGCGATGCAGGAACCAACTGGATGATGTTCGGGTTCTATATTGCGAACAACATCGGCATCGCCTTTCAATGCTACGTGTCCGGCATTCTGTTCGGGCTCGGGAGCCTCTATTACCTTGCCTTCAACGGCGCATTTGGCGGAGCGGTTGCGGGCTATGTCACGTCGATCGGGTTTGCCGGCACGTTCTTTCCGTTCATCGCGACCCACTCCGCGTTCGAGCTCACCGCGGTGGTGCTCAGCGGCGCCGCCGGTCTTCGAATCGGACGCTCGGTGCTCCTGCCCGGGCGCCATACCCGCATCGCCTCGCTTCAGCTCGCCGCACGGGAAACGAGCGTGATCGTCTTCGGATCGGCGGTCATGCTGGTGATCGCCGCGGCCGTCGAGGCCTTCTGGTCCTCGGCAGCCTGGGTGAGTCCGATCGCCAAATTCTCGGCCGCGGCGGGTTGCTGGCTGTTGGTCGCAATCTTCTTCCTGAGGCGTCCGCGTGCAGATTGACGCCATTTCCCTGGTGCTGCGTCCTCGCTCCCTTTGGGAGGGATGCGACCTCGGGGTGCGCCTGTTGCAATCCTGGCTGCGCCCGGTCTTCACCGTCCATCTCGCCGTCGCACTGCCCCTCTTCGCGCTCTTTCTCCTGACCGACCCCATCGCCGGCTGGCTGCCGACGCTCTTGATCTGGCTCTCGAAGCCCTGGCTCGATCGGACCGCGCTGTTCGCGCTGTCGCGCGCCTTGTTCGGCCGGCGCACCACGGTCAAGGACGTCTGGGAACATCGCCGCGACGTCTGGTTATCCGGCATGACGACCACGCTGACCCTGCAGCGCTTGAGCGCCTCGCGCTCGTTCAAGCAGCCCATCCTGCAGCTCGAGGGAGTGACGGGCGCCGCACTTCGGGACCGAATCCGGCGGCTGACGGGCCGGCATCGAGGCGTCGCCCGCACCATGACGGTGGCGTTCGCCAACGCCGAGTTCGCGCTCGTGCTGAGCATCCTGTCCCTGCAGATCTGGCTCTCGCCCCACGCCTCGCAGATCCCGGGGAATTGGCTGTCCGCCTCCCCGGCATTCATGCAGGGTCTGAAGGTGTCGATCGCCTATGCCGCAGCGGTCGCATTTCTCGAGCCTTTCTACGTCGCCGCGGGATTCGGCATGTACGTCAACCGCCGCGTCGAGCTCGAGGCATGGGACATCGAACAGGAATTCCGCCGTGCGTTTCCCAACTGAGGCCCTCGTCTTGAGCCTGCTCGTCGTCTGCTCGAGCGGCGGCGCGAATGCCGCCGCGGATCCGCCGGAACCTGCGCCTCAGCCTGCGCTCGGCGCGCCGATAACCCCCGGTGCTGCGCTCCGCACCCCGATAACCCCCGATGAGATTCGGGCGGCGGCCGCGAAGCTGCGCGCGGATCCGGATCTGGGCGGCGAGCGCAAGATCCGTTCGCTGCGCTGGACCCAACCGAGCGCGCCGGACCGGCCGCAGAAACCTCCGCCCTGGCTCGAGGGGCTGTTCGACTACCTGGGGCAAACGGGGAGCGTGCTCATCTGGGTGGCGGGGGCCATCGCGGCCGCCGTCGCGGTGATCTGGGCATACCGAACCTTCAAGGCGCGCGCCCCTGTCCCGGATCCCATGCCCGTACCCTCGCCGACGCGCGCGACGGTGGAGATGGACATCCGCCCCGAATCGTTGCCCGATGACATAGGCGCCGCAGCTCTTGAGCTCGCCGAGACCGGAAAGATGCGCGAGGCTCTGTCGCTCCTATACAGAGGCGCGCTTTCCCGCGCCGTGCATCGCTTCGGAGTCTCGATCGGAGAGTCGTACACCGAGGGCGAAGCGCTGCGCGCCGTCGGCGCGCACCTCGACGCAGCACGAGTCTCGTACTTCACCGATCTGGTCGGCACCTGGCGCCGAGCCGTCTACGCCGGCGAGCCCATGACCGCAGATCGTGTCGGACCTCTTTGCCGGGGCTTCAGGGCGGCCCTGGATACGGCGGCCGCGTGAATCGCGACCGATGGATTCAGGCGATCGTCGCCCTGGGCCTGTTGGCGCTGATCGTTTGGGTCGCCCGGCATACGTACTGGGATGAGGTCACGATCACGACCCCGCCGACGGGGGCGGCCGCGCGCAACCCGTACTATGCGCTGACGCGCCTCGCCGGGAGTCTCGGAATCCAGACGAACATGATCGGTTCGCTCCGTGCCTTGCCGCCCGACGGCATCGTGTTCGTCAACAGCCTTTACGACGATCTGCGTCACGAGCCGCTCGAGTCCCTGCAGGCCTGGGTGCAATCCGGAGGACGGCTGATCATCCGTGGCAATACGCTCGAGGCCAGCGAGCCGCTGCAGATCTGGAGCGGCATCAGACCTCCGCTGCGCGAATTCGAGTCGGCGCGGCCTGCCGCCCCAGGTGCACCTCGGACGCCGGTGCGGCCCCAAGCCCCCGGCGCACCTCGGACGCCGGTGCGCCCCAGCGCACCTCGGGCCGTCCCACGCCCGGTGCACGACTGCCGGCGGATGGCCGTCGACATCGACGGGGTCGCCGACGGCCACTCGCTGGTTCTATGCGAGGCTTTGCCGGACGGCTTCACGAGCGAGCGGGTTCCGTCCTGGTCGCTGTCGGATTCCCAGGGCATACAGGCGCTGCGCGTACCCATCGGCCGCGGCGAGTTGACGGTCTTCGGTCCGTTCTTCATGTTGACCAACCAGGGCCTGGCGAAGGGGGACCACGCGGAGATTTTCATCGCGGCGGCGGGGCTGAAGCACGGCGATCGGCTCGAGATCCTGAGTCCCACTCGAGCGGAGCCTCTCCCTGTGCTGCTCTGGCGGCTCGCGGCGCCCGCCCTGGTGTTCCTGTTCGTCGCGGCCGCCCTGACCATCATCAGACACCTTCCGCGCTTCGGGCCGCCGATACCCGCCGCGGCGCCCATCCGGCGCTCGCTCGCCGAGCAGATCCGAGCCAATGCGCGCTTTGCGTGGCGCACGCAGAAGCTCAAATCGCTCCGCGCCGCCATCCGTCAAGCCCTGGACGAGGCGGCGCAGCGGCAGATCGCCGGGTACGCCCTCATGGGGCCGCGAAAACGTGCGGAGGTGCTGGCCGCGAGCACCGGTCTCGACGCCGCGACGATCAATGCCGCCCTCGTCGCCGATTCCGGCGGCAGCGTGAACGAACATCGTGCCGCCATCACGCTGTTGGACGTCTGCCGCCGTATCCTGATCGACTCGGACCCCAACAAAAGGCCTCAACGATGACCGAAGAATCTCCCGCCATTTCACGGGCCGGCGAATTGCTCGCGAAGCTCCGTGCTCAGATCGCGAACGCCCTGGTGGGGCACCAGACCGTGGTCGATCAGACTCTCATCGCACTGCTGGTGGCCGGCCACGTGCTCCTCGAAGGCGTTCCGGGACTCGGCAAGACGCTCCTGGTGCGCGCGCTTGCGCAAGCACTGGCGCTGAAGGTCGCGCGCGTGCAGTTCACGCCCGATCTCATGCCCTCCGACATCACGGGCCATGCGATATTGGACCCGGCTACTCACGCGATGCGCGTCGTGCGTGGACCCGTATTCACGAACATCCTCCTGGCCGATGAGATCAATCGGGCGCCTGCGAAGACACAGAGCGCGCTTCTGGAAGTCATGCAGGAGCATCAGGTGACGCTGGAGGGCGAAACGCTGCTGCTGCCGCGTCCGTTCATGGTGCTGGCGACCCAGAATCCGATCGAGACCGAAGGCACCTATCCGCTGCCCGAGGCGCAGCTCGACCGGTTCCTGTTGAAAATCGACATGAAGTATCCCACCCAGAGCGAGGAGGTCGACATCGTCGCGCGCACCACCACCGATCAGACCGGCGATGAATTGCCGCTGTCCGGAGTGACCGCCGTGTTGAGCGAGCGCGCGGTGCTCGCCCTGCAGCACCTCGCTGCAAGACAGCGCGTGGACACGGCGGTCGTCGACTACGCGGTGCGAATCGCCAGAGCGACCCGCGAATGGCCGGGTATCGCCGTGGGCTGCGGATCGCGGGGGCCCATCGCCTTGGTGCGCGCGGCGAAGGCCGCGGCCTTGATCGCGGCGCGCTCCTTCGTGCTGCCGGAGGACGTGAAGGAGGTTGCGGTTCCGGCCCTGCGCCACCGGATTGCGTTGTCGGCCGACGCGCAGCTCGACGGACGCAAGCCCGACGATGTGCTGGCCGTGATCCTGGAAGCCACGGCGGCCCCCCGGCTGTGACGTTCACGGCGATCTGCAGAGCCGTTCTACCCTCGCGCGCGCTGATTGCGCTCGTGACCGTGATCGGCGGATTGCTGGTCGCGGCGCCTTTCACCGCGGCGCCTTTCATCGCGGCTCCGCCGCACGCGGCCGAATGGTGCGCCGCCGGCCTCGCAGTTCTGCTCGCCGCGTCGGCCGGACTCGACATCTATTTCAGCCTCGCTCATTGGCGGGCGGCGCCGCTCACCCTTCATCGCCGCCTGCCTCATGCCTTCGCGGTCGGCGCGCCGGTGAGCGTGCAGGTCAGCATCATGAATCCCGGCCGGATCAAGCGCCGAGGACGCTACTTCGAGCTGACGGACCCGACGCTGCTCGCACCGGCGATGCCGCTCTCCTTCGCCATCGGACCCGGGCAGCGCGAGACCTTGGAATATCGGCTGATTCCCACCGCGCGGGGCATGAAGTCCTTCGAGGCCGGGCAGATCCGGCTGCGCTCCGTCCTCGGCCTCCTCGACTGGAACCTCCTCATCGGACATCCGGAGGCACGCCGGGTGTTCCCCGACTTCAAGCGCCAAGCCGCCTTCGCATGGATGGCGAGCAACCGGCGGCTGGCGGAGCTCGGGATCAAGTCGGTGAGACGCCGGGGTTCGGGAACCGACTTCGATCAATTGCTCGAATACCGTCCGGGAGACCCCATCCGCCACATCGATTGGAAGGCGACGCTCAAGCACGGACGTCCCATCATCCGTTCGTTTCGCGACGATCGGGATCAGAGCGTGATGTTCCTGCTCGACTGCGGCCGCCGCATGCTCGCCGACGATACTCAATCGGGCATCGGCGCGACCCATTTCGACCAATCGCTCGACGCCCTGATGCTGCTGGCATTCGTCGCGCTCAGCAAGGGTGATGCCGTCGGCGCGATGACCTTCGGCACGGCGGCGGGCGGGGAGAAGCGCTTCGCGCCCCGCAAGGGCCGGCAGACGCTCAATGCCCTCATGGCGGAACTGGGCGACGTCGAGCCGTCGCCCACCTTCTCGGATTACCTGACCGCGGCCACCGACCTCGTCCGGCGCCACCGAAAGCGAGGGCTGGTGGTGCTGATTACCAACTGCCGCGACGAGGATTCGGCCGAGCTCGCCGCCGCGATCGGGCTGTTGCGCTCCAGACACCTCGTGGTACTCGCCAACCTCCGGGAACAGATCGTCGGTCAGATCGCCGCCCAGCCGCTGGCGAATCCCATTGCCGTGCTCGAAGTGGCCGCCGCCTTGGAATATGAGCAGCGCCGCCGCGATATGCACAAGCGTCTTACCATGGGCGGGGCCGTGCTGATCGACTGCGAGCCCCGGGCACTCGGCGTCGAGCTCGTGAATCGTTACAACGTGTTTAAGCGGACGGGTGCGATTTAGGCAGTTTGGCCGTGGGACAACCAAGAATTATGATCGATTACTCGATCTTTATCTATTTAAGGATCGATTTTAGATTCAATTGCCTTGATTTAACCATCGGAGGGACTATACTCAGTTGCTCGATAAATCGAGCAATTGGCTTTTAATGCTTGACTAAACGCGCATGAAAATCACCCAATCCGCAGTCTTGAGCCGAGACTTGGCCAACGAAGCGAAAAAATTGGGGGCCGCCCTCGCTCGCTTGCGGATTGCTCGCGGCCTGAAGCAGGACCAAACGGCACTGCGTGCGGGCCTGTCACGCAATACCGCCTACCGGATGGAAAAAGGCGATCCCGGAATCGCGATGGGCCAAATCCTTCGCTATCTCGATGCCATCGTGCCGGGCAAGACGCTACTCGAGCTCTTGTCCGAAACGGATCCTGCTTTGGCTGCTCTCAGCGCGCAGGGACAGCGGCGCCGGGCAAGGGACCTCTCGAAGCACGAACTAGACCAGCTCGACTTCTAACCATGACGGCGAAGCAACAGCAACTGTATGTCTTCGCGTACATCGATACGAAGTGGGCACCCTGCGGCCAACTCACTTTGATGGAAGATGGAACGGACTTGCTGTCTTCAACATTCGCGTACGGGCTGCGATATCTGGAACGGGCCGGCGCGCTCGAAGTGGACCCCGTGAGCCTGAGCCTACGGGACAAGAACGCAGTGCGCGGCAAAGCTCTCTTCCCACCCAACAATCTCGCATCGTTCGGCGGGATTCGCGATGCGGCACCTGACGCTTGGGGCAGGCGGGTGATCGAGTCCCGACTGAGGGCACCTGCAAACAGTCTGCCGGAGTCTGTGTATCTGCTCCACGCAGGCAGCCAGCGCGTAGGCGCTCTCGACGTTCGTGCTTCAAGAGACTCCGACACCACGCCTGGCTACGGCACTTGGGACAATCTCGAGTATCTGATGGAGGCCGCTCAGCGCATCGACGAAGGCGTACCCGTCCCAGCGAATCTCGAGCAAATCTTCGTCGAAGGAAGCCTGCTGGGTGGCGCACGGCCGAAGGCCACGGTCCGTGACCGCGAGCAAGTCCTTTGGCTGGCCAAGTTCCCGAGCCATCGGGACACCATGGTCGTTCCAATGATCGAGACGGCAACCCTGCGATTGGCCGCCGCCGCAGGCCTTGCCGTTCCCCCAGTCAGGATGATTTATCTGGGTTCCCGAGCGGTGATGCTCATCCGCAGATTCGACCGATACTGGGCCAAGCCAGGGCTGGAAGCTCCCCTCCCAGAGGATCTATCGAGCGCACCTCCCGCGGCCGGCTTGGTGGAGAAGCGCTTGGGATTCGTCAGCGGACTGACGTTCGTCGCATGCGATGAAATGGAATCGCCCGACAAATCTTATGGAAACTTGGCTCACGCCATCCGTCAGTACTGCCACCCGCGAGTGATTCGGGGAAATAACCGCGAGCTGTTTGAGCGCCTGGTCTTCAACATCTTCGCCAGCAATGATGACGATCATCTGCGCAACCACGGCTTCTTGTGGGACCCGCGTCTTCCGGGGTGGCGACTGAGCCCGCTATATGACGTGATGCCGCGGCCAAGCCTGGCTTTCGAGCGGCGCCTGCATCTTGGCGTCGGGCCTGAAGGGCGAAGCGCCTCTCTTGATAACGCATTCGCCGGTCGTGAGACTTTCACACTATCTGCGGATGCTGCCGCCCAAAGCATCGCGAAAATCTGGAGGACTGTGCGCGAATGGAAGGTGCACTTCGAGGAGTACGAAGTGCCTACGGATCAAATTGAAAAAATTGCCCCGGCGTTTCGACACATTGACGACGTGTCAACACCGGCGCTGCGCAAGCTCATTCCTTGAGTGCGGCACAGCGGAGGCCGAACCGCGGGCCGTGTACACTGCGATCGAATGAAGTATTCCCCGGGCCGCCGCCATCTGGTATCAGCCGCCATCGCAGGCATCACCGTCTGCGCATCTATTTGCACGGCCCCCGTCGCCTCATCTCGCGCCCTCGCCTCATCCGCCGCCCCGCGGCCCCCGGCACCCGCGGCCTCCCCCGCGCCTTCCGATCATTTGAGCTATGGACGCTTCAACGGCCTCTCGGTCTACTCTCCGGCGGGTCCGTCGAAGAGCTTCGTGCTCCTGTTATCCGGCGCCGAGGGATGGAATTCGCAAGTCGCGGTGCTGGCGCGGCAGCTCGCGGAACGCGGCGCACTGGTGGCCGGCATCGATTTGCCCAAGCTCGATGTCAACCTGGCGGCAGACGGCGGCGATTGTGCGTTCCTGGACGGAGACCTGGAGAACCTGAGCCATTTTCTGCAGGCCTACTACCATGTGCCGACCTATCTTCCCCCCTTCCTCGTGGGCTATCAGGCGGGTGCCGTATTGGCCTATGCAACGCTCGTGCAGGCGCCCGCCGGTACCTTTGCCGGGGCGCTGACCGTGGGATTCTCGCCCGCCACGCATCTGCGCAAGCCGCTGTGCAAGGGATCG
>DASYAC010000067.1:0-3509 GCA_036501585.1 Steroidobacteraceae bacterium
CTGTAACGAGGTGCGGTCCAGCCGGCGCGCCAGGCCTAGCGCCTTTTGCGAGCCATCGATGCTGCGGTTCAAGACGGATTCGACGGCCGCGAGCCAGACGGGTGTGGCCGGCATATTAGATTTTGTATCCGCGGTGAACGGCGACGATGCCGCCCGTGAGATTGTGGTAGCGCGTCTGTCGGAAGCCCGCATGCTCGAGCATGCCGAGCAGGGTTTCTTGATCCGGATGCATGCGGATGGATTCGGCGAGGTAGCGGTAGCTCGCGGCATCCTTGGCCACCAGGCGCCCCATGAGCGGGAGCAGGTTGAACGAATAGGCGTCGTACAGCGGCTTCAACCCCGGTGCGACGGGCTTCGAGAATTCCAGCACCAGCAGCTGGCCGCCCGGTTTCAATACCCGGTGCATGGAGGCGAGCGCCGCCGCCTTGTCGGTGACATTGCGCAATCCGAATCCGATCGTCAGGCAATCGAAGGAGGCATCGGCGAAGGGCAGACGTTCCGCGTCGGCGACCAGATACTCGACATTGCCGGCGTACCCGAGGTCCAACAGGCGGTCACGGCCGGCCTCGAGCATGCTCCGGTTGATGTCCGAGAGGACGACCCACCCGGTCTTGCCCACCTGGCGTGCGAGTCCCCGTGTCAGATCGCCCGTGCCCCCCGCGACATCGAGGGCGGATTGGCCGGCCCTGAGCCCCGTCAGAGACAGCGTAAATTGCTTCCAGAGGCGATGGACGCCGAACGACATGAGGTCGTTCATGACATCGTATTTGCCCGCCACCGAGCTGAAAACCGCCCGGACGCGGTCCGCCTTTTCCGCCCACGGGACCTTCTCGAAGCCGAAATCGGCCGTGCGTTCCTGGTCTGTCATCGCGTCCTCTGGAATAGACGCGCATTGTAGCCTCCTCCTCGAGGCCGCGCGGATCTCAGGCGCCCGTGCGCCGGACCACTCCCGCCTCGGCGCAGCGCTCGAGGTAGCGTTTCCAATTCGCCTCGCGCGACCGGCCGAGCTCGTGCAACAGCGTCCACGAATAGAGTCCGGTGTCGTGACCGTCGTCGAACTTCAGGCGCAGGGCGTAGTTGCCCACCGGCTCGATGCCTGAGATCCCCACGCCCTCCTTGCCGGTTTGCAGGATGCCTTCCCCCGCCCCGTGGCCGGTGACCTCGGCGGAGGGTGAAAACACGCGCAGGTATTCGAACGGCAGCTCGAAGCGCGAGCCGTCGTCGAAGAGCACGTCGAGGATTCGCGACTGCGTGCGGAGCTTGATGTCGGTGGGCTGGGGCATGGGGCCGGGAGATGTGGCCGGGGAATATCCTCGGCGGATATGATGCTCTAAAGAATATACCGCGAAAGATCCTGATCGCGGACCAGCTCGCCCAGGTTGTTCTCGACGTAGCCGCGATCGATGACCACCCGGGTGCCGCTCCGGTCGGCGGCATCGAAGGACACCGTCTCGAGCAGCCGCTCCATGACGGTGTGCAGCCGCCGCGCGCCGATGTTCTCGGTCTTCTCGTTGACCTCGAAGGCCACCTCCGCCAGGCGCTGCACGCCCGAGTCCTCGAAAGCTAGCTCGAGCCCTTCGGTCGCCATGAGCGCGGCGTACTGGCGGCAGAGGGAGGCATCCGGCTCGGTCAAGATCCGCACGAAATCCTTGACCACCAGCGGTTCGAGCTCGACCCGGATGGGGAGCCGTCCCTGCAGCTCCGGGATCAAGTCCGAGGGCTTGGACATGTGAAAGGCGCCGGAGGCGATGAACAGCACGTGGTCGGTCTTGACCGTGCCGTACTTGGTATTGACGGTGCAACCCTCGACCAGCGGCAGGAGGTCGCGCTGCACGCCCTCGCGCGACACGTCGGCGCCGGCGGTCTCCTGGCGGCGCGCGATCTTGTCGATCTCGTCGATGAACACGATGCCGTTCTGCTCGGCGTTCTCGACGGCGCGGACCTTGAGCTCCTCCTCGTTCACCATCTTCGCCGCTTCCTCATCCAGGAGCAGCTTCAAGGCTTCCTTGAGCTTGAGCTTGCGCGAGCGGGTCTTGCCGCCGCCCAGATTCTGGAACATGCCCTGCAGCTGCTGCGTCATTTCTTCCATGCCGGGAGGCGCCATGATCTCGACGCCGACCGGCATCGCGCGTACCTCGACCTCGATCTCCCGCTCATCGAGCTCATGCTCGCGCAGCATCTTGCGAAAACGCTGCCGGGTGTCGTTGTCGCGGGGCGCACCGTCCGTCACGAACCCCGCCTGGGCGCGCGGCAGAAGAATATCGAGCACGCGGTCCTCCGCGGCGTCAGCGGCACGGTGGCGCACCTTGGCGATTTCTTCTTCCCGGGTCATTTTCACGGAGATCTCGACAAGATCGCGGACGATCGAGTCAACTTCACGGCCCACATAGCCCACTTCAGTGAATTTCGTGGCCTCCACCTTGATGAAGGGTGCCTTGGCGAGGCGCGCCAGGCGCCGGGCGATCTCGGTCTTACCGACGCCGGTGGGGCCGATCATCAGAATGTTCTTCGGCGTAATCTCGGGACGGAGGTTCGCGTCGACCTGACCCCGGCGCCAGCGGTTGCGCAGCGCGATGGCGACTGCGCGCTTGGCGGCATTCTGCCCGACGATGTGCTTGTCGAGCTCTTCCACGATCTCGCGGGGAGTCATCTGCGACACGGCTACAACTCCTCGATGGTGAGATTGCGGTTGGTATAAATGCAGATATCCGCCGCAATTTCGAGGGAACGCTCCACGATGTCGCGCGCGCCGAGATCGGTCGCGCCGATCAACGCCTGTGCCGCCGCCTGCGCATAACCGCCGCCGGAGCCGATGGCGATCAAGTCGTGCTCGGGCTCGATCACGTCGCCGTTCCCCGAGATCACGTAGGTGCTTTGCGCGTCCGCAACGCAGAGCAGCGCCTCGAGGCGCCGGAGGCTCCGATCGCTCCGCCAGTCCTTGGCGAGCTCGATGGCCGCCCGCGTGAGATTGCCGAATTTCTCGAGCTTCCCCTCGAATCGCTCGAACAGCGTGAAGGCGTCGGCCGTGCCGCCGGCGAACCCGGCCAGCACCTTGTCGCCGTACAGGCGACGCACCTTTCGAGCGTTGCCCTTCATGACGCTCTGGCCGAGGGTCACCTGGCCGTCGCCGCCCACCGCGACCCGGCCGTTGCGCCGGACCGCGAGGATGGTCGTGCCGTAGATTCGATCGGGGTCGTGCTGCAGATGAGGTTCATGAGGCATGGAAGGACTGTTCATGGGGGCTGCCGGGCGCCTTTCAAGCGAGGCGGTGCCATGATTCGCAGCGCTGCTTCACGCTCCAGCGCGAATCACGACCGGCGCCGGGCGCGTGGGTGGGAGGCGTCGTAGACCTTGGCCAAGTGCTGGAAATCCAGATGCGTGTAGATCTGGGTCGTCCCGATGTCCGCGTGCCCGAGCAATTCCTGCACGCCGCGCAAGTTGCCGCTCGACTCGAGCAGATGAGTCGCGAAGGAATGCCGGAACATGTGCGGATGCAGATGCACGCCGAG
>DASYAC010000068.1:0-19681 GCA_036501585.1 Steroidobacteraceae bacterium
ACCTGGAGCAAGACCAAATAGGGAAGCGAGCGGTGCTCTCGGCCGCTACATGTGGCCCACATGGGCTTCCGGGTAGGTCGCTTGAGCTGCGCGGCGACGCGCATCCCAGAGGAATGGCTGTCCACGACAGAACCCGGCTTACCGGCCGACTCTTTCTCTAGCGCTGACGCGCGGATTTACGGCGTCGAAGCGACGCCGTCCTTGAGTGTTCAGAGAAGAATAAAAGCAAAAAGAACGGCTACAGCGGCATCGCTCTGCGCGCTGATTAAGAAAGCCATATAACAGGTTGATTCGGAACGGCTACTGACTGCGTCGGTGGTCGCCGACAAAATGTGATCTAAGTCACTGTTGCCCCGAGTTTTTTTTAACTTATCCCGTTGACGTGTGCCGGAGCGCTGCCTATAGTGGAGTCCGGTGGGAAAAAGTGGGAGAAAATGGGTCGCAAGGCCCATGCAGCGATGTTCCGGGGCGCCAATAAACTCACTCTCGATATCAAAGGGCGCATGGTCATGCCGACCCGGTATCGCGAGCGGCTGCAGGAGCGCTGCGGCGGCAAGCTGGTGGTCACAGTCGACAAGGACCAGTGCCTGCTCGTGTATCCGATGCCCGACTGGGAGGAAATCGAGCGCAAATTGATGAAGCTGCCGACCTTCAATGAGCGGGTACGGCGGCTGCAGCGGCTCATGGTGGGGTACGCCACCGAGCTGGATCTCGATGCGCAGGGCCGCGTGCTGTTGCCTCCGAACTTGCGTGAGTTCGCCTCGCTGACGCGCGACGCGGTGCTCATCGGACAGGGACTGCGCTTCGAACTGTGGAATGAGGAGAAATGGAATCAGCTGGGCGGCGAGTGGTTGGCGAGCGAGGAGTCCGCAACCGACCTGTCCGCCGATCTCGAATCACTGTCGCTCTGAAGCTCGCGGGCGAGGCGGGATCGATGGTGGACGTGGGTGCAGAACACGCGGCGGTATTGCTACCGGAAGTGCTGGCCGCTTTGAACATTCGGGCGAGTGGCACCTATCTCGATGCCACGTTTGGTCGGGGCGGACATGCAGGGGCGATTTTGGAAAAGCTCATCGCTGACGGTCGGTTGCTCTGCCTCGATCGCGACACGGCTGCCGTCGCGGAGGCCAGGGCGCGATGGGGCAAAGACGCGCGTGTCAGGATCTTCCTCGCGCCTTTTGCCGAGCTCGCAGCCTGCGCGGACGCGGTCGAGCCCGGGCTCGAGTTCGACGGCATCCTGTTCGACCTCGGGGTCTCCTCGCCGCAGCTCGACGATCCCGCGCGAGGCTTCAGCTTCATGCGCGACGGCCCTCTCGACATGCGCATGACCCAGGGAGAAGGGATGAGCGCCGCGGACGTGGTCAACGGCGCATCCGAGGCGGAGCTCGTCCGCATCTTCCGCGAATTCGGCGAGGAGCGCATGGCGGCGCGCATCGCGCGCGCCATCGTCGCCGATCGAAAGAGCCGTCCGTTCGAGCGCACGGGGGAGCTCGCCGAAATGATCACGCGGGTTTCACGCTCGCGCGAGCGTCACAAGCATCCGGCGACCCGGGTGTTCCAGGCGCTGCGCATTCACGTGAACGGCGAGCTCGACCAGCTCGCGGCCGCCCTCCATGCCGCCCTCGACCGCCTGGCGCCCGGGGGGCGGCTCGCCGTCATCAGCTTCCACTCGCTCGAGGATCGCATGGTGAAACAGTTCATGCGCCGTCATGCGAACCCCGACCCCGTGTATGCGGGCCTGCCCGACATGCCGGCCCACGCCAGGCCCAAGCTGAAGCTCGTCGGCAGGTCGGTCGAGCCCGGGAGCGAGGAAACCAGGCGCAATCCGCGCGCACGCAGTGCGCGGCTGCGCGTTGCCGAACGTTTAAGCCAAGGAATCGCCGCATGACGCTCAAGCTGTCGCCGGGCCGGCTCTTGCCGCTGGCTCTCCCCCTGTTGTGGTTCGCGGTTCTGGGATCCGCGGTTCAGGTGATCTACGCGCGCTATATGGCGCGCGCCCAATTCGTGCACCTCGAGAAACTCGATTCGCAGCGCGATTCGCTCGAGATGGAATGGGGCCGGCTCGAGCTCGAGCAGAGCTACTGGTCCTCGAACGCGTTCGTCGAGCGCGTCGCCAATGCGAAGCTCCAGATGAGCTTGCCGCAAACCCGTGATGTGCGGATCGTGCGGCCGTGAAGCAACGCCCGAGCGAAAGCGCCGCCGTCGCGACGAGCTATCGCTGGCGCTCCGCCGTCATCCTCGGGCTGGTGGTTCTCGGCGCCTTCGGTCTTGCGGCGCGCGCGGTCGAGCTGCAATTGATCGATCACGGGTTTCTCGCCAAGCAGGGCGACGACCGCTCGATGCGCGTGGTCAAGATCGCCGCGCATCGCGGCGCGATCACCGACCGCACCGGCGAACCTCTGGCCGTCTCAACGCCGGTCGACAGCGTGTGGGTCAACCCGCAGGAGCTGAACGAGAACATCGATCAGCTTCCCCGGCTCGCCAAGGCGTTGAAGCAGGATCAGCAAGTGCTGGCTCGCCGCGTCACCAGCAACCTCGATCGCGAGTTCCTGTATCTCGAGCGCGCCATGCCGCCCGAGCAGGCGGCCCGCATCAAGGCGCTCGGGGTCCCGGGCGTGTACCTGCAGCGCGAGTACCGGCGCTACTACCCGGCGGGCGAAGTGACCGGCCACGTGGTCGGATTCACCACCGTGGATGATCGGGGCCAGGAGGGACTCGAGCTCGACTACGATCAGCTGCTGAACGGGGAGGACGGCGCCAAACGCGTCATTCAGGACATGCTCGGACATTACGTCGAGAATGTCGACAGCATCCGCCCGGCGCGGCCGGGCCGCGACCTCGTCACCAGCATCGATCTGCGCATCCAGTACCTGGCCTACCGGGAATTGAAGGCCGCGATGCAGGAGTATCGCGCGAAGGCGGGCTCCGTGATCGTCGTGGATGTGGATACGGGCGAAGTGCTCGCCATGGTGGATCAACCGTCGTACAACCCGAACGACCGCGAACAACTGCAGCCGGCGCTCTATCGAAACCGCGCGGCGACCGATATTTTCGAGCCGGGCTCGAGCATCAAACCCTTCATCATGGCGGCGGCCCTGGCGTCGGGGCAGTACCGGCCCGACAGCGTCGTCGACACCTCTCCGGGCTTTATCCAGGTCGGCAACAAGGTCTTCGAGGACGAGTCCGACCTCGGAGTCGTCGACCTGGCCACCATTCTCGCGAAGTCGAGCAACGTCGGCACGGCCAAGGTCGCGCTCTCCCTGAAGCCCGAGCAGATCTGGAGCACGCTCACGAGCCTGGGATTCGGCCAGGTGACGGGCAGCGGATTTCCCGGCGAATCGGCCGGCATGCTCAGCAATTATTCCCATTGGCGGCCGATCGGCATCGCCACGCTCTCGCATGGCTACGGCGTGTCGGTGACGCCGTTGCAGCTCGCGCATGCCTACGCGACCATCGGCGCCGGCGGCATCAAGCGGCCCATCTCCTTCGAGCGTCTCCCGGCGCCCACGCCCGCCCATCCGATTCCCGGAGAGCGGGTGATGGACCCCAAGGTGGCGCACGAGCTGGTGCAATTGATGGAGCAGGTGATCGCCAAGGGCGGAACCGCGACCCGCGCCTCGCTCGTCGGCTATCGGGTATCCGGAAAGACCGGAACCGCGTTCAAATCGATCGCAGGCGGCTACTCCACCGATAAGATCATGGCGGTCTTTGCCGGTTTGGTGCCGGCGTCGCACCCGAAACTGGCCACGGTGGTGGTGATCGACGAGCCGAGCCGGGATGTGCACGAGGTCGGCATTTTGGCCCAGGGCGGCACCGTGGCGGCGCCGGTGTTCGCGAGCGTGATGTCCGGCGCCCTGCGCCTCATGGACATCCCGCCCGATGATCTGCAGAACGTACCCGCGGCGACGCTGGTGCAGGTGAGCGCGCCATGACCGTGTCGCTCGCGTGGCTTCTCGACGGAATCGCGGCGGTGCCGGCCAACGACGCTCAGGTCGCGGACCTTTCGATCGACAGCCGGGAGGTGCGTCCCGGCGGCCTGTTCCTGGCGTTGAAGGGCCGGCAATCTCACGGGCTCGAATTCGCCGCCGAGGCCCAAGGCCGAGGTGCCTGTGCGGTGCTATGGGAGCCGGGACCCGGCATCGCGGCTCCGATCTTCTCGGAGCCGGTGTTTGCGGCCCCGGTTGCAGGTTTGAGCAAGCTCGTCGGCCGGATCGCCGATCGCTTCTTCCAGTGGCCTTCCTCGCAGCTGCGCGTCGTGGGCATCACCGGCACCAACGGCAAAACCACCTGCGCTTATCTGCTGGCGCAAGCTTTGAACCGGCTCGGGCAGACGGCGGCCTACATCGGCACCATCGGCTGGGGACGTCCGGGAGCGCTCGAAGCGCCCACGCACACGACGCCCGACGCAGTGAGCGTGCACCGCATGCTCGCCCAGCTTCGCCTGGAGGGCGCGCGCGCGGTCGCGATGGAGGTCTCCTCGCACGCGCTCGATCAAGGCCGCGTGGACGGCGTGCGGTTCCATACGGCGGCTTTCACGAACTTGAGCCGCGATCATCTGGATTATCACCCGACGATGCAGGCGTACGGAGAGGCGAAGGCGCGTTTGTTCGCGATGCCCGATGTCAAGCACATGATCGTCAATATCGGCGACGCATTCGGCCGCGAGCTCGCCATGAAGCTCGCGGGCCGCTCTCCCCTGACGGCCGTCTGGATCGGCGGGTCGAGCGATGCGTGGCTCGCGGAGCGTTCCCTGCGCGCGGATCGAGTGGCGCTGGATTTGCACGGTATTTCCATGGACATCGACGGCAGCTTCGGAAAGCTCCATCTCGCGACCAGGCTCCTCGGGCGCTTCAACGCCGAGAATGCGCTCGTGGTGCTCGGATGTCTGGCGTCGCTCGGCGTGTCCATGCAGGAGGCCGCAACGGGGCTCGCAGCGTGCACCGCGCCGCCGGGACGCATGGAGGTCATCGAGTCGTTTGCGAGGGACAAGCCGCTCGCGGTGATCGATTATGCGCACACTCCCGATGCGCTGGCGAAGGCGCTCGGGGCGCTTCGAGAGCATTGCCGGGGGAAGCTCTGGTGCGTGTTCGGCTGCGGGGGCGATCGCGACCCCGGCAAGCGGCCGATGATGGGCGCCATTGCGGACGAGCTCGCGGATCAGATCATCGTGACCGACGACAATCCGCGCTCCGAGAATCCCGCGGAAATCATCCGGGCGATCACCGGCGGAATCACCGCGCACCGCGCACGCATCGTGCACGACCGGGGCGCCGCGATCGCCGAGGCCCTGAACGCGGCCGGCGCAACGGATGTGGTGCTCATCGCCGGCAAGGGACACGAGGACTACCAGATATACGGCGCCTCCCGCTTGAGCTTCAGCGACCGCGACGCGGCGCTGAAGGTCCTGGGGGCTGCGGCATGAAGCGCACGCTCGGGGAAGCGGCGCGGACTGTCGGAGGCACGCTCGTGGCCGAGGATCGGCCGTACGGCGAGGTGTCCACGGACAGCCGCACGCTCGTCGCCGGCGCGCTCTTCGTCGCGCTCAAGGGTCCGAAGTTCGACGGCGGGGAGTTCGTGGGCGCGGCGGCGCAGCGCGGCGCGGTCGGCGCGCTGGTGGAGAAGGCGGTGCCCGGCGCGGCAATCGCGCAGATCGTGGTGTCCGACACGCTCGAGGCCCTGCAGCGCCTCTCGGCCGCGTGGCGCGCGTCGTTCTCGATTCCGATCGTCGGCGTGGGCGGCAGCAACGGCAAAACCACCGCCAAGGAAATGACGGCGGCGATTCTGTCGCGCCGCGGGCCGTGCATGGCGACCCGCGGGAATCTCAACAATCACATCGGCGTGCCGGTGACGCTGATGCGCCTCGAGCCCTCGCATCGCAGCGCCGTGGTCGAGATGGGCGCGAATCGCATCGGCGACGTTGCCCAGCTCGTCCGGCTCGCGCGCCCGACGGTCGGCTTCATCACCAACGCGGGAGCCGAACATCTCGAGGGTTTCGGGGATCTCGACGGCGTGGCACGCGGCGAGGGCGAGATGGTTGCCGGGCTGGACGAGGGCGCCACGGCGGTCATCAATGCCGATGACGCCTATGCGGACTATTGGCGCGCCGCCTCCGCCGCCCGGCGCACCGTCACGTTCGGCGTCCGGCGTCCGGCCGACTTCACGGCGCTGAACGCCGTCCAGGCCATCGAGCGCGGAGAATTCGCCACCCGCTTCACGCTCAGGTGCCCGCTCGGCGAGCGCGCGATCGCGCTCAAGGCGGGCGGCGCGCACAACATCTCGAATGCCCTGGGCGCGGCCGCCGCGGCCGCGGGCGGCGGAGCTTCCTTGGAGGACATCGCCGCCGGACTTCAGGATTTTCGGTCGGTGTCGGGCCGGCTGCAGCTGAAGGCGGGACTTCGCGGCAGCTGGATCATCGACGATTCCTACAACGCCAATCCGAGCTCGGTGCGCGCGGGTCTCGACGTATTGCGTTCCATTCCCGGGAGCACCTGGCTGGTGCTCGCCGACATGGCCGAGCTCGGAGATCACGCGGCCGCCAGTCACGCGGAGCTCGGACGCTACGCGCGCGAATGCGGGGTGAAACGGCTGTTCGCGTTCGGTACCGAAAGCTCGCGCGCGGCCGAGACGTTCGGCTCGGGCGCCGAGTGGTTTCCGGATGCCGATTCCTTGATCCGGCGCCTCCAGGCCGAGATCGCTTCGGGGGTGACCGTGCTGGTCAAAGGCTCGCGCGTGAACCGCCTGGAGCGGGTGGTGCAGGCGCTCGGCGGCGGCGGGGGTTGACCGATGCTTCTATACCTCACCGAATATCTGGCGCACGGCTACTCCGGCTTCCACGTCTTCCAGTACCTGACGCTGCGCGGGATTCTGGCGGCGATGACGGCGCTCGCCATCGCCCTGCTGATCGGCCCGCACATGATCAGCGCGCTCAGCCGCTATCAGGTCGGGCAGCAGGTGCGCACCGACGGTCCGCAGACGCACCTGCGCAAATCGGGGACGCCCACCATGGGCGGCGGCCTCATGCTGGCGGCGATGGTGATCGCGACGCTCCTCTGGGCGGATCTCTCGAGCCGCTTCGTGTGGATGCTGATCGGGGCGACGCTGGCGTTCGGCGGCATCGGCTTCTACGACGACTATCTGAAGCTCATCGTCGGCAATTCCAAGGGCTTGGCGGCGCGCTACAAGTACCTGGGCCAGTCCGTCGCCGCGCTGTGCATCGCCGCGAGCATGCATTGGTCGCATCAGTCGATGTCGGAGATCTCGCTCTACGTGCCTTTTTTCAAGACAGTGGCTGTGCCCATGTCCACGCTTGGATTCATCGTCTACGCGTATTTCGTCATCGTCGGAACCAGCAACGCGGTGAACCTCACCGACGGCCTCGACGGCCTGGCGATCATGCCGGCGGTGATGGTGGCGGCGGCGCTCGGCGTGTTCGCCTACGCCACGGGCAACTTCAAGTTCGCCGCGTACCTGCAGATCCCCTACATCCCGGGGGCCGGCGAGGTGCTGATTTTTTGCGCCACCATCGCGGGCGCGGGGCTCGGCTTCCTCTGGTTCAACTCCTATCCCGCCGAAGTGTTCATGGGCGATGTCGGCGCGCTCGCCATCGGCGCGGCCCTCGGCACGGTCGCCGTGATCGTGCGGCAGGAGATCGTGCTCTGCATCATGGGGGGCGTCTTCGTCCTGGAGACCGTATCGGTGATGCTGCAGGTGGCCTCGTTCAAGCTCACGGGCAAACGCATCTTCCGCATGGCGCCGCTCCACCATCACTTCGAGCTCAAGGGGTGGTCCGAGCCGAAGGTCATCGTGCGGTTCTGGATCATCAGCTTCCTGCTGATGCTCACCGGCCTCGCCACGTTGAAGATCCGATGACGACCGGCGCCGCAGTCAGCGTCATCGTGGGTCTCGGCAAGACGGGTGCCTCGTGCGCGCGCTATCTCGCCAGACGCGGCATGGCGGCCGCAGTGACCGATTCGCGCCCCAATCCACCCGGTCTCGCGGAACTCGGCGGCCTCGCCAAGACGCTCGACCTGCGTCTCGGCGGCTTCGACTTATCGCTCCTCGACGGCGCGTCGCAGCTGCTCATGTCCCCCGGCGTATCGCTCGCGGAGCCGATCGCGGCCGAGGCGAGGGCCCGCGGCATCGAGGTGCTGGGGGATATCGAGCTGTTCGCCCGCGCGGTGAGGGCCCCGGTGATCGGCATCACGGGCACCAACGGCAAGAGCACCGTGACCAGCCTGGTGGCGAGCATGGCGGCCGCGGCCGGCCGGCGGGTGCTCGCCGGCGGCAATCTCGGAAAGCCCGCGCTCGATCTCCTGGACGAGCCGGTTCCGGACCTCTACGTGCTGGAGCTCTCGAGCTTCCAGCTGGAAACCACCCGCTCGCTCGAGCTGATCGCGGCGGTGGTTTTGAACGTAACGTCGGATCACATGGATCGATACCCCTCGCTTGGGGATTACGCCCGGGCGAAGGAGCGGATCTTCGACCGGGCGGCCACCATGGTGCTGAACGTGGACGACCCGAAGGTCGCCGCGATGCGCGGCGGAGCGGAACGCGCCGGCCGCGCGCCGCAGGTGGTGACGTTCTCCGTGGAGCGTACCGATGCGGACTTCACGCTGGTCCGCCGTGGGTCCGAGAATTTCCTCGCCCGCCGGGGCGAGGCCGTTCTGCCGGTTTCGCGCATGAAGATCTCCGGTTCCCACAATGCCGCCAACGCCCTCGCGGCGCTGGCCCTCGGCGACGCGGCCGGCCTGCCGCTCGATGCGATGTTGGGCGCACTGGAGCGCTTCCCGGGTCTTGCGCATCGGTCGGAGTGGGTGGCCGACATCGCCGGCGTGCGCTACGTGGACGATTCCAAGGGGACCAATGTCGGTGCGACCCTGGCCGCGGTGTCAGGCATGCCCGGGCCGCTGGTGCTGATCGCCGGCGGCGAGGGCAAGGGCCAGGACTTCGCTCCGCTCGCCGCGGCCTTCCGCGACAAGGTGCGGCACGCCGTCCTGATCGGCAGGGACGCGCCGTCCATCGCGAGCGTGCTCGCGGGGGTGTGTCCCACCGAACGCGCGCCGACCATGCCCGCCGCGGTGGCGGCCGCGGCCGCCGCCGCGCGCCGCGGGGACACCGTGCTGCTGTCGCCGGCCTGCGCGAGTCTCGACATGTTTCGCGATTACAACCATCGGGGCGATGAGTTCGCCGCCGCGGTGCGGGCGCTGGGAGGAGCGCCATGAACGCCACGACCATGTCGTACGGAGTTCGCGCGCGGGAGCGCATGCCCTTCGCCTGGGACGGCGTCACCCTCGGCCTCACGGCATCGCTCCTCCTGGTCGGACTCATCATGGTCACCTCCGCGTCCATGTCGATCGCCGCGAAGGATCTCGGCGATCCGTTCTATTTTCTGGAGCGCCAGTTCGTGTTCGGGCTGGTGGGCGTGCTCGCCGGCTGGGTCATGACCCGCGTGCCCGCGCAGCTCTGGGACAAGTACAGCCTCGGGCTCCTGTTGTTCGCGCTGTTGCTGCTCTTCCTGGTGCTCATTCCGGGACTCGGCGCCACGGTGAACGGCGCGCGCCGCTGGATGCGCATCGGCCCCATGAATTTCCAGGTGTCCGAGCTTTCCAAGGTCCTGGTGTTGACCTGGGTGTGCAGCTATTGCGTGCGCAAGCGCGAGGAGCTCACGCGCACGCTCGCCGGGCTCGCGAAGCCCGTGAGCCTCCTCGGCATCGCCGCAGTCCTGTTGCTCCTCGAGCCCGATTTCGGCGCCGCCACGGTATTGTTCGCCACCGGCTTCGCCGTGCTGTTCGTGGCCGGAGCGAGGCTTCGCTACGTCCTCCTGTTCGTATCCGGCACGACGCTGGTGTTCGCCACGCTTGCGTTCACGTCGGCGTACCGATTGAAGCGGCTCATGGGGTTTCTCCATCCCTGGGACGATCCGTACAACGGCGGCTTTCAATTGACCCAATCCCTGATCGCGATCGGCCGGGGATCGTGGTTCGGCGTCGGCCTCGGCTCGAGCGTGCAGAAGCTGTTCTATCTTCCCGAGGCGCACACCGACTTCGTGTTCGCGGTGCTGGCCGAAGAGCTCGGCCTCGTCGGCGTGATCGGCGTACTCGGCTTGTTTCTCGCGCTGGTGTGGCGCGCGTTTCGCATCTCGCGGATGGCGGCGCAGGCGGGGCTCACGTTCCAGTCGTACGTGGCGCTGGCATTCGGCGTGTGGCTCGGCCTGCAGGCCAGCGTCAACATCGGCGTCAACATGGGGGTGCTCCCGACCAAGGGTCTGACGCTGCCTCTGCTGAGCTACGGGCGCAGCAGCCTGCTGGTGAGCCTCGCCTGGATCGGCGTGCTGCTGCGGATCTACCATGAAGTGAAATGCACGTCGCGCTCCGCGGTGATGCGCACGCCGGGAGGGGCGCGATGACGGCGGGCGCAACTTCGGCGGGCGCGGCGCCGGCCGGCGCCGCGCCTGCCCCGGTCATGATCATGGCGGGCGGGACCGGCGGGCACGTGTTTCCGGCGCTTGCCGTCGCGAAGGTGCTGCGCGAGCGTGCAGTACCGGTGGTGTGGCTCGGCGTACCGGGCAGCATGGAGTCGCGTCTCGTGCCGGCGAACGGCTTCCCGATCGAATGGGTGAACGTCGCCGGCATCCGCGGCAAGGGCCTCGGGGCCTGGGTCATGGCGCCGTTTCGAATCGCCGGCGCCGTCCTTCAGTGCGTGCGAATCATGCGGCGGGTGAAGCCCGCCGTGGTCCTGGGCGCGGGTGGATACGTGAGCGGTCCCGGCGGCATCGCGGCCTGGCTCCTGTCCGTCCCGCTGCTGATCCACGAACAAAATGCCGTCGCCGGCATGACCAACCGCTGGCTGTCGCGCCTCGCCACCCAGGTCCTCGAGGCGTTTCCCGGCAGCTTTCCGCCGCGGGTCGAGGCCTGCGCCGTCGGCAATCCGGTTCGCTCCGACATCGCGGATCTTCCCGGTCCGGCCGCGCGCTTCGCGGGCCGCGGTGAACCTGCGTGTTTGTTGGTATTCGGCGGCAGCCAGGGCGCGCAGCGGCTCAACGCGCTCGTGCCTCAGGCGCTCTCGCGCCTCGATCCCTCGAGGCGCCCCGAAGTGCGCCATCAGGCCGGCACCCGCGGCATCGATGCCGCCCGCGCGGCCTACCGGGAATTCGGTGTCGAGGCGGAAGTCCTGCCCTTCATCGAGGATATGGCGGCGGCCTATGCCTGGGCGGACGTGGCGCTCTGCCGCGCGGGGGCCATGACCATCGCCGAGCTCCAGGCCGCAGGCCTCGGGGCGTTGATGGTGCCGTTCCCGGGCGCGGTGGACGATCATCAGACCAGAAACGCGGAGACCATGGTCCGCGCCGGCGCGGGCCGCATCCTTCAAGAGCGCGATCTGACGGCGGAGAGCTTGAGTGCCGGCATCGCCGAGCTCACCCAGGACCGGCCGCGGATGCTCAAGATGGCTGAAGCCGCGCGCGCCGTGCGCAACGTCGACGCGGCCGCTCGGCTCGCGGATCTGTGCCTCGCGGCGGGAGGCGTTGCGGCATGAACGACCGCATGCGCCGCATTCATCTCATCCACCTGGTCGGCATCGGCGGCTCGGGCATGGGCGGCATCGCCGAGGTGCTGCTCAATCTGGGCTACGAGGTGCAGGGCTCGGACCTGAAGGCGAACGCCGTGACGCAGAGGCTCGCGCGTCTCGGCGCCAGGATTTTCACGGGCCATGCCGCGGAGAATCTCGGAAAGGCGGATGTCGTGGTGGTCTCGAGCGCCGTCAACCGCGAGAATCCGGAAGTCGCGGCGGCGCTCGCGAACCGCATCCCGGTGGTTCCGCGTGCGGAGATGCTCGGCGAGCTGATGCGCTTCCGATACTCGGTGGCGGTCGCGGGGACGCACGGCAAGACCACCACCACGAGCCTCGTGGCGAGCGTCCTCGCCGAAGGCGGCCTCGACCCGACGTTCGTCATCGGCGGACGGCTGAAGAGCGCGGACAGCAATGCGCGTTTGGGCGCGGGGCGCTACCTGGTCGCGGAAGCCGACGAGAGCGATGCCTCGTTCATGCATCTGCAGCCCATGATCGCCATCGTCACGAACATCGACAACGATCATCTCGGCACGCACGAGGGAGATTTCGCGCGGCTCAAGCAGAGCTTCGTCGAATTCCTGCACAATCTGCCGTTCTACGGCCTTGCCGTGCTGTGCGCGGACGACGCGGAGGTTCGGAGCATCCTCGGGGACATTGCGCGGCCCGTCGTCACCTATGGATTCGACGAGGGCGTGGACATCCGCGCGGTCGAGGTGGAACGCGCGGGCCTCGATTCGCGATTCACGGCATTGCGCGACGGGCGCGCGCCGTTGACGCTCACCGTCAATCTGCCGGGCCGGCACAACGTGCTGAACGCGCTGGCCGCCGTGGCCGTGGCGACGGAGCTCGGCGTCGCGGACGCGGCCATCCAGCGGGCGCTCGCGAATTTTCAGGGCATCGACCGGCGCTTGCAGCAACTGGGCGAGATCGATTGGGCCGGCGGCTCGGCGATCGTCGTCGACGACTACGGGCATCATCCGACCGAAGTCGAGGCAACGGTGGAGGCGGTGCGGCAGGCGTGGCCGGCGCGCCGGCTGGTGCTGGTATTTCAACCGCACCGATTCAGCCGCACCCGGGATCTGCTCGACGATTTCGGCCGCGCCTTGAGCGTGTGCGACGTGCTGTTGGTGACGGAGGTGTATGCCGCCGGGGAGGCGCCCATCGCCGGAGCCGACGGCCGTGCCATCTGCCGGGTGGTGCGGACGCGCGGGCGGATCGAGCCGGTGTTCGTGGAGCGCATCGAGGAGCTGGCGGAGGCGCTGCGTCAGGTGCTGCACGACGGCGACGTGGTATTGACGATGGGCGCCGGCAACATCGGCGCCGTGGCCGCCGATCTCAAGAGCCGCTTCGCGGCGGGGACTAGCGCAGGGGCGACGTGCGCAGGGCCGACGTGCGCGGAGCCTTCGGCATGAGCAGCGCCGGCGGCAACGCGCAGAACGGCTCCCACGGCGGCGGGCGCATCCATGGGCTCGGTCCTGAGTTTGCCGCGCGGGTTCTGCGGGACGTGGCCATGTCCAAGCACACCTCGTGGCACGTCGGCGGTCCCGCGGATCTGTTCTTCGCTCCCCGCGACATCATGGATCTCTCCTCGTTCCTGCGTCAGTTGGCGCCGGACATGCCGGTTTTGTGGATCGGTCTCGGCAGCAATCTCCTGGTGCGCGACGGCGGCATCCGCGGTGCCGTGATCTCGACGCACGGGGCGCTCGCCGACCTGGAGCGCTCGAGCGCATCGAGGATCCGCGCCGGTGCCGGGGTGCCTTGCGCCCGCATCGCGCGCCAATGCGTCAAGTGGGGCATGGGCTCCGCGGAATTCTTCGCCGGCATTCCGGGGACGCTGGGCGGCGCGCTCGCCATGAATGCCGGCGCCTTCGGCGGCGAGACCTGGCGCCACGTCGTCGAGGTGGAGTCCCTCGACCGGCGCGGCGTCCGCCACGTGCGCACCCCCGCCGAGTATCGAATCGCCTACCGCAGCGTCGAGGGACCGGCGGACGAATGGTTCATCGCCGCCCGGCTCGAGTTCGAGCGCAGACCGGGGATCAGCGAGTCCGCGATCCGCGAGCTCATGGAAAAGCGCCGGCAGAGCCAGCCCATCGGCGCGTGGAGCTGCGGCTCCGTATTCACCAACCCGCCGGGCGATCACGCGGCGCGGTTGATCGACACCGCGGGGCTGAAGGGATTTCGCATCGGCGACGCGTCGGTATCCGAGAAGCACGCGAACTTCATCATCAACCACGGCAACGCGAGCGCCGCCGACATCGAGACGCTGATCCGCTATGTGCAACGCTCCGTCGCGGAAAAGCACCGCGTCGAGCTCAGCACCGAGGTACGCATCGTGGGAGACCCCACATGAGCCGGCTGAGGAACCTCGCGGCCGCCCGCACGGCGCGCTCGAGCGCCGATTTCGGCAAGGTCGCGGTGCTTCTCGGCGGCGATTCGAGCGAGCGGGAAATCTCGCTGTTGAGCGGCAACGCGGTGCTCGCCGCGCTCGAGCGCCGCGGCGTGAACGCCGAAGGATTCGACCCCGGCGAGCGCCCGGTCCAGGACCTCGTGAGCTTGGGCTTCGATCGCGCCTGGATCGCCTTGCACGGCCCCGGCGGCGAAGACGGCGTGATGCAGGGAGCGCTGGAATGGCTGGGGGTCCCCTACACCGGCTCGGGTGTGCTGGCCTCGGCGCTCACCATGGACAAGCTCAAGACCAAGCGTGTGGTGGTGGGCGCCGGCTTGACGGCGCCGCCGTACACGGTGCTGACCGGCGCCGACGATCTGCCCCGGGCGCTGGTTGAGGTCGGTTTGCCGATGATGGTCAAACCCGCCTCGCAGGGATCGAGCGTCGGCATCACCAAGGTCAAGACCGCGGGCGAGCTCGAGAGCGCTTACGCGGAGGCCCGCCGCGTCGACCCCATCGTGTTCGCGGAAGCGTTCATCGAGGGGGACGAACTGACGGTCGCCGTGCTCGGGCAGAGTGCGCTGCCCTCGATCCGCATCGTGCCGGCGACCGAATTCTACGACTATCAGGCGAAGTACTTCCGGGACGACACGCAGTATCACTGCCCGAGCGGCCTCTCCGCCCGCTCCGAGGCGGAGCTTGCCGCCGCTGCGCTCGCCACTTTCCGCGTCACCGACTGCTTCGGCTGGGGGCGGGTCGATTTCATGCGGGACGGGCGGACAGGGAAGTCCTACTTCATCGAGATCAACACGACGCCCGGCATGACCGGTCACAGCCTCGTGCCCATGGCGGCGCGCCAGGCCGGCATCGACTTCGAGGAGCTGGTGTGGCGCGTCCTCGAGTCCAGCTTTGCGAGGGAGCGCACATGCTGAACAAGCTCATGCGGCGCAATCGCTTCAAGAACCGCAGCAAGGCGGAGAAACCCGGGTGGAAGTGGCCGAAGTTCGCGCTAGTCGTCACCGAGTGGAAAAGCTACGCGCGACGCGTGGGATTCCTCGCCCTGCTCGCGGGAGCGGTCGCCGCCCTCTTGTGGTCGCTCGACCGGCCGGTTCGGGTGATCTCCATGGACGGAAGCTTCCAGCGGGTCACGCCGGGAGAAATCGAAAAGGCGGTCGCCCCCTTCGCTCATGCCGGCTTCATGTCGGCCGATCTCGATGCCATCGAGCGGGCGGTCGAGGCGCTGCCCTGGGTCGATCACGCGCGGGTGGAGCGGCGATGGCCGAACAGTCTGCACGTCGCCGTGGTGGAGCAGATCGCAGCCGCCCGCTGGGGCGAATCGGGGCTCCTCAATACGCGCGGAGAGCTGTTCGTGCGGCAGGCCGCGCACGTCCCGGCGGAGCTCCCGCGGCTCTCCGGGCCCGAAGGCACCGAATCGCAGGTCGCGGAACGCTACCTCGCGACCGAGGGCCGCATGCAGGAGGCCGGCATGCGCATCGCGGCGCTGCGGCTGGACGAGCGCGGCGCCTGGGAGATGGACCTGGACTCGGGCGTGACGGTGCGGCTCGGGCGGCGCGACGTCGACGAGCGCATCGAGCGCTTCATCCGCACCGCCTCGCAAGTCATCGCGCATCGCCTGACCGACATTTCGTACGTGGACATGCGCTACTCGAACGGCTTCGCGATCGGCTGGCGCAGCGGTCAAACGCCGGCGACGCCGCCGGCCAAACCCACCGACGACACCGACGCCTGAAGGAAACATTGCCGAGTATGGCCAAACGCTCCGACCGAAATTTGATAGTGGGTCTCGACATCGGCACCAGCAAGGTGGTCGCCATCGTGGGCGAAATGAAGGCCGACGGGGAGCTCGAGATCATCGGCATCGGCTCCCATCCCTCACGGGGCCTGAAGAAGGGCGTGGTGGTCAACATCGAATCCACGGTGCAATCCATCCAACGGGCGGTCGAGGAGGCCGAGCTCATGGCGGGCTGCGAGATCCACTCGGTGTACGCGGGCATCGCCGGCAGCCACGTCCGCAGCCTGAACTCCCACGGCATCGTCGCGATCAAGGACAAGGAGGTGCTGCAGGGCGATGTCGAGCGGGTGATCGATGCGGCCAAGGCCGTGGCGATACCCGCCGATCAGAAGATCCTGCACGTGCTGCCGCAGGAATACATCATCGACGCGCAGGAGGGTATCCGCGATCCGATCGGCATGTCGGGCGTGCGCCTCGAGGCCAAGGTGCATATCGTCACCGGCGCGGACAGCGCGGCTCAGAACATCGTGAAATGCGTGCAGCGCTGCGGCCTCGCGGTCGACGACATCGTGCTCGAACAGCTGGCCTCGAGCTACGCGGTGCTCACCGAGGACGAGAAGGATCTCGGCGTCTGCGTGGTCGACATCGGCGGCGGCACCACGGATATCGCCGTGTTCGGCGGCGGCGCCATCCGGCACACCGCCGTGATTCCGATCGCGGGCGATCAGGTCACCAACGACATCGCGGTGTCCATGCGCACGCCGACCCAATACGCCGAGGACATCAAGATCAAATACGCCTGCGCGCTGTCGCAGCTCGCCAATCCCGACGAGACCATCGAGGTGCCGAGCGTGGGCGACCGGCCGCCGCGGCGTCTCGCCCGGCAGACGCTCGCGGAGATCGTGGAGCCGCGCTACGAGGAGCTGTTCGCGCTGGTGCGGGACGAGCTGCGCCGCGCGGGCCTCGAGGAGGCGGTGGCGACCGGCATCGTGCTCACCGGCGGCAGCTCCAAGATGGAGGGCGCGGTCGAGCTCGCCGAGGAAGTATTTCACATGCCGGTGCGGCTCGGCATACCGCAGTACGTGTCCGGCCTGGTGGACGTGGTGAGCAATCCGATCCATGCCACGGGCGTGGGGCTGCTCCTTTACGCGAAGAGCACTTTGGATGTGGGGAGCGCACGGGAAGCGCCGCTCCTCTCGGGGGGCATGAAGTCGATTTTCGAACGGATGAAAGCCTGGTTTCAGGGCAACTTTTGAGATGAACCCGATTTTTGTGGCAACGACAGGAGAACTTGAATGTTTGAATTAATGGACTCTTTCAGTCAGAGCGCCATCATCAAGGTCTTGGGTGTGGGCGGCGGCGGCGGCAACGCGGTGTCGCACATGGTCCAGGCCGGACTCGAGGGCGTGGATTTCATCTGCATCAACACCGATGCGCAGGCGCTCAAGCACTCGAAGGTGCGCACGGCGCTGCAGATCGGCTGCAACATCACCAAGGGGCTGGGCGCGGGCGCGGATCCGGAAGTCGGCCGGCAGGCCGCGATGGAGGATCGCGACCGCATCATCGAGTTGATCGAGGGATGCGACATGCTGTTCATCACCGCTGGGATGGGCGGCGGCACGGGCACGGGCGCGGCTCCCGTGGTCGCGCAGGTGGCGAAGGAGCTCGGGATTCTCACCGTGGCGGTGGTCACCCGGCCGTTCGAGATGGAAGGCAACAAGCGCGGGCGCGTCGCGGACCAGGGCATGCTCGAGCTCTCGAAGTACGTCGATTCGCTGATCACCATTCCGAACCAGAAGCTCCTGTCGGTGCTCGGCAGCACGACGACGCTCCTCGATGCGTTCAAGGCGGCCAACACGGTGCTGCAGGGCGCGGTGCAGGGCATCGCGGAGCTCATCACCCGGCCCGGCTTGATCAATGTCGATTTCGCCGACGTTCGCACCGTCATGTCGGAGACCGGCATGGCCATGATGGGTTCGGGAGCCGCGGCGGGCGACGACCGCGCGCGCGAGGCGGCGGAGGCGGCGATTTCCAGCCCGCTCCTCGAGGACATCAATCTCGCGGGCGCGCAGGGCATCCTGGTGAACGTCACCGCGGGCATGGATCTGTCCATCGGCGAGTTCCAGGAGGTGGGCAACGTCATCAAGCAATTCGCATCGGACGATGCGACGGTCGTGGTGGGCACGGTCATCGATCCCGACATGGCCAACCAGATCCGTGTGACGGTGGTGGCGACGGGGCTCGGGAAGCCCGTGGCGCGCGTGGCTCCGCAGTCCGTGCAGACGGCGATGCAGGCCGCCATGCAGACGGCGATAGCGCCTCAGCCGACCATGCGCGTAGTGCGACACAAGTCGCCGATGGCGCCGACCGATTACGCCATCCTGGACAAGCCTACCGTGCAGCGGCAGCGTGCCGTGGGCGATGGGCTGCGGGCGGAAAGCGAATCGGAAGACCTGCTGGATATTCCGGCGTTCTTGCGGCGGCAGGCGGATTAGCCCGACCGGCGGCAACCGGCGGTGAACGGCGACGGCGCCCCATGGTCCAAAGAAAGGAACTCGTCTTGAGGTTTCTTGACGGAAACTTCCGGAAAGTTCCCTGAAACCGGAAGGGCGCCCGTGCCGAAATCTCTGCAAGAGGGATGCGCGCGGGCCGCCGGCGCTTTAGCCGGTGTGGCGCCTGTGATACCTTTGTGACAGTTTTTAGAGGTTGAAAGAATACCGGTCCCACTCGATGTTGAATCAACGCACCTTGAAGAATTCCATCCGCGCCACAGGTGTGGGGCTGCATACGGGGAAGAAGGTATTGATGACCCTGCGTCCGGCGCCGCCGGACACCGGCATTGTGTTTCGACGCACCGATGTCGGCCAATCCCCGGACATCCGGGCGCGCGCCCAGAACGTGGGCGACACGATGATGGGGACGACGCTGCAGAGCGGGGACGTGAGGATTTCCACCGTCGAGCATCTGTTGTCCGCCCTGGCGGGACTCGGCATCGACAATGCGCTGGTCGAGGTCAGCGCCGGCGAAGTACCGATCATGGATGGCAGCGCCGGACCGTTCGTTTTCCTGTTGCAGTCGGCGGGGATCGAGGAGCAGCGGGCGCCCAAGCGGTTCATCCGCATTCTCGAGACGCTCCGCGTCGACGACGCGGACAAATGGGCCCGTTTCGATCCGTACGATGGTTTCAAGGTGAACTTCGAGATCGAATTCGATCATCCCACTTTCAAGAAGCACTCCCAGGTGGCGTCGATGGATTTCTCCACCACCTCGTTCCTTCGCGAGGTGAGCCGGGCGCGCACCTTCGGGTTCATGCGCGATCTGGAGAGCCTGAGGGCCCGCAATCTCGCGCTGGGCGGCAACATGGACAATGCCATCGTGCTCGACGACTATCGCGTGCTGAACGAGGATGGTCTGCGCTACGAGGATGAGTTCGTCAAGCACAAGATCCTGGACGCGATCGGCGATCTGTACCTGCTCGGGCACAGCCTGATCGGCGAGTTCTCCGGCTACAAGTCGGGGCATGCGCTCAACAACAAGCTGCTTCGTGCCCTGATAGACACCCGAAGCGCCTGGCAGGAAGTCACCTTCGAGAGCCTGGCCGAGGCACCGATATCCTACGTGGCGGCCGCCGCCGCACGGGCGTGACTCGCGACTAAGGGGAGCTTTCCCTCCTCGCCGCCGCAGTGACCTTGATCCGAACACTGGAGATTTCGACCCCCAGGGCGCTGCTGACGCGCTGCCGCAAGATGTCGGTGGCGTAGCGCAGCCGGGTCGCCCAGGTGGCGCTCACGGCGCCGACCGTGAGCTTGCCGCCGTCGATGCCGGCCGTTGCCACGGCCGCAGCCAACTCCGCCGGCAACGCGGCGATTACCTGGTCCAAAACCCGCGATCGCTGCTGCGCCTGCTGCTTGAGACTTGTGAGGCGGCCGCTACCTCCCTCAAATAATCTCTTGATATCTCTAGACTTTTGCACT
>DASYAC010000069.1:0-11714 GCA_036501585.1 Steroidobacteraceae bacterium
ATCGCCATCGCGACCTTGAATCCCTTCCCCTCGGAGTCCAGCACGTTCTCCCGGGGCACTTTCACGTCGGCGAAACTCACCGTGGTCGTGGAGGAAGCGCGGATCCCCATCTTGTCCTCGTGGCTCCCGTGGCTCACGCCCGGCCAGGCCGCTTCCACGATGAAAGCGGTGATCTTGCCGCTGTCGGAAGCCGTGCGGGCGAACACGGTGTACACATCGGCGATTCCGCCGTTGGTGATCCAGATCTTCTCGCCGTTCAATGTCCAGGTCCCGTCCGCACCCTTTGCCGCCTTGGTGCGGATCGAGGCAGCATCCGATCCGGCGCCCGCCTCCGTCAGACAGAAGGCGGCGATCATCTCGCCGCTCGCAAGTTTGGGCAGATAGCGCGCGCGCTGCTCAGCGGTGCCGAAGAGCAGAATGCCCTTCATTCCGATGGAGCTATGCGCCCCGATGGTGAGCGACACCGAGCTGTCGTGCGTGCTGCTCTGGCTGAGCGCGCGTGCGTAGCCGGCATTGGACAATCCGAGACCGCCCTCCGCCTCGGGGATGATGAGGCCGAAGAGCCCCAGGTCCCGCAGCCCCTGAATGAACTCTCGAGGCTGCGCCGCCTCTCGATCCCAGGCCCGGAAGTCCTCTCGATGGGGGGCGAGGAATTGATCGATGGCATCGAGCATCATGCCGAGAACCTCGCGGTCCTTCTCGCGCAGCCGGGGATAGGGAAAGAGGCTGTCCTCGACGATCCTGCCGGCCAGCAAACTCTTCGCTACGCTCATGAGTGGAAACCTATTGTGCAACCCGGTCGATGACGAGATCCCGTACGCCGTCGTGACCGATATCATAGGTAAGTTCGCCGTACAAATCGCCCGCCGCCGGCAGGGGCTGCCCGCCGAAGGACACCCGCGCGGTGATCGATACCTTCTGACCCGCCGTGAGGACGCGGCCTGGGACCATGGAATCCGCTGCCGAGAGATGAATCTGCGTGCCGATCGCGGCGCCGGTGAGGCGTTTGGCGGCGAGCGGGGGACCCTGCATGCCCGGCTCCCGGGCAAACACGAACAGCGGTGTATCGGCGGTAAGGCGCGTCTTGAGCGCGGGAGAAATCGACAGATTCAGGGTGGCTTCCGCTCCCGATTGCGCGGCCGCAGCTTGTCCCGCGGCGGCGGGAGTCGCCGTCGCGGCGGCCCCTGACCCAGCACCAGTCGCCCCCGGCGCGCCGCCGGCCGACGCAAGGTCGGCCGTGCCGAGCTCCGCGATTCTCTGATCCAGCATGGCGTCGATCTCGGGCGGCGGATGCATGGCTTTCAAAGCCAACCAGCGCTTTCGCGCCATGGCGCGATCGCCGCGGGTGGCGGCACCGAATCCGCCGTAGAGCAACGCTCTCGGATTATCCGGCTCAAGGCTCACCGCGCGCTCGAACAGCTGTCCGGCCGACGGGGTGATATTGCCGCCCGCGCGCATGGCAAGCGCCTCGCCCAATCCGAGCAGCGCCTCGACGTTATCCGCATCGAGCCGGTGTGCATGCTGGAAGGCGGTGACGGCGTCGTCCACGCGCTCCAGCGCGATATCGGAGCGCCCCAGGAGCAGCCAGCCCTTGATGTCGTTGGGTGCCGCCTGCATCTTTCGCTCGAGCTCGGCGACCATGGCGAGCACTTGGGGGCTCGCCGCCGGCGCGGGCGCCGGGGCCTCATGCCAGTTCCAATTCGACCAGAGCGGATAGAGTCCCGCAGCGGCCGCCATGACCAGGAGTCCGGCCGCGGCGCCGACGAGGCGGCTCCGGCGATTGCGCAGCAGCGGCCACGCCACGGCCGTGGCGGCGATCGCAGCCATGAATACTGCGATGACCAGGAAGGCGGTCATGGCTTACTTGGATTCCGGCGCGGGCTCATCGTCCAGCGGCAGGCGTGCGCGCTGGCGCGCGACTCGGACGATGATGATGGCTCCCACGGCCACCATGATGAAGGGTGCGCCCCAAATCAGCCAGGTCTTGGGGGTCAGCGGCGGATTGAAACGCACGAACTCGCCGTAGCGGTCGGTCATGAATTGAAAGATCGCATCGTCGCTCTTGCCGGCGATCAGCATCTCCCGTACCTGCCGGCGAAGGTCGGCGGCGAGCTCCACGTTGGAGTCGGCGATCGACTCGTTCTGACAGACGAGGCAACGAAGATCCCGGGTAATGTGCTCGAAGCGTGCTTGAAGCGCGGGATTTTCGATCTCTCCATAGACATCGACGGTGTCGGCCGCCCGGGCCGCCGAGCCCACGCTCAACGACAGCCCCAGCACGGCGAGCGAAAGGACTCCTGCGAAGCGGCGCATCACGCCCCGCTCCGCCGCGCCGCGGCGATCCGCGGCAGGAATTCGTTTTGCCAGATCTCGGGCGTCATCGGCGAGATGAACTTGTAGATGACGCGCCCCCGGCCATCCACCAGGAACGTCTCGGGCGCACCGTACACGCCCCAATCGATCGCCGTTCGCCCGTCCGTGTCGAAGCCGACGGACTCGTAGGGGTTGCCGAGCTGCGTCAGCCACTGCTTCGCCTTCTCGCGCTGGTCCATGTAATCCAGTCCGATGAGCGGCACCACGTGCTGCTGAGCGATGGCGAGCAATTCCTCGTGCTCCTCCCGGCACGCGATGCACCAGGTTCCCCAGACGTTGAGCACGTACACCTGGCCCTTGAGCGATGCCGTGTCGACGCGGCGCGAAGGATCCATCACATCCGTCAGATCGAGTTTGGGGGCCTCCTTGCCGATGAGCGGCGACGGCAAGGCGTGTATGTCCCGCTGGGGATTGAGCCCGAAGGCGAACAGCACCGCGAGCGCGACGAATGCCGCCACCGGGATGACGAACTTCCACATCAGGCCGAACCGAGGCTGGGCTCGGGCGCCGGGGGCGCCGCCACCGGAGCGGCCGATCGTTTCTCGGCGCGCATCCGGTAGCGCCGGTCGGTCGCCGCAATCACGCCGCCGATGGCCATCACGATCGCGCCCAGCCAGATGTAGCGAACCAGGGGCTTGTATTGAATGCGCATGCTCCACGCATCGGCGCCCAGCGGATTGCCCATCGCGACGAACAGATCGCGCGACCAGTTGACCGAGATCGCCGCCTGGCTGTTGTCGGTTTGCTGCACCCAGAAATGGCGCTTCTCGGGCCTCAGCACCGTCACCCGCTTGCCGCCGCGAGTGACCTCGATCACCGCCTGCACCGCGTCGTAATTGGGTCCCGGCACATCGCCCGCGCTGACGAAGCGGAAATCATAGCCCGCGATCGAGTACGTCATGCCCGGCTTCAAGGCCACGTCTTTTTCGATCTTGTAGCTTTCCACCCCGCTCGCGCCGATCGCGAAGACGCCGACGCCGATGTGCGCAACCACCATGCCGAGCAACCCCGCCGTGAGCTTCTGCCCGCGGCGCAGCCGCTGCACCGGCTCGATCAAGGCCGAGAAAATGATCCAGAACCCGAACAAGAGACCGGCCAGGCCGACCCAGTGGAAGGCGCCGAATCCCACCCCCTGCACGAGGACCGACAGCGCCGCGGCCGCGCCGAGCAGCCACCAGATCGGCTTTGCCGACGCGGTGAGCCTGCCGCGCCGCCAAGCCGAGTGCATGCCGATGACCAGAAACACCATCAGCGGCAGCATCGGCACCAGGAACATGATGGCGAACACGGGCGGACCCACCGAGATCTTGCCGAGGTTCAAGAGCTCGTACACCAGCGGCGACAGCGTTCCCCACAGCACCAGACCGGCGACGCTCACCAGGATCACGTTGTTGACCAACAGGAAGAACTCCCGGGAGAAGGGCTCGAATCCTCCAGGCACGTACAGCTTCGGCGCACGCCACGCATAGAGCGAGAGCGAGCCCCCGATGGTCACCACCAGGAAGGCGAGGATGTAAAGGCCGCGCTGCGGGTCGGTGGCGAACGAATGCACCGAGACGAGCACGCCCGATCGCACCAGGAACGTGCCCACGAGGCTCAGCGAGAAGGCAAAGATCGCGAGCAGCAGTGTCCAGCTCTTGAAGATGCCCCGCTTCTCGGTGACGCTCAGCGAATGAATCAGGGCCGTGCCCACGAGCCATGGCATGAACGAGGCGTTCTCCACCGGGTCCCAGAACCACCAGCCGCCCCAACCCAGCTCGTAGTACGCCCACCAGCTCCCGAGCGCGATGCCGATGGTCTGAAAGGTCCACGCGAAGATGGTCCAGGGCCGGGTCCACTTGGCCCAGGCCTGATCGAGGCGGCCCTCGAGCATGGCGGCGCAGGCGAACGCGAAGGCGACGGAGAACCCGACGTAGCCGGTGTAGAGCATGGGCGGATGAATGGCGAGCGCGAAATCCTGCAGCACCGGATTCAAATCGGCGCCGTCGCGCGCCGCCGGAATCAGCCTCGTAAACGGGTTGGAGGTCCACAGGGTGAACAGCATGAAGCCCGCGCTGATGAGTCCCATGACCCCGAGCACCCGGCTCGAGAAGCTGATCGGAAGCTGACGGCTGAAGGCCGCGACCGCCAGGCTCCAGATCGCCAGAATGGAGATCCAGAGCAGGAGCGATCCCTCGTGCGCTCCCCATAGCGCTGCCACACGATAAAAGAGCGGCAGATGAGTGTTGGAGTTGCGCGCCACGTACAGCACCGAGAAGTCGTTGGTGACGAAGCAGTAGACGAGACAGGCAAACGCCACCGCGACGAACACGAATTGCCCCGTCACCGCGGGTCGCGCGACCCCCATCCAATCGTTGTTGCCGCGATAGGCGCCGGCCAGCCCGAAGAATGCCTGAGCAAGGCTCAGCACGAAGGCGAGTATGAGGGCGAATACACCGAGCTCCGCTGCCATGACGATCTCCTGGAGGCCTAGCCGGTGGGTCCGGCGCTGGGGGTCCCGGCCGCGAGCGTCGGGCTCGCTCCTGCTTTGCCGGCCGCATCGGCCGGTGCGGCGACGGCCGCTGCGCCGGCTCCCTCGGCCTTGCGCTTCAACGAGGCGGCGACTTCCGGGGGCATGTATTTCTCGTCGTGCTTGGCGAGGACCTCGTCGGCAACGAAGGCGCCGTCCGGCCCCAAAGTTCCGTGGGCGATGATCCCCTGGCCTTCGCGAAACAAATCCGGCAGAACGCCCGTGTACTCGACCGGAATCTGGTGCGCGAAATCGGTGAGCACGAATCTCACTTCCAGGTCGCCCGGCTTGCGCGACACGCTCCCCTTCACGACCATCCCGCCCACGCGGAAGCGCTTGTTGGCGGGCGCCTGGCCGGCGGCGATCTGGCTCGGGTCGTAATAGAACATGATGTTCTGGCGCGAGGCCATGACGGCGAGCGACACCGACGCGGCAACGCCGCCCAGGATCGCGAGCACCACGAACAAACGTTTGCGCCTCGGCGTCACTGGCTCTCACCCATCATGGCCAGCGCACGCTGCGCCCGCTTGCGCGCCTCGGCCTGATAGCGGGCCGCCGCCCACAGATTCCAGGCAAGCACGCCGAACGCGAAGGCGAAGCACGGCCACACGAAGCGCGCATACCCGCCCATGGACCAAAATCCGGCCGTCATCACGATTTCATCGCCTCCCGCACCCACGCTGCCTGGCGCTCCCGGTTGAGCACCTCGCCGCGCAGGCGCATGCACAGCACCGCTCCGTAAAAGCACATGAAGCCCAGAAACATGGACAGCAGCGGCCAGAGCATGCTGCCGGGCATGTCCGGCTTGCCGATTTTAGCAACCGTGGCCGCTTGATGCAGTGAGTTCCACCAAACGACCGAGTAGTGAATGATGGGGACGTTCACGACCCCGACGATGCCCAGAAGCGCCGCAGCACGGTCGCCTCGCGCGGGGTCCTCGAACGCGGAGCGCAGGGACATCACCCCGACGTATAGAAACAACAGGATGAGCTCGGACGTGAGCCGAGGGTCCCAGGCCCAGTAGGTCCCCCACATCGGGCGTCCCCAGAGCGATCCGGTGACGAGCGCGGAAAGAGTGAACGAGGCGCCGATGGGGGCGCTCGCCGCAGCCACCGCATGGCCCATCTTGATGCGCCAGATGAGTCCGATCGCGCCGGCCACGGCGAGGGTGGTATACGCGAACAGCGAGAGCCAGGCGCTCGGCGCATGCACGTAAATGATCCGAAAGGCGTCGCCCTGCTGGTAATCGGGCGGCGCGAATGCCAGGCCCGCGACCGTGCCGTAGCCGATGGCCGCGGCCGCCACCGTCATGAACCAGGGCGTGAGGGCCCCCGACGTCCGGTACACGAAGGGCGGAGAGGCCAAGCGGTAGAACCAGGTCCACATAATGCCTTTAGTACCGTTCGAGCTTCATTCGAGTGTGATGCGCAGCGCAGCCGAAGCTGCGAAGGGAGCAAGAGTACAGGTGAACACGCATAGCGATCCAAGAAAGTACAGGGCCCCCGCCGGGCTCGTCCCCGCGATGGCGCGGTCCGTCGCTCCGGCGCCGAAGATCAACAACGGCATCGCAAGCGGCAGGACGATCAGCGACAAGAGCACGTTGCCGCGCTTCAGCCCCACCGTCAGCGCCGCGCCGATGGAGCCGAGCCAGCTCAAGGTCATCGTGCCGAGCACGAGGCTCGCGAGCATCGTGCCGAATGCCGCGCTCGGGATGCCGAGCGCAACGCCGACCAGGGGCGAGGCCAGCACCAAGGCGGCGCCGCTCAAGAGCCAATGCGCCGCCGTCTTGGCGATCACGATCACCGTCAGGCTGTGGCCCGACAGGGCCAGCTGCTCCAGCGTTCCGTCGTCCGCGTCGCCCTTGAACAACGACTCGAGCGACAGCAGCGACGATAGCAGCGCGGCCGTCCAAAGCACACCGGGCGCCATGTCTTTCAGAAGCGACAATTGGAGGTTGAGACCGAGCGGAAACAGCGTGGTTACGATGAGAAAGAACACCAGGGGCTGCAAAAGCTGGTCCGGCCGGCGGAAACTGAGACGCAGCTCACGCCCGACCACGAGCAGCATGGCGCCCGCGGCACTCATCCCGGCAGCTCCAGGCGACGCGCCGCGGTCGGGAGAACGAGCTCGTGATGCGCGACGACCACCGCCATCCCGCCGTTGCCCACGTGCTCCCCGATGAGCGTCGCGAAGATTTCCGAGCCGGCGGCGTCGAGATTGGTGAACGGCTCATCCAGCAGCCACAGAGCCGCCCGCATGCCGAGCACCCGCGCCATGGCGACGCGCCGGCGCTGCCCCGCCGACAGCACGCGCACCGGCAGATCCGCGCAGCTTGCGACACCCGTGCGCTCCAGACAGCCGATGAGCTCGGCCATGTTCGAGCGGCGCTTGAGTCCGATCATGAAACGCAGATTCTCGAACGCGGTCAGATCGCCTTTGAGCGCCGGCTCGTGCGACGCATAGGCGAGCGCCCGCTGATAGTCGGAGCGAACTTCCGCGATCGATCGGCCCAGCCAGCTGACACGCCCCTGCTCCGGCCGGAGCAAGCCGCACGCCACCTTGAGCAGCGTCGTCTTGCCGCTGCCGTTTCTACCCGAGACGTGCAACGTCTCGCGCGGCTTGATCTCGAGCGTCACACCTTTGAGCACGTGACGGTCGCCGCGCCACACGTGGACTGCTTCGACGCCAAGACCCTCGGCCACAGTATTCATGAGGCTGGGGATCTTAGCTAAATCAACAAGTTGAAGCTACCTATTAATGTGTGACTGAATTTATGTGACCGAGTTCACCCCAGGGCGCGGGCTCATGAGGGACGTTTCGCGCCCACGCTATGGGGTGGTGGGGTCTCAGCGCTCCCAGTGACCGCGCCGGTGATGCCAATGATCACCGCGCTGTTCCCAGCGATCCGGCACCCAGTGCCAGCCCCGGCGCTCGCCCATCCAACGGCCGGGAATCCAGACGTGCGCACCGCCCCGCCACTCCCAGTATCCAGGCGCCCAGACGAAGCCGGGCCGCGGCGGCGGCACCACTTCGACACGCGGCGCGGGCGGCGCTACAGTGATGTCGATTCCCACGCCGGCCGATGCAACCATGGGCGCCATCACGGCGCTGCCGGCGAGGCTCAGACCGACGATCAATGCCTTTCCGAAATTTTTCATCTCTCCGTTCTCCTGCATGACAAACAGTGCCTAATGCTAAGGCTATAACGTGCGCGTGGGATGCTCGGTTGACGCCGAAGTCGCGTCTGTAGGACAGCATCGCATTCTGGGTCGCCAGCCCTTATCGGCGATCGACAATCACGACTCCGTCACACTTCGCCCTCTTCGTCCGAGGAGTAGGGCGTCACGGCTTCGGCCTTGAGGGTGGGCAGCGTTCGCACACTGCGGATCACCGGAAGGCGCGCGGCGACCGCCGCGAGCGCGAGCGCGGTGCCGCCCGCGAATCCCAGGGCCACGCGCAAACCAACGTGTTCCCCGAGCCATCCGCCGATCAGGGCTCCCGGTCCCGCCGGCAACAGAATCAGCCAGCGCATGGTGCTGGTCATCCGGCCGAGCATGGGACCGGGCGTCACCGACTGACGTAATGACAAGAAATTAATGGTGATGAACACGGCACCCACCCCGTACGAGAGGAGCATCACCGGGTAGGCGGCAATGCCGATGCGATTCAGCGGCGCGCACGCGAGTACCACCCATCCGAGTCCGCTGGTGGCGAAACCGAGCACCATCGTCGGCCCCGGGCCGAAGCGCCTCACGACCCGATAGCCGAAGGCGCTCGCGAGTACCGTACCGAAGCCGAGGGCGACGTAACTGAAACCCACGGCCTTGGCGCTCAAGCCGAGCTGCCGCGTGGCGAAGAGGATGTGCACCACCGTCGCGGCCTGATTGCACATCTGCCACACGCCGACGCAACTCGCCATGGCGACGAGCAGCTTGTGTCCGCGAACGAAATCCAGGCCCTCGCGCATCGCGGGCCAGAAGGCGCTCTTCAGCGTGCCCGGCGTCTCGACCACCTTGACCCCGCGCAGAATCGTCGAGGAGATGAGCAGCAGCACGGCGTCCGCGAGCAAAGCGAGCGGCGCCCCCGCGATCTTGATCAACGCGCCCGCGGCGCCCGGGCCGGTCACCTCGGCCGTCGAGGAGGCGAGCGCATTCTTCGCGTGGGCCTCGACCAGCCGTTCGCGGGGCACGATCTGGGTGAGCACGATCTGCGCGGCGCTGCCCGAGGTGGTGTTCACCGCTCCGATCACGAAGGCAACGATGTAGAGCCAGATCATCGACAACCGGCCGAGCCACCAGGCGAGCGGCACCGAGGCGACGGTCGCGGAGATCGACAGTTCGCCCACGACGTATACGGGAAGTTTGCGCACGCGATCCAGCCATACGCCGGTCGGAAGCGAGAACAGCGCGAAGGGCATGATTTCGGCGGCGGCCAGAAAGCCCATCTGCGTGGGCGATGCATGGAGCAGCACGGCCGCGGACAACGGCAGCGCGAGCAGCGTTACCTGGCCGCCGAACGAGGATATGAGGATAGAGGTCCACAACCGCCGATAAGTCCGGTCGCGAAGGAGATCGGTCGGGCCCAATGCGAAACGCTGGAACCACTTGCGCGGCGTCTGCACTGTCCAACTCTCGTAGCGCCGTGCTGCAGCGCTGTGCTCAAGGGCGCCGAATCCTAGGTAGCGAACGTCCTCAAGTCAAACGAGCGCCCCCGGCATCTCGCGGGGCGGCGCCGATGCGGAGCCCGCACGGGCCGCACGGGCCGCACGGGCCGCACGGGCCACACCGGCGGCGCCGATCGCACCGGCGGGACTGGCGGCACTGGCGGCATGCTCCTCCGCGAGGCTCCCGGGGAATCGCAGGGCCCGGGCCGTCCGGTCGCACATCCAGCGTTCGGCCGGCGGCAGCGGACAGTCCTCGATGAACGCGCTCAATGCCGCGTTGGTCGCCCCCACTGCATCGAAAGGCGTGCCGTGACGCGATCCGCGCATGACGATGAATTCGGCGCCGAGCGCAGCCGCCAGCGCGCGCTTCTCGGCGAGCGGCGTGAAGTCTTTCTCCGCCGCGATCACCAGAGTTCTGGACTTGATGAGATGCAGCCGGTCCACTGCCGTCCATGACACCAGAGCCCATCCGGCCAGAAGGTAATTGTTCCACGGCACGGCGCTCACGACGGCGGCGGCGCGTTCTCGCAGCATGCGTTGCCAGGGCATGGGAAACAGCCGCTTCGCGGCAAGCACGGCCGCACGGCGCATGCCGAGCAGCGGAATCAGAACGAGCGACAGCACCGCTTCCAGCCACTTGCTCCAGTGGTCGAGCCGGTAGCTGGCGAGGCTGTTGATGAGCGCCAAACGCCGCACGTGCGCGGGCCGCTGCAGCGCCATTTCCAGGCTCACGGCGCCGCCCAGAGAAAAGCCGACGATGTCGATGACGGCGCCGGCGCCCAAATGATCGCACAGGGCCCAGAGCGAACGAGCGAACCCTTCGATGCTGCAGCCCCCGCTCGGCGGTGCGCTATGCCCGCTTCCCGGCAGGTCCGGCACGATCACCCGGAATCGCCGTTCCAGCGCAGCCACCTGCCAAGCCCAATCCGCACCGCTCGAGCCCAGGCCATGGATCAATAACAGCGGCTCGCCTCGTCCGCGCTCCAGATAATGGAGCGGATGGCCTTCATGGATGAAGCACGACATTTCTTCTGCCTCGACAACCCATTTCTTCTGCCTCGACAACCCAATCGATTATTGCCTGGTGATTTATAACGCGGAAAGGGACTTTGGGTTGATCGAACGGTGTCAGGAACCTCCCGTCGGACTTATCCGATTTGCATGTAGGTCTCGGTGGCCGCGATCGAGGACCGCGGCCACCCCACGCAGCGCCGCGCTAGGCGAACACTCCGTATTCCACCTGCAGGATCTCCCCGCTGTTCGTATCGATCAGCAGCGCATCGTTTCCATCCCGCACCCATTCGTATCCGGTCGGCGGCACTTCGAGCGCGAACAGCCAGTAATCGGCGATCAGGTACGGAGCCGCCCAGTAGGCGCGGGGCAGAATTTGCCCGTAACCCCAATGATGCGGGGCCCAACCCGCGGGCCGGCGGTAAGGGCCGATGTGGTAACTTCTCCCCGCCTGGAAATTATGCTGATAGGCGCCGCGATCGACGGTCGCCGGACGCGCATTCCAACCGTGCGGCTCCGTCACTCGCGAATATCCGCGCGGACCTTCGTGCGGCTCCCCGCGAGCGGGTGCGGCATGCGATGCGCCGTGAGGCGATGCGCCGTGAGGCGATGCGCCGTGAGGCGATGCGCCGCCGTGCTCAGGCTCCGCGAGCGCGGTCCCCATACCGCCGAGCAACAGCGCGGCGAGACTCACCGACATACCCAACTTGTTGGCATTCTTCATGGGATGAACTCCGTGGAAAGACCCAGCGGATCGTAGCACCCCTGCGCGCGCGAAAAAATATACGGACGATCTGATGTAAGATCTACAGCCAGCGCGCCTCCGCGGCGGGCAAAAATGATCATCGGGGTGAATGACATGGGTGAGCGGGCGAGATCGATGACGCGGCGTGAGCTGCTCTCCATGATCGGGGTGTCGGCGGGCAGCGCTGCGATGTATCAGGCGATGACCAGTCTCGGCTTTGCCGCAGACTCGGGATACAAAGGGCCGATTCAACTGAGCGGTGCGCCGGCGGAAGCGTCGGTGCTCGTCCTCGGCGCGGGCATCGCGGGCCTCGTGGCCGCGTACGAGCTTCGCAAGGCCGGCTACCGGGTTCAAGTTCTCGAGTACAACTCGCGCGCGGGCGGCCGCAACTGGACATTGCGCGGCGGCGACCG
>DASYAC010000070.1:0-8045 GCA_036501585.1 Steroidobacteraceae bacterium
TCACATGCGATTCCTTACAATGGGTCGATTTCAACCGCGCGGCAGTATACCCGATGCCTCGCCGCTAGCTTCGAGTGCCCCATGAGTGCAGAGTTCCGAGACATCGAGCTGCAAATTCCCCAGGAATTGAACGGCTTGCGCTTGGACAGCGCGCTCGCGCGGATGCTTCCGGAACATTCCCGCACGCGCATCAAGGGCTGGATCGAGGCCGGCCGCGTGCAGATCGGCAGGCTCCCCTGCAGGCCCAAGGACGTGGTGAGCGCGGGAGCGCGCGTGCGGGTGCGCCTATCGAACGAGCCGGCATCCCCCGCCGTGTTGCCGGAGGAAATTCCGCTCGAGGTCGTGCACGAGGACCGCGACGTGCTGGTCGTCGACAAGCCGGTGGGGCTCGTGGTCCATCCGGGAGCCGGCAACCCGCGCCATACCCTGCAAAACGCGCTGCTGGGGTGGGATCCGCGCCTGGCCTCGCTCCCCCGCGCCGGTATCATCCATCGGCTCGACAAGGACACGAGCGGGCTCTTGATGGTGGCTCGCACGCCCGAGGCGCACACGGTGCTGACCCGTGAGCTCATGGCGAGGTCGGTCTCCCGGGAGTATCTCGCGGTCTGCGTCGGCGTCATGACCTCGGGCGGGACCATCGATCAACCGATCGGGCGCCACCGGAGCGACCGGCTGCGCATGGCGGTGCGCAGCGACGGGCGGCCGGCCACGACGCATTATCGGGTGCTGGAGCGATTCCGCGCCCACAGCTTCCTGAGCGTGCGCCTCGACACCGGCAGGACTCACCAGATCCGCCTGCACCTGTCGCACCTCAAGTACCCCATCGTCGGCGATCCGGTCTACGGCGGCCGCCTGGGGCGCCCGCGGGGCGCGAGCGAGGAGCTCGTCGAGTCCTTGCGCACCTTCGGCCATCAAGCATTGCACGCCGCCAAACTCGGCTTCGATCATCCTCGCACCGGCCGGCGATTGGCACTTCAGACGCCGGCGCCCGCGGACTTCATGGCGCTGCTCGAGGTGTTGCGTGCCGATGCCGGCGAGGCGTCGCGGCAGGCCGCGGCACGAAGGCCTGCGAGCCGCTCCGTGAGGGTTTGATGCCGATCGAGTGGCTTACCCCTCGCTGGCCCGTCCCGCCGAAGGTGCGGGCGCTCTCGACGCTGCGAGGCGGGGGGGTGAGCACCGGGCGATACGCCTCGTTGAACCTGGGGGACCATGTCGAGGACACGCCGGAGGCAGTCGCGGAGAATCGGCGCCGATTGAGGATCGCGGCGGGACTCCCGGCGGAGCCGGGTTGGCTCGCTCAGGTCCATGGGGTCGGGATCGCCGACCTGGACGCTTTGCCCGCGGACCGCGGGTCGTCCGCCCCGCAGGCGGATGGGGCGGTGACCCGGGTGCCCGGCCGCATCTGCGCGATTCTCAGCGCGGACTGCCTGCCGATCCTCATCGCTTCCGAACGGGGGGATGCGGTGGGGGCTGCGCATGCGGGTTGGCGAGGACTTGCGGGGGGCGTGATCGAAGCCGCCGTGAGGGCGCTCGGCTCGCCTCCGGAATCGCTCCTGGCCTGGCTGGGGCCGGCCATCGGTCCCGGACACTTCGAGGTCGGACCGGAAGTCCGGGAGGCGCTCCTCCGAGGCGACCCTGGCGCATGGACGGCGTTCGTGCCGAATGCCCGCGGCCGATTCATGGCCGACCTCCCCGGACTGGCGCGCCGCCGGCTCGAGCGCCTCGGAATCTCCCGGATCTACGGCGGCGGAGAGTGCACTCACGCCGACAGCGAACGCTACTTTTCCCATCGGCGGGACGGTCAGACCGGACGCCAGGCCGCCCTCGTGTGGCTGGACCGAATCTAGGTAGAAGTCCCGTTGAATTGACGGCCTCAAACCCCATTTAATGGCCATTCCGATCGATTCAGAAGGATAGCTTCATGCGAATGGACAAGCTGACCACCAAATTCCAGGGTGCCTTGGGCGATGCCCAGTCGCTTGCCGTCGGCCGCGACAATCAATACATCGAGCCCGTGCACCTCATGGCGGCATTGCTCGACCAACAGGGCGGTACGGCCCGCCCGTTGCTCGAGAAGGCCGGCGCCAATGTGGCGAAACTGCGTTCGGAACTCTCGGGTGCACTGGACCGGCTGCCCAAGGTCGAGGGATCCGGGGGCGAGGTATTGCTCGGCAACGATCTGAACAAGCTTCTGAACGTCACGGACAAGCTGGCCCAACAGCGCGGCGATCAGTTCATCTCCAGCGAGCTGTTCGTGCTCGCGGCCTGCGAGGACCGCGGCGAGCTCGGGCGGATTCTGAAGGCCGGCGGGGCGACCCGGGCCGCGCTCGACAAGGCGATCGAGGACGTGCGCGGCGGGGCCAAGGTGGAGGACGCGGGCGCGGAGGAGAATCGCCAGGCGCTCGAGAAATACAGCATCGACCTCACGGAGCGCGCCACTCAGGGCAAGCTCGATCCGGTGATCGGCCGCGATGATGAAATCCGCCGCACCATCCAGGTTTTGCAGCGCCGGACCAAGAACAATCCGGTGCTCATCGGCGAGCCCGGTGTCGGCAAGACCGCCATCGTCGAGGGTCTCGCGCAGCGAATCGTCAACGGCGAAGTCCCCGAGGGCCTGCGCAACAAGCGGATTCTCGCTCTGGACATGGGCGCGCTCATCGCCGGGGCGAAGTTCCGCGGAGAGTTCGAGGAGCGGCTGAAAGCCGTGCTCACGGATCTCGCGAAACAGGAAGGCCAGGTCATTCTCTTCATCGACGAGCTGCATACCATGGTGGGTGCGGGCAAGGCCGAAGGCGCCATGGATGCGGGCAACATGCTGAAGCCCGCCCTGGCGCGCGGCGAGCTGCATTGCGTGGGCGCGACCACGCTCGATGAGTATCGCAAGTACATCGAGAAGGACGCCGCGCTCGAGCGCCGCTTCCAGAAGGTGCTGGTGGACGAGCCGTCGGTGGAGGACACCATCGCCATCCTGCGCGGCCTCAAGGAACGCTACGAAGTGCACCACGGCGTCGAGATCACCGACCCCGCCATCGTGGCGGCGGCGACGCTGTCGCATCGCTACATCTCCGACCGGCAGCTGCCCGACAAGGCCATCGACCTGATCGACGAGGCGGGTTCGCTGATCCGGATGGAGATCGACTCCAAGCCGGAGGCGCTCGACAAACTGGATCGGCGCATCATCCAGCTCAAGATCGAGCGCGAGGCGCTCAAGAAGGAGACGGACGAGGCCTCCCGCAAGCGCCTCTCCACCCTGGAGGACTCGCTCAAGGCGCTCGAAAAAGAGTATTCGGATCTCGAGGAGGTGTGGAAGGCCGAGAAGGCTTCGGTGCAGGGCGCCGCGCACATCAAAGAAGAGCTGGAACGCGCGCGCCAGGATCTCGACACGGCACGCCGCGCTCAGGACCTCGGCCGCATGTCGGAGCTGCAATACGGGCGCATCCCCGCCCTCGAGCAGCGCCTCGCCAAAGCGCTCGAGGCCGAGCAGAAGCCCAATCAGCTGCTGCGCAATTCGGTCACCGAAGTGGAGGTCGCCGAGATCGTGTCGAAGTGGACCGGGATTCCGGTGTCGCGCATGCTCGAGGGCGAGCGCGAGAAGCTCTTGCGCATGGAAGAGGTCCTGGAGAAGCGCGTGGTCGGCCAGCACGAGGCGGTGAAGGCGGTGGCGGATGCCATCCGCCGTTCGCGCGCCGGACTGCAGGATCCGCATCGGCCCCTGGGCTCGTTCCTGTTCCTGGGGCCCACCGGCGTCGGCAAGACCGAGCTCTGCAAAGCCCTGGCCGAGTTCATGTTCGACACCGAGGAAGCCATGATCCGGATCGACATGTCCGAGTTCATGGAGAAACACTCGGTGGCGCGCCTGATCGGGGCGCCTCCGGGCTATGTGGGCTATGAAGAGGGCGGCTATCTCACCGAGGCCGTGCGCCGGCGCCCGTATAGCGTCGTGCTGCTCGACGAGGTCGAGAAGGCCCATCCGGACGTGTTCAACGTGCTTTTGCAGGTTCTCGACGACGGCCGGCTCACGGACGGACAAGGGCGCACCGTGGACTTTCGCAACTGCGTGATCATCATGACCTCGAACCTGGGCAGCCAGGTCATCCAGGAACTCGCGGGCGAGCACAATTACGCCGCGATGAAAGCGGCGGTCATGCAGGTGGTCGGCCAGCATTTCCGGCCCGAGTTCATCAACCGCGTGGATGAGATCGTGGTGTTCCATCCGCTCGGCCGCGAGCAGATCCGTTCCATCGTGGACATCCAGCTGGGCCGTCTGCGGCAGCGGCTGGCGGAGCGCGACATTCAGCTCCGGCTGGACGATGCGGCGCGCGACCGCATCGGCGAGGCGGGCTTCGACACCGTGTATGGAGCACGGCCCTTGAAGCGCGCCATCCAGGCGCAGATCGAGAATCCGCTCGCCCAGCAGATTCTCAAGGGCGAGTTCATCGCCGGCGACCGCGTGGTCGCCAAGCTGAAGCGCGACGGCTTGATCTTCGAGAAGGAGCGCCTGCACTAGCCTTACGGGCTGGACCCACGCGATATCGTGCGCAGACGGCGATATCGCGCCGGCGGTTCGCTATACTAGGAAAACACATGCCTTTCTACGAATACCAGTGCAATAACTGTGGCCACGCCCTCGAGGCCATGCAGAAGATCACCGAGGCGCCCTTGAAAAAGTGCCCGGAGTGCGGCAAGCCGCAGCTGCGCAAGCTCATGTCGGCGCCGGTATTCCGGTTGAAGGGCGGCGGTTGGTACGAGACGGATTTCAAGTCGGACCAGGACAACAAGCGCAACCTCGCCGATCGCCCGGAGGCGGATGCCTCCAAGGACGACAAGAAGGAGACGACCGAGGCGTCCGGCAGCAAGGAGGCTCCGGCCGGCGCCGATGCCGCGACGCCCGAGAAGAGCGCTGACAAATCTTCCGACAAAGCCGCGGATTCCGGGAACAAAGCCGCCCCCAAGGCCGCTCCGTCCTCCGGGACCGGTGCGGCTGCGGCCACCGCCCGCCGGGCGGCCGGCTCAGGCTCGCATAAGTCCAATGCCCGCAAGGCCGTCAAACGCCCGGCGCGGCCCGTGGTGAAGCGCAGCGTCGCGAAGCCGGCGCGCCGCCGCTGACGGCTGATCGAGCCTATGCGCACTCATTATTGCGGCCAGATCGGCGAATCGTCGATCGGCCAAACCGTGACGGTCGCCGGCTGGGCTCATCGCCGCCGTGATCACGGAGGAGTCATTTTCGTCGACCTGCGCGACCGCGAGGGGTTGCTGCAGCTCGTATTCAATCCGGACGCCGCGGACGTGTTCGCCAAGGCGGAGCGCGTACGCAACGAATATGTCTTGCAGCTCACGGGCGTGGTGCGCGCGCGGCCGCCGGGAACCGTCAATCCCAACTTGAAATCGGGCCAGGTCGAGCTCGTCTGCCGGTCGCTCGACATTCTGAACCGCTCCGAGCCCCTGCCGTTTCAGCTCGACGAGCACGTCAGCGAGGAAGTGCGCCTGCGCTTCCGATACATCGATCTGCGCAGGGAGGAGATGCGCGAGCGCTTGATGCTCCGGCACCGGATCACCCGAGCCATGCGCCGGTATCTGGACGACGCCGGGTTCGTCGATATCGAAACGCCGATGCTCTCCAAGGCGACGCCGGAAGGAGCGCGGGACTATCTCGTGCCGAGCCGCACGCACGCGGGCAAGTTCTTCGCGCTGCCGCAGTCGCCGCAGATCTACAAGCAGCTCCTGATGATTTCGGGATTCGACCGCTATTACCAGATCGTGCGGTGCTTCCGCGACGAGGACTTGCGGGCGGACCGGCAGCCCGAGTTCACCCAGCTCGATATCGAAACCTCGTTCCTCGACCAGGGCGCGATCCAGGACATCATGGAAGGCCTGGTGCGGTTCCTGTTCGAGGAAGTGCTCGGGGTCGAGCTGCCGAATCCGCTGCCGCGCATGACCTATGCGGAGGCCATGCGCCGCTTCGGCTCCGACAAGCCGGATCTTCGCGTGCCGCTGGAGCTCGTCGATGTCGCCGATCTGGTGCGAGGCTGCGACTTCAAGGTATTCGCAGGTCCGGCGGGCGATCCCAAAGGCCGCGTGACGGCGCTTCGCGTACCGCAGGGAGGCCGGCTGTCGCGCAAGGAAATCGACGACTACACGGCCTACGTGGCGCGATTCGGCGCGAAGGGACTGGCGTACGTCAAGGTCAACGAGACCGCGAAAGGGCGCGAGGGCCTGCAGTCGCCGATCCTCAAGTTCCTGAGCGATGCGGCCATCGCCGGCATTCTCGAGCGCACCCAGGCCGCCGACGGCGATTTGATTTTCTTCGGCGCGGATTCCGCCAAGGTGGTGTGCGATGCGCTCGGCGCGCTGCGCCTCAAGGTCGGAGAGGATCTGAAGCTCGTCGCGCCGGGCTGGCGGCCGCTATGGGTGGTCGATTTTCCGATGTTCGAATGGGACTCCGAGGCCAAGCGCTGGGCCGCCATGCACCATCCGTTCACGAGCCCGGTGAATCTCCATCCCGCCGCGCTCGCGGCCGCCCCCGGCGAGGCGCTCGCGAAGGCCTATGACATGGTGCTCAACGGCTCGGAGATCGGCGGCGGCTCGGTGCGTATCCATGGTCAGGAGCTCCAGTCGGCCGTGTTCGATCTGCTCGGGATCTCGGCGGAAGAGGCGCGAAGCAAGTTCGGGTTCCTGCTCGATGCGCTGAAATACGGCGCGCCTCCCCACGGCGGCATCGCCTTCGGCCTGGATCGCCTGGCGATGCTCATGGCCGGCGCCGGCAGCATCCGCGACGTGATTGCGTTCCCGAAGACTCAGACGGCCGCAGACCTGCTGATGGATGCGCCGACGGAGGTGAGCGAGGCGCAGCTTCGCGAGCTGCACATTCGGGTCAGGGTTCCACCCAAAGTCGAATAGCCTTGCAAGCGTTCCGACGTCCGGAATCCGTATTGATCGTGATCTACACCGCCGGCGGCGACTTCCTGCTGCTGGAGCGGCGTAGACCGCCGGGATTCTGGCAATCGGTCACGGGAAGCCTCGAGTGGGGCGAAACCGCGGACTCGGCCGCGCGCCGCGAGCTCCTCGAGGAGACCGGCATCACGCAAGGCCGGCTCTGCAATCTGCAATGGACCCAGGTCTACGAGATTCTTCCCTCGTTCGGCAAGACGTACGCACCCGGCATCACTCGCAATCTCGAGCATGCGTTCGCCTTGAAGCTGCCTGAACGCGTGCCCGTGAGCTTGAGCGAAAGCGAGCATGTACGCTACCGCTGGGCGAACGCCGCGGATGCGATCGCCACTGTGTCCTCGAGCACCAACCGTGCGGTCATCGCCAACCTTCGGCACTGACTCGGTCGAGCGACCGGCCAGCCGATGATCACGCGGGTCGTGTACGTGCATGGTCTCTGGCTCAACGGCTGGGAGTCGGTGCTGCTGCGCCGCCGGCTGTGCGGACAGATGGGCTGCGAGACCTCGGTATTCTCATACTCCTCGGTCGGCGCGGGCGCCGCCGCGAATGCGCGGGCGCTGGCAGCGTTCCTGGAGCGCATGTCCGCCGATACGCTGCATCTGGTGGCGCATAGTCTGGGGGGTCTCGTGGTGCTCGAGCTCTTCGAGAGCGTGCTGTCGGCCGACGGGAGACTGCCGAGCGGAAGGGTGTTGCCGCCCGGGCGAATCGTGCTTCTGGGATCGCCGGTGCAAGGCAGCAGCGCCGCGCGGCATTTCGCGCGCCTGCCGTTCGGCAGATCCATCATCGGGCTGACCGCCAATGAGATGCTCGTCGCGCCGCGCGCACGGCGCTGGAGCGGGGTCCGGGATCTGGGGGTCATAGCCGGGAGCCTGCCCTTGGGCCTCGGCCGACTGGTGGGACCCCTCGACGGGCCGAACGACGGTACGGTGCTGGTCGAGGAGACACGGCTGCCGGGAGCCGTCGAGCATCTCACCGTGCGGACCAGTCACAGCTCGCTGGTGTACTCCACGACGGTTGCGCGTCAGACGGCGGCGTTCTTGCGCGCGGGGCGCTTCGACCCGCCTTGATCAGGGCGCCGGCGGTTCGAGCGTAAGATA
>DASYAC010000071.1:0-6824 GCA_036501585.1 Steroidobacteraceae bacterium
GCGCATTGTAGTCACCGGCATGGGGAAATCGGGCCATATCGGCGGCAAAATCGCCGCCACCCTGGCGAGCACCGGGACGCCCGCCTTTTTCATGCATCCCGGGGAGGCCAGTCACGGCGATGTGGGCATGATCACCCGGGAGGACGCCGTGCTCGCCCTGTCGAACTCCGGCGAGACCGACGAGATCCTGACCATCGTTCCGGCGATCAAGCGGCTCGGGGTGCCTCTCGTCTCCTTTACCGGCAACGCGAGCTCGTCCCTGGCGCGCATCGCCACGGTGCACCTGGATATCGGTGTGCCGGCCGAAGCCTGCCCCTTGAATCTTGCGCCCACCGCCTCGACCACGGCCGCTCTGGCCGTCGGCGACGCGCTCGCGGTGGCTTTGCTCAAAGCGCGGGGCTTCACCGAAGAGGACTTCGCCCGCTCGCATCCGGCCGGCGCTCTGGGACGGCGTTTGTTGCTGCACGTGCGGGATGTGATGCGCACGGGCGAGGCCATTCCGAAGGTGGGTCCGGAGATGACGCTCGCCGAAGGCGTGATGGAAATGACCCGCAAGGGTCTCGGCATGACCGCCATCGTCGACGGCGGCAACCGGGTGCTCGGGGTGTTCACGGATGGCGACTTGAGGCGCGCGTGGGACCGGGCGGCGGACGTGCATGGCACCCGCATGGAAGAGGTCATGACCCGCGCCGCCAAGCGCATCCATCCGGGAACCCTCGCCGTCGAGGCGACGCTCCTCATGGAGACGCATCGCATCACCTCGCTCATCGTCGTCGACGCCGCCGATGTCCTGGTGGGCGCGCTCAACGTCCACGACTTGATGCGCGCCGGTGTAGTTTGAAGCCGCGCCGCCCGGCAGCGCGCCGCCCCGCCCCGCGCCGCGCCGCTCACCCCAAGGCCCGGCGCGCCGTGCCGCTCGGCCGGATCGGGCTGGTGGTGCTTGACGTGGACGGCGTACTCACCGACGGGCGCCTGTACTTCTCTTCCCGAGGCGAGGAGCTCAAGGTCTTTCACGTCCGCGACGGACACGGCATCAAGCTCCTCCTGCAGAGCGGAGTCGCGGTCGCGGCGCTGAGCGGCCGCCGCTCCGCCGCGGTGGCGGTGCGCATGCGGGAGCTCGGCGTACGCCACGTCGTGCAGGCATGCCGGGACAAGGTGGCCGCCCTCGCCGATCTCAGCCGGAGGCTCGGCATCGATCCCCTGGCCTGCGCCTGCATCGTCGACGACACGCCCGATTTGCCGCTCATGTCCGCGGTCGGCTTCGCCGCCGCCGTGGCGGACGCTCATCCGCTGGTGAAGTCGGCCGCGCACTGGACCAGCACGGCTCCCGGCGGCGCGGGCGCGGTTCGGGAGCTGTGCGATGCGATCTTGCGCGCGCGCAGCCGTGCACGGCCGTCCTGAATGGCTTTCCGCCTGTTCACCTTGTTCGCCGTCATCGCGCTCGGGGTCAGCACCTGGATCCTGAGCTCACCCAGTCACCGGCCGGCCGAGGGCGGCCCCGCGGCATCGAGCCTCCCCGGCTATTACCTGAAGAACGCCGTACTGACCGATTACGACGCGAACGGCGCACCCCTGATGCGCCTTCACGCCGACCGCATCGATCAGGTCGATCACGGGCCGGAGGTGGCGCTTTACAACGTGCGCGTCGACTATCAGTCCCCGAGCGGCCAAGCCTGGGTCCTGCTGGGCGACACCGGCCGTGTCGAGACCGGCGGCAAAATCGTCGACGTCGCGGGAAACGTGAAACTCACCGAGATCTCCACCGATCAGGCGGCCCCCGCCGTCATGCACACGGACACGCTGCGCTACGACGTGGCGAACGGCATCGCGACCACGCAGAGCGATGTCCGCATCGATTTCGGTCCGCACGCGCTGAACGGTCGCGGTCTGATCGCCAATTTGAAAGACCGCACCATACGCCTAGAATCGAAGGTCAATGGCCGATTCCAACCCTAAGGCTCGCGCGAGCCGGTGCGCGCGCACGCTGTTCGTCACCGCTCTGGCGACGGGGAGCTTATGGGCTGCCGCGCCGGGCTGCCGGGCCGCAGCCAAGGAAACTGCCGGACCCATCACCCTGGATGCGCAGTCCTTCAATCTCGACCTCAAGAACAACAATGTGTTCTTCCGCAAGCCGCGCATCGTGCAGGGCACCAACACGGTGACGGCGGATCAGGGCCAGGCCTCGCGCGAAGCGCTCGGCGGAAATCTCGACAACAGCCTCTGGATCTTCCGCGGCGACGTAAAAATCACCATGGATCAGGGGCAGCTCACCGCCGACGACGCGACGGTGAACTTCGTCCAGAAGCTCCTCTCCAAGGCCGTGGCGAACGGCAAGCCGGCAGAGTTCCAGCAACGCATCGAGAAAACCGGCAAGGTCGCGCATGGCCATGCCGATACGATCGACTACGATGCGGGCAAGGGCATCGTGCGGCTGACGAAGAACGCCTGGCTCAGCGACGGGCAGAACGAGGTTCGCGGGGAGATGCTGAAGTACAACGTGGTGGCGCAGACCATCGTGGCGGACGCCGCAGAGCAAGGCTCGCAGCGCGTGCACATCATCATCACGCCGCCGCCCTCCAAACCATGAGCGTCCTTCGGGCGCTTAATCTCGCCAAAAGCTACAAATCGCGCCAGATCCTCAAGGACATCTCGCTGGAGGTGGAGAGCGGCGAGGTGGTGGGGCTGTTGGGACCCAACGGCGCCGGCAAGACCACGGCCTTCTACATGATCGTGGGGCTGACCCGGTGCGAGCACGGCGAAATCTATCTCGACAACAAGAACATCGGCCGGCTCCCCATGCACCGCCGGGCCCAGCTCGGCCTGGGTTATCTCCCGCAGGAGCCGTCCGTGTTTCGGCGCATGACGGTGGAGAGCAACATCATGGCCATCCTCGAGACCCGGCCGGGCCTCGACGAGGCCAAGCGCGGCGCGCGTCTCGGGGAACTCCTGGAAGAGCTGCATATCGGACACGTAAGGGAGAGCTTGGGCTTGAGCCTATCGGGCGGCGAGCGGCGACGGGTGGAGATAGCGCGCGCCTTGGCGGCGGACCCACGGTTCATCCTCCTGGACGAACCGTTCGCGGGTGTCGACCCCCTGTCCGTGGCTGATATCCAGCGGATAATCAAGCACTTATCGGATAAGGGTATCGGTGTCCTGATTACCGACCATAATGTGCGCGAGACCCTCGGGATCTGCGAGCGCGCGTACATTGTGAGCCAGGGCACCGTGCTCACGTCCGGATCTGCGGATCAGATTCTTGCCAACCGAGAGGTCCGTGAGGTGTACTTGGGCCAGGACTTCAAACTGTAGGCTTTGGTTAAAGAGAAATGTTGAAGCCAAGTCTGCAGCTCCGAATCGGCCAACAGCTGACGATGACCCCGCAGCTGCAACAGGCTATCCGGCTGCTGCAGCTCCCCTCGCTGGACCTGCAGGCCCATGTCCGGGAGACTCTCGAGACGAACGTCATGCTCGAGGCGGAGGACGAGCTTGCGCCGGACGCATTGCCGGAAGGCGTGCGCGAGGACCTCCCCGGTCCCGTCGAGGAAAAGTACCCCGCCGAAGAGAAGTACGCCGAGCTCGACGGCAACGCGGCCGCTCAGCAGCCGTCGGAGACGCCCGAGGTCGAGATCGCCGACGACACCTGGGGCGAGCAGGCGAGCGGACCCTCGGACACCCCCTGGTCGGGCGATGACGACCGGAGCGGGGACTTCAGCGACCAGCACGCACAAACGCTGCAGGAACAGCTGATCGAGCAGCTCGAGCTCGCCCGCCTGTCGCCCATCGACCTCGCCATCGCCCGCGTGATCACCGATGCCATCACCGACGACGGCTATCTCAAGGACGAGCTGGAGGAAATCCGTCAAAGCTTGAGGCCCGAAATCGAGGCAAGCCTCGAGGACGTGGAGCGTGTGCTCGCCGCGGTGCAGTCGCTCGAGCCTGCGGGGGTCGGCGCCCGCAGTCTCGGCGAGTGCATTGCCCTGCAGCTGCGCCAGCTGCACGCCGACATTCCCGCGCGCGACATCGCGATCCGCATCGCGCTCGAGCATCTGGACCTGGTCGCCAATCAGCAGCTCGTGCTCCTGCGCCGCCAGCTTCGCTGCAGCGAGAGCGACCTGGAGATGGCGCTCGCCCTGGTCCGCTCCTGCCATCCGCGGCCGGGTGCGGCCGTCAACCCCGCCCAGGCCGAGTACGTCATACCGGACGTGTTCGTGCGCCGTACCGATCACGGCTGGATGGTCGAGATCAACCAGGCCACGGTACCGCGCGTGCGCGTCAATCAGAGCTATGCGAACCTGATATCCCGCGCGCCGGACCACGCGATGCTCCGCACCCAGCTGCAGGAGGCGCGCTGGCTCATGCGGAGCCTGGAGATTCGCAACGAAACGCTGATCAAGGTGGCGCGCTGCATCGTGCAGCGGCAGACCGGCTTCTTCGACCAGGGCGAGGAAGCGATGGTGCCCTTGATCCTGAAGGACGTGGCCGAAGCGGTCGAGATGCACGAGTCGACCATCTCGCGCGTCACCACGGCCAAGTACATGCATACCCCGCGCGGCGTATTCGAGTTCCGCTATTTCTTCTCCAGCCACGTCGAGGCGGCGGACGGTACCGAGATGTCCTCGACCGCCATTCGCGCCAAGATCAAGAAATTGATTTCCCAGGAAAATTCCGAGAACCCATGGAGCGACAGCAAGCTCGCGGAAATTCTGTCCGGAGAGGGCATACCGGTCGCGAGGCGCACGGTGGCCAAGTACCGCGAGGGCATGCAGATCGCCCCGTCCAACGAACGCAAGCGCGCGGCAGGCCGCGCGTAGGTGTGAAGCGTAAGGCAGTTTCAGATGTAGGAGGACTCATGCAGCTCGATCTCAGCGGTCATCATGTGGAAGTAACCCCGGCCCTTCGCGGCTATGTCTTCAAGAAATTCGAGCGAATCTCGAGACACTTCGAGCAGCTGATCGATGTCCATTGCGTCCTCACGGTGGAGAAGCTGCGCCACAAGGCGGAGGCGACGCTGATGCTCCGGGGTACCAAGATCTACGCCGACGCGACCGACGGGGATATGTACGCTGCCATCGATGCGCTCACCGACAAGCTCGACCGCTGCGTCAAGAAGCACAAGGAGAAAGCCTCGGATCACCATGCCGATGAAGTCCTCAAGGCGCGCTCTTCATCCTGACGCGCTCCGCACCGACCCGTGCGCCTGATCATCGTCAGCGGGCTCTCGGGCTCGGGCAAGAGCGTGGCTCTGCACCAGCTCGAGGACATCGACTTCTACTGCGTCGACAACATTCCGGCGGCGCTGCTGAAGCCGTTCATCTCTCACACCATCCGCGGCACGGACGAGGTGTATCCGCGCACCGCGGTGGGCCTGGACGCGCGCAACCGGCCGAACGAGATCGATACCATCCCGGCGCTGGTGGGGGAGCTCAGCAAGAGCGGCATCGCGTGTGAGGTGCTGTTCCTGCACGCAAGCGACGAGGTGCTGCTGAAGCGCTACGCCGAGACGCGCCGCAAGCACCCGCTGGTCTCGGCGGAGGTGAGCCTGCGCGAGGCCATCGCCTCCGAGCGCAAGCTCCTGGAGCCGATCGTCGCGGCCGCGGATCTGGTGATCGACACCTCGGCCATGGGGGTCCACGCGCTGCGCGAGCTGATCCGCGAGCGCATCGACCGCCGCGCCGACGGGCGCCTCGCGCTGATGTTCGAATCCTTCGGATACAAGCATGGGATCCCGGGCGACGCCGATTTCGTATTCGACGTGCGCAGTCTCCCCAACCCGTACTGGCAGCCCGCCCTGCGCCATCTGAACGGCCGCGACGCACCCGTGGTGGCCTACCTCGCGGCGCACGAGAGCGTACGCGCGATGATCGCCGCGCTCATCGAGTTCCTCACCGCCCGCATCCGGGAGTTCGCTGAAGGGAACCGCAGCTACCTCACCATCGCCATCGGCTGCACGGGCGGACAGCACCGGTCGGTGTACATCGCCGAGGAGCTGGCGCGGCACTTCCGCGGCGTCTATCCGCAGGTGCTCACACGGCACGACTCGTTGCAGAAAGCCTGACCTGGGCTTGCGCCAGGAAGGCGCGGATCTCTTCGGCCCTCGCGCGGGCGTCATGGAGCCCGAGCGCGATCAGCTCGCGCGTGTAGCCGCGCTCGAACAGAAGATAGCTGAGGAGCGTTCCGGCGCTCGGCTTCCCGGAGTTGGCCCCCATGGCGCGGAGCAGCGCCCGCAGGCTCCTCGGCAGCTCCGAGCGGTGGCGGCGGGCGATCTCCGAGAGATCCTGCGAGGGCGTCAATACCAGGCTGTCGATGTGCGGCGCCGTGGCGCCCTCATTGTGCGCCTGAATACGCTCCAGGTCCGACTGCAGCTGGTCCATGAACAGCGAATCCAGCATGAAGCCGAACATCTGGCCGAACGTCGGCTCGCTGCGGATCGCCGGCATGCCGAGTCCGGCGGATGCCGGGTCGCCCACCCCGATCACCACCAACCGGTTGGCACCCAGGTGAATGGCCGGACTCAGGGGCGAGGTTTGCCGCATTGCACCGTCGCCGAAGTACTGCTGGTGCAGGAAGATGGGCCGGAACAGGAAGGGAATCGACAGGCTCGCCATCAAATGCTCGAGGGTGAGCTGCACCCGGGCGCCCTTGCGCGCCGCGCGGGTCCAGGGCTCGATCGGCCCGGAACAGGTATAGAAAGTGACCGAATCGGCCTCCGAATAGCTGGTCGCGCAAATGCCCACGGCCCGCAGATGCTGCTTGTACATGCCGCGCGGGATGCCCTCGAAATGCAGATTCCTGCGCAACAGCTCCCACAGCGGCGTGTTGTCGAA
>DASYAC010000072.1:0-2797 GCA_036501585.1 Steroidobacteraceae bacterium
GGATGCGTCCGGCGGATGGTGGCGATGATGTCCGCCTCCGCCTGGCGATCGATGTCGGTGACGAAGTCGTTGCGGCCCTTGGTGTCGATTTTCAGCGAATCGAGGCGGGACATGCTGCGGGCGATCAGGTCGCCGGCGCGCCGCGCCGCGCGCACGCCGATATTGAGAAGTGGCTGCATAATGACGCGCTAGAATAACAGAGCATGGCCGCTCTCGTTCGCGTCGTACTCGTCGATCCCAGCCACCCCGGCAACATCGGATCGGTGGCGCGCGCCATGAAGAACATGGCGCTCGAGGAGCTGACCCTGGTGAGACCCCGCTCGTTTCCGCACGCCGAGGCCGTCGCGCTCGCTGCGGGCGCGGACGACATTCTCGCGCGCGCGCGAGTGGTCGAGACCGTGGCGGAGGCGATCGAGGACTGCGGGTTCGTCGCCGGCACGACCTCGCGCCCGCGCTCGTATCACTGGGAGTTCACGACGCCGCGCGATGCGGCGGCGCGCGTCGTGGCGCTCGCCGATGCGACCCGGGCGGGGCTCCTGTTCGGCTCGGAGCGCTACGGCCTCGGGAACGAGGATCTGCAACATTGCAACGTGCTCATCCGGATTCCCGCCAACCCGGACTATTGCTCGCTCAATCTCGCGATGTCCGTGCAGCTCATTGCCTACGAGATCTTCATGGCGCGCGAGGAGCCCGAGTCGCGCGTCCAGCTGGAGATGCCGCTGGCGCCCTCGGGCGACATGGAGCGGTTCTATTCGCATCTGCAGGCAGTGCTCGAGGAAATCGAGTTCGAGGATCGAACCGGCTATCTCATGGAGCGGTTGCGGCGGCTGTTCAATCGCGCCCAGCTCGACGGCAACGAGCTCAACATCATGCGCGGCATCCTGAGCGCGGTGCAGGGCCGGCGCCGGCGCGCCGGACAAGGCTCGCGCGAATGAAGGCCGTTTACCTGGATCATGCCGCGACGACGCCGGTCGCGCCGGAGGTGGCGGCGCGCATGGGGGAATGTCTCACCGCCGAGGGCGCATTCGGCAATCCGAGCTCGGTGAGCCACGGCTATGGGGAGCGCGCCGCCACGCTGGTGGAGTCGGCGCGCGCGCAGGTGGCGGCGTGCGTGGGCGCGGAGCCCGCCGAGGTCGTGTGGACCTCGGGGGCGACCGAGGCCAACAATCTCGCGATTTTCGGCGTCGCGCACTATTACCGAGACGCGGGGAAACACATCGTGACCGCGCGCACGGAACACAAATCGGTGCTGGATCCCTGCCGCGAGCTCGAGCGGCGCGGATGGCGGGTCACGTATCTCTCGCCCCGGCCCGACGGCGTGCTGGAGCCCGGACAAGTCGCCGAAGCGCTCGAGCCCGAGACGGTGCTGGTGTCCGTCATGCACGTCAACAACGAGATCGGCACGATACAGGCTATCGCGGCGATCGCCGCTCTCTGCGCGCGCTCCCGGCAGGCGCGGCTGCACGTGGATGCCGCGCAAAGCGTCGGCAAAGTGGAATTGGACTTCACCGCGCTGGGCGTCGATCTCCTGTCGCTGTCGGCGCACAAGGTCTACGGACCCAAGGGCGCTGGGGCGCTGATCGTGTCGCGGCGGCGGGGCGTGCAGCTCGCGCCGCTCCTCCACGGCGGGGGTCAGGAGCGGTCGCTCCGCTCGGGGACCATCGCGACGCATCAGGTGGTGGGCATGGGAGCCGCGTTCGCCCTGGCGAGCGTCGAGACCCCGGGCGAGCGCGAGCGCATCGGTGCCTTGCGGGAACTCCTCTGGCGGGGGATCAGTGCCCTCGGCGGGGTTCACCGCAACGGCGAGCCGTCGCGCAGCGTGCCGCACATCCTCAATGTCTCCGTCGAGGGCGTCGAGGGCGAAAGCCTGATCGCCGCCCTTGCGCCCCGAATCGCGGTATCGACCGGTTCGGCCTGCACGTCGGCGCAGCGCGAGCCGTCCTACGTGTTGCGGGCGTTGGGCCGCGATGACCGTCTGGCCGAAAGCAGTCTGCGCTTCAGCCTGGGCCGCTACTCGAGCGCCTCCGACATCGACACGGCGGTGGAGGCCGTGGGGCAGGCCGTGCGGCGGCTGCGCGGGATCAGCGGGGCATGATCTACAGCGAATTGACCCGGCGCTATTTCGAGAACGCCGCCTGCGCCGGTGCCGAAACGGGCGCGGACTGGTTCCGTGGCGAGGCCGGAAGCCGGGAGCGGGGCACCTGGGTCCAATTCGACGTGCACGTGCCGCCGGATGGCGGCGCCAGCATCCGGTGCGTGCGCTTTCTGGCCTTGGGATGCCCGCACGTCATCGCGGTCTCGCAGTGGGTGGCGGAGCACGCGGTCGGGACGGCGGCCGCTGTGCGGCTCCCTGAAAGCGTCCAGGCGCTCTCTGCCCGATTCGAGGTTCCGGTCGAGAAGCTGGGGCGGTTGTTGATCGTGGAGGATGCCTGGGCGGCGGCACTGCGCAGGGCGGGAGCACGGCAGCAGACGGTTTTGCAGCGCAATGCATGACGATATGCTTAAAAATGCGCGCGAGGTCCCGTGTGGGGCGACTATCGAAGTGTAATATCAAGGTTCGAGAGGCGACAAGGTTCGAGAGGCGACAAGAGGACTGCCGGATATGGCGATATCATTGACGGAATCGGCGGCTGAGCGCGTTCGATCGCACCTGGAGAAGCGGGGCGCCGGGATCGGGCTCCGGATCGGCATCAAGAAAACCGGTTGCTCGGGCTTTGCCTATGTCGTCAATTACGCCGACGAAATTCATCCCGGCGATGCCGTCTTCGAGGCTCGCGGAGTCAAAGTCGTGGTGGAC
>DASYAC010000073.1:0-4108 GCA_036501585.1 Steroidobacteraceae bacterium
AGGTGGAGAATTCGGCGGCACAGGTGTCCACGCGTTTGAAGATCGGGTGCAGGCCGAGCTTGCGGCGTCTGCCGCGCACCTCGTGCTCCTCGCGCGCGACCAGATGGCCGATGCGCGCATCGGAGAAGCCCTTGCGCTTCAACATGCGCAGCCGCGGGAGCTCGAGGCTGTCGAAGCCCTCCTCGCGCAGCCGCGCCTCTTCGCGCAGCAGGTCCTCGATCTGCGACAGGAACCAGGGGTCGATCTTGGTGGCGTCGAATACCTGCTCGAGCGACCAGCCGGCGCGGAACGCATCGGCGACGTACAGAATCCGGGACGGCCCGGGCCAGCGCAGCTCATAGGAGAGCTTGTCGGAGGCCTCTTCGTTCAAGGGGAGCGACAGCTGCTCGTCGAATCCGTCATAACCGAGCTCGAGGCTCCTCAGCGCCTTCTGGAAGGACTCCTGGAAACTCCGGCCGATGGCCATCGCCTCCCCGACCGACTTCATCTGCGTGGTGAGGCGGGTGTTGGCGCCCGGGAACTTCTCGAACGTGAAGCGCGGAATCTTGGTGACCACGTAATCGATCGTCGGCTCGAAGGATGCCGGCGTCCCGCCGCCGGTGATCTCGTTCCTGAGCTCATCGAGCGTGTAGCCGACCGCGAGCTTCGCCGCGATCTTCGCGATGGGAAACCCGGTCGCCTTGGAGGCGAGCGCCGAGGAGCGCGACACGCGCGGATTCATCTCGATGACCAGCACCCGTCCGTCGTCCGGGTTGACCGCGAACTGCACGTTGGAGCCGCCCGTGTCGACGCCGATCTTGCGCAGCACGGCAATCGAGGCATCCCTGAGCCGCTGATACTCGCGATCGCTCAAGGTCTGGGCGGGCGCGACGGTGATGGAATCCCCGGTATGCACTCCCATCGGATCCACGTTCTCGATCGAACACACGATGATGCAGTTGTCGTTCCGATCGCGGACGACCTCCATCTCGTATTCCTTCCAGCCGATCACCGACTCTTCGAGCAGCACCTCGTTGGTCGGCGAGGCATCGAGCCCGCGCGCGACGATCGCCTCGAACTCCTCGCGGTTATAGGCGATACCCCCGCCGCTCCCGCCCAACGTGAAAGAGGGGCGGATGACCGTGGGGAACCCGATCTCCGACTGCACGGCGAGCGCCTCTTCCATGCTGTGCGCGATGCGCGCCCGCGCGGTCTCCAGGCCGATGTCGGACATGGCGCGGCGGAACAACTCCCGGTCCTCCGCCATGTCGATGGCGCGCTGCGAGGCGCCGATCATTTCGACGTTGTACTTCTCGAGCACGCCCTCGCGCACCAGATCGAGCGCGGTATTGAGCGCCGTCTGGCCGCCCATGGTAGGCAGGAGCGCGCTCGGGCGCTCCTTGTCGATGATGCGCTCGATCGTGCGCCAATTGATCGGCTCGATGTAGATCGAGTCGGCGCTCTCCGGATCGGTCATGATGGTGGCCGGGTTGGAGTTCACCAGGATGACGCGATAACCCTCCTCTTTCAGGGCCTTGCACGCCTGAGCTCCGGAGTAATCGAACTCGCACGCCTGGCCGATGATGATGGGCCCGGCGCCGATGATGAGGATGCTGTCGAGGTCGGTACGTTTCGCCACGATCAGCCCGCGCCTTCCGCGGCCTTCGGGCCACCGTCGGAGGTCTTGATGTCCGCCGCCTGGGTGTCGGCCGCCTCGGGCGCCGAGCCCTTGGCCTCGGCCGCGTTGGGCTCGCTCGCTTTGGCGTCGCCTACTTTGGCGTCGCCCGCTTTGGCCTCCACTTCCAGGCCTTCCGCCGCCTTGCCCTCCGACGACGCGCCGTCGGCGGCCTTGCTCGCGGCGGCGGCCAAGTCCGCGCTTCGGACTTCCGCGGCCTTGCTGTCCTTGGCGGGCTTGGATCTCACGGACGTTCGGCCGCGCGAATTCGATTGGATGCGTTTCACCATCAGATACATGAAATGCTCGAACAGCAGTTTCAGGTCGTGCGGACCGGGACTCGCCTCGGGATGCCCCTGGAAGCCGAAGGCCGGCCGGTCGCTGCGCGCAACCCCCTGGAGCGAGCCGTCGAACAACGACCGATGGGTGGGACGCAGATTCTCCGGAAGCGTCGCCTCGTCCACCGCAAAGCCGTGATTCTGGCTGGAGATGAGCACCCGGCCCGAGTCGAGCTCCGAGACCGGGTGATTGGCGCCGTGATGTCCGAACTTCATCTTGACGGTTTTCGCTCCGCTCGCGAGCCCAAGAAGCTGGTGACCGAGGCAGATGCCGAACACCGGGATGTCGGTCGTCAGGAATTTGCTGATGGCCGCGATGGCATAGTCGCAGGGCTCGGGATCACCCGGACCATTACTTAAGAATATACCGTCACAATTCATTGCAAGTACTTGTTCCGCCGGTGTTTGTGCCGGCACCACGGTCATGCGGCAACCGTGCTCGGCGAGAATCCTCAGAATGTTTCGCTTGATGCCGAAATCGTAAGCGACCACGTGCAGCCGGCTCTGCGGACGGGGCGGCTTGGCGGTCGATTTCCAGATCACCCCGTCATTCCACTGGTAGATCTTCTTGGTCGACACCGCCTTGGCGAGATCCATGCCCTTCAGGCCCGGGAATTTCTTGGCGGCGCGCACGGCAGCGCTCTCATCGATGGTGTCGCCGGTCATGATGCACCCGGCCTGAGCCCCCTTCTCGCGCAACAGACGCGTGAGCTTGCGGGTATCGATATCCGCGATCGCGACCACTTTACAACGCAGCAGGAAGCTCGAGAGCGATTCGGTGGAACGCCAGTTCGAATGCAGCTGCGGCAGATCGCGAATCACGAGGCCCGCGGCGAACACCGCGCCGGACTCCAAGTCCTCGGGCGTCGTGCCGGTGTTGCCGATGTGGGGATAGGTGAGAGTGACGATCTGGCGGCAATACGAGGGATCGGTGAGGATCTCCTGGTAGCCGGACATGGCGGTATTGAAAACTACTTCACCCGTCGTGTTTCCTTTTGCGCCGACAGAGACGCCACGGAACACGGTGCCATCCTCGAGAGCTAGCACTGCAGGTGTCGACACTCCGGTTTCCTCTCCTCGCGCGAACTCACGTTCTGCAGATGTGCAAAGCGGGAGGCGCTCTCAAGAACGACCTCCCGCTTCGTTGATCAAATCGCGGTTAGTTTCCGGGCGCGAATATTAGCGGTGGGCAGAGCGGCTGTCCATGCTTGTCACAACCCGAGCATATCCCGCATGCCATACAGACCCGCCGGACGGCCAATCAGCCATTCCGCCGCCCGGAGCGCGCCGCGCGCGAACACCATCCGGTCCGTGGCGCGATGGGTCAGCTCGAGGCGCTCGCCGGCCGAGGCGAACGTCACCGTGTGCTCGCCGACGATGTCGCCGGCTCGAAGCACCGAAAATCCGACGCTGCCCGCCTTGCGCGGATCGGACACGCCGTGCCGCTCGTACACCGCGACATCGGCGAGCGCTGCGCCGCGCGCGTGCGCCACCGCCTCCCCCAGAGCGAGCGCCGTGCCCGACGGGGCATCGCGCTTGCCCCGATGATGCGCCTCGCTCACTTCCACGTCGAAGCCCTCGCCGAGTGCTGCGGCCGCGAGTCCGACGAGCTGTCGCAACACACCGACACCGACGCTGGTATTCGGGGCGATCAACACGGGAATGCTCAGCGCTGCCGACTCGAGTATCGCCCGGGTGGGGGCGTCGAGGCCCGTGGTTCCGACCAGAAGCGGCACCCGCCGGGCCGCACAGGCACTCGCATGCGCGCCCACCTCGAGCGGCGTGCTGAACTCCAGAGCAACCGCGGCGTCCGCGAGCGCCGCCTCGGGATCGGCGCTCACCCGAACACCGGTCGGGGCGCCCTCCGCCGCCGCCTCGAGCCCCAACCGCCCGCTCGAGCCCGATGCCAGCCCACCGGAGAGCCGAAGCCCCTGCGGGGAGTCACGCAGCACCCGCACCAGCGACTGGCCCATCCGCCCGGTGATCCCGAACACGGCGACGCCCGGCACCAGCAAACCCGTCCCGACGGAAGATCCGCCGACCACGCTAGTCGACCGCGCCGGTAAAGAACTTCTTGACGCCCTCGAAGAAGGATTGCTCGCGCGGCTTGTGGCTC
>DASYAC010000074.1:0-11135 GCA_036501585.1 Steroidobacteraceae bacterium
GCGCATCGGCGTGCCGATCATCATCGTTGAGGGCGGGCACCAGGCTCAATCGCTCACCGCCGAGCTGCAGGAATTTCTCGGCGTATTCGATCGCCACCTCCTGGAGCGTCTCCAGGCAGTCGACCGCGAACGAGGGCGAGATCACCGTCACCCGGCGGATGCCGCGCGCGGCGAGATCCTTCAACGCGTCTTCCGTGTACGGCTGCAGCCAGACCACCTTGCCGAAGCGCGACTGGTAGCAGTGGGACCAGTCGCCCTCTTTCAATTCCAATCGCGAAGCAACCGAGCGGGTCGTTGCCTCGGCCTGAGCGCGGTAGGGATCTCCCTCCTCGACGTAGGCCGCGGGGATACCGTGATAGGAGAACATCAGATGAGAGCGTCCGCCGGCACTCGCCCAATGTTCCTCGATCCGCCGGGCCAGCGCGTCGACGTAGCCGGGATCGGCGTAGTAGTCGTTCACGAACCGCGTTTCCGGCAGCCATCTCCAATGCTTCAGGATATCGACGGTTCGATCGAACACGGAGCCCGTGGTCGATGAGCAATACTGAGGATAGAGCGGCAGTATCAGCAATCGCTTGACGTTCTGTTCCGCCAGGAGGTGTAGGGCTGCGTCGATGGTGGGGCTGCCGTAGGTCATGCCGAGGGCCACCCGCACGCGGTCGCCCAGCGTCTCTTGCAACCGGCTCTCGATCTTTCCCTTGAGGCGTGCGCTGTAGATTGCCAAGGGCGACCCCTCCGGCATCCAGATTTGCCGGTATTTGCGGGCGCTCGTGACCGGCCGCAACGGCAGCACGATGCCGTAAAGTATCGGCAGCCAGATCCAGCGCGAGGTGTTGATGACCCGGCGGTCGCCCAGGAACTCCCGCAAATAACGCTGCACCGAAAAATAGCCCGGTGAGTCGGGCGTTCCCAGATTCACCAGCAGCACGCCGATCCGGTCCGGCGTCGCGGCTGCCGCCGGCGCCACGGCGCGGTAGTAGGGCATTTGAATTCCTCGAGGATCCCGGGTCTATCTGCCGCGCCCAGTATACTGCGTGCGTGATGAATCCCGGCGCCGCCCCATGATCTGGTTGAGCCCCGACGAAAGCGAAGCGCTGCGCCTCAGCTTGAGCGTCGCCTTGCGGAGCGTCGCCATCAGCACGCCCGCCGCTCTCCTGGTCGCGTGGATTCTGACGCGGCGGCGCTTCTTGGGGCACACGCTGCTCAACGCCATGGTGCACCTGCCACTGGTGCTGCCGCCGGTCGCGGTAGGGTATGTATTGCTGCTCCTGTTCGGCGCACGGGGACCGATCGGCGGATGGCTCGAGCGGGCATTCGGCATCCAGCTCGTTTTCACCCGCAACGGCGCCGCGCTCGCCACCGCGGTGATGTCCTTCCCCCTGATGGTTCGGGCCATACGGATTTCCCTCGAGAGCATCGACCGCGGACTCGAGGACGCGGCGCGCACTCTGGGCGCAAGCGCCTTCGATCGCTTCGCAAACGTCAGTCTGCCGCTGATGTTGCCGGGTCTGCTGGCCGGAGGCATCACCGCCTTCTCGGCCGCGCTGGGCGAATTCGGAGCGGTCATTACCTTCGTGTCGAACATTCCCGGGGAGACTCGTACTCTCCCCTTGGCGCTGTACTCAGCGTTGCAGGAGCCCGGCGGAGAGCACGCCGCGGCCCGGCTCGCCGTTCTCTCGGTGAGTCTGGGCCTCGCCGGCCTGTTGGTGTCCGAATGGTTTGCGCGCCGGGTGCGCCGCATGTTGGGACGCTGATGCTCTCGGTCGCCGCCGCCAAGCAACGCGGTGCGTTCCGCCTCGACGTGAGGTTCGAGCTGCCGACACCGGGCGTGGTCGCCTTGTTCGGGCCTTCCGGATGTGGCAAGACCACGGCCGTCAACCTCATCGCGGGACTCCTGCGCCCCGACCGCGGGCGCGTGGCCCTCGACGACAGCGTGCTTTTCGACAGCGAGCGCGGCGTCGACGTACCGGTCGAGAAACGCGGCATCGGATATGTCTTTCAGGATGCACGGCTGTTTCCGCATTTGAGCGTCGCCGGAAACCTCAAGTTCGCCGAGCGGCGCGCCGCGCGCGCGGGATCGATCGGATTCGACCGGGTGGCCGGCATGCTCGAATTGCAACCGCTCATGGCACGCCGCGTTCACCAGCTGTCCGGCGGCGAAAAGCAGCGCGTGGCCATCGGCCGCGCCCTGCTGTCCCAGCCCCGGCTGCTGCTGCTCGACGAGCCGCTCGCCTCGCTGGACCGGGAGCGCCGCGAGGAAGTACTGCCCTATCTGGAGACGCTGCGGGATCAGCTCGCCCTCCCCATGGTTTACGTCAGCCATCAATTCGACGAGGTCCTGAGGCTCGCGACGCACATCGTGCTCATGCAATCGGGAACCGTCGCCGCGCAGGGCGGAATCGGCGCGATGAGCCTCGACCGGCGGCTGCGCGCCATGATCGGCCCCGATGCGGTCGGCGCGGTCGTCGACGGCACGGTCATCGGCAGCGAGCCGGCCGGCGGGTTGCTGCGGCTGCGCATCGGAGACGGGGAGATTCGGGTCAACGCCGCGAGCTCTCCACCGGGTACCACACTGCGCGTGCAATTGCTGGCCCGGGACATCATCGTGGCCACTCGCCGGCCCGAGCTTCTCAGCGTGCGCAATCACTTGAAAGGCGTGGTCACCGCCGTCGAAGACGACGGTGCCTCGGATCTCATCTCGATCGGCGTAGGCGGAGCCGGCGGCTACGGGATCGGCGACGACGGGGGCTGCGGCGGCGGCAGCGGCGGCAGCGGTCCGACGATCCTGGCGAGGATCACCCAGGCCGCCACTCGCGAGCTTGCGCTCGTCCCGGGAAAGCCCGTCTGGGTCCTGGTGAAGTCGGTCTCCCTGCGCGGCCTTACTTCACCCGGGTTCCCAGATGGATGATCCCCACGATGTGGTCGCTCGGATTCAATCCGAGCGTCGCCTTCACGTCCGGATCGTAGGCCGCCGCTCCGGTCTTCCACATGACTCCGTAACCGAGGCCATGCGCCGCCAGGAAGAGGTTCTCGGCGGCCGCGCCGGCGGCGACGATCTGCTCGATCTCGGGGACTTTCGGATGCTCGCGCACGGAACAGCCCACGACGACGAGGGTCGGCGAGCGCAGCACCTTGTCGCGATCGGACAGAACTTGTTCATCGGTCAAGGCGGGGTTGCGCCGGCGCTTCGCCTCCGCCGCGGCCGCCGCGAAGCGCTCTTTGGCCGAGCCTTCGAGCACGATCAGATGCCAGGGCTTGAGGCGTCCGTGATCGGGCGCACGCGCCGCGGCCTTCAGGATCAGCTCGAGATGCTCGGGACTCGGGCCGGGCGCGCTCAACCGCCCCGCCGAGGATCTGGTATCTATTGCTTCGATTAAATCCATCGGTTCCTTGAATGCATGCAGAAAAAAGCGGGACGGGCGGAGCAATCGGCTATGATTTGGCTCATCGGCGAGATCGCTCCGCCCGGGATGTCTCGTCGATGAGAAGTATACCCATTGTATTCAAGGAGCCCTCATGAAGCGTATTGTCTTGGCGCCGCTTGCTGCGTTCGTCTGCGCGGCGGCTTTCGCCGCGCCGGTTACCTATGTGCTCGATCCCAAACATACCTATCCCAGCTTCGAGGCCGACCACATGGGAGGCCTTTCCGTCTGGCGGGGGAAGTTCACGGAGACGGCGGGCACTGTCGTCTACGACAAGGATGCCAAGTCGGGCACCATCAACGTCACCGTGAACATGAGTTCGGTCGACTTCGGCAACGCCAAGTTGAATGAGCACGCCCAGTCCGCCGAGATTTTCGATGTGGCCAAGTATCCGACGGCAACGTACTCGGGAAAATTCACCAAATTCGGCGCGTCAGGTCCGACGGAAGCCGAGGGCACTTTCACCCTCCACGGCGTGAGCAAGCCGTTGACGCTCAAGATCGACTCCTTCCTCTGCAAGCCGAGCCCCATGCCCCCCCACAAGGAAGTCTGCGGAGCCGATGCCTCGGCCTCGTTCGACCGGGCGGACTATGGAGTCACTTTCGGGCAGGCGTATGGATTCAAGATGTGGGTGAAGCTCGAGATTCAAGTCGAGGGAAGCCCCGCCGGCTAGGCGATCGGATCAGCCCGGCGCTCCCCTTTCGGGAGGGCCGGGTTTGATTCAACCCGAAGGTTCCTGCTGCGTGATGCAGTGAATGCCGCCGCCGCCGCGAAACAGATCGTCGAGCGGCACCATCACGATGTCCCGGCCGGGATACGCCTTGCGCAAGGTGCCGAACACTTCCGCGTCCTCGGCAATTCCGTAGGCCGGGGCGACGACGGCGCCGTTCGCGATGTAGAGATTCACATACGATCGGCAATATCCGTCGGCCTTGCCCACGGCGGCGGCGCGCGGCGCCTCGGCGATCGGTACGAGCTCGAATGCCCGGCCCTTCGCGTCCCTCGCCAGGCCGAGCGCGCGTCGATTCTCGGCCATGATGCCGTAACGCGGATCGGACGGATCCGCGACCGTCTCCCAGAGTACGGCGCCGGGCTTGATGAACGCGACGTATCCGTCGACGTGACCATCGGTCCCCGTATCCGTCACGTCGCCGGGCAGCCAGATGACTTTCTCCATCCCCAGCATGGCGCGGAGCTCGGCCTCGGCCTGGGCCTTGGTCCAACCCGGGTTGCGATTGGGATTCAGCACGCAGGTTTCCGCGGTGATCAGCGTCCCCTCGCCGTCCGACAGGAATCCGCCGCCCTCGACCACCAAGCTCGATCGATAGGCGGGAACACTCGCCGCGTCCGCGATGCGCTCGCCGACCGCGGCGTCCTGGTCATAGACCGCGAACTTGGCGCCCCAGGCATTGAAGGTGAAAGCCGCCGCGGCGCGCGCGCCGCGCGGACCCACGAGGAACGTCGGCGCCGAGTCGCGCAGCCACGAATCGTCGATCGGCATGGAGAGGACCTTGACGGTCGGGCCGCACCGGCTCGCGGCATCCTCTGCCTCATCGGCATTGGCCACCATCGTAACCGGTTCGAAACGCCCGATCGTCTGTGCCACGCGAGCATGATCGGCGCGAGCTCCCTCGAGGTACTCTCCCCACAGCTCGGTTCGAGTCGGCCACGCCATCCAGCATCGCGTGTGCCGCTCCCACTCTGCCGGCATTCGGTAGCCGAGCTCGGCCGGCCTCATGGCGGATGTACCGCGAAACCGTACTCCGCCGCCGCGTCGGCGAGCGCATGCCAGAAGCTCCGGGCCAGACTTCGGAACAGGGCGACCTCGAACACGTGTGCCGCGTCCGGCCCGTCCGCCGGGCGCCATAGAGTCACGCCGATGTGCGAGGCGACCGTGGACGCGACGTCTCCCGCCTTGAAGGCGCGCGGGTGCAGATCGATCGGAACCAGTTTCGACAGCGCATCGCGAACCCGGGCACCCGTCAACCGAATCAGCACATAGCCGTCGCTCTGGTCCGACACCGAGGCCACGCCGTCAAGGTCGGTCATGAGCTTTGCGGCAAACCCATTGCCCCCTCGGTCGGCCATCGCCAGCCAGGCGCCCGGCCCCGTTCCGGCGAACGCCACGCCCGAGGCCGCCGACAGCGTGGGTGCCGTCGGCAGGTCGATCCCGAAGCGCTCCCGCGCTCGCTGAGCCAGCGTCTGCGAGGAGCCTTTCCTCGCCAGCACCGTCGCCAATCCGAAGCCGTCGAGGACCGCCGCCGTGACTCCGGGAGCCGCCACCGGCACGGCGGCCGCCGCAGGCGCAGGGGCCGACACCGGCGCAGCCGCCGCCGGCCCCACGGCCGCCAGCGGGGATCTGGGCGCGAAAGCAAGAGAATCAGACATGGAGACGCCCTCCTTCCGGGTCGAAGAACAGCGGCGAGACCACCTCGACCTCGGCGTCACCGCCCCGGATCGGACAGAACGCACGCAGCCGCTCGCCGTGGCGCTCCGGTCCGCGCTTCAAGAAACCCAAACCTATCCAGTGTCCGAGCATCGGCGAGTAGGCCACCGAGGTGAGGTAGCCCTGATCGTTCTCGAGGCTCGGTACCGCCCCCAGCGCAAGAAAGTGGGCGCCGCCATAGAGCCGCGCGGAGCGATCGACGGGCTTGACGCCGATGAGCGTCGGCCGCTCGGGATCGGTCAGACCCGGTCTTTCGGCGAGGACGCGGCCGATGAAATCCTTCTTCTTGGACATCATGCGCCCGAGTCCAAGATCGGCGGCGGTGGTCGTGCCGTTCAACTCGTTGCCCGCCACATGACCCTTTTCGATGCGCATCACGCCGAGCGCCTCGGTTCCATAAGGCGTGACATCGAGCGTTTCGCCGGCGCGCACGATCGCCCGGATCGCCGCATCCCCATAGCGGGCCGGCACCGCAAACTCGTAGGCCAGCTCGCCGGAGAAGGAAATACGGAACAGCCTGACCGGGAGGTTTCGCCAGGAGAACTGCGAGCAGGCGAGATAGGGAAAAGCCCGGTCGGATACCTCGAACGCATCGCCCAAGAGCCGCTCGAGGAGCTGGCGCGCCTTCGGTCCCGCAATCGCATACTGGGCCCACTGCTCGGTCACGGAGACGATCTGAACGTCCAGCTCGGGCCATAGAACCTGCCGGGCGTGCTCCAGGTGCTGCATGACGCCGGCCGCGTTGGCCGTGGTCGTCGACATCACGTAGTGGTCCTTGGCGAGCTGCGCGGTGGTGCCGTCGTCCATGACGAATCCGTCTTCGCGCAACATCAATCCGTAGCGCGCTTTTCCGACGGGCAGCGTCGAGAACATGTTGATGTACACGCGGTCGAGGAATGCGCCGGCGTCGGCTCCCTGGATGTCGATCTTTCCCAGCGTCGAGACATCGCACACGCCGACGCTCGATCGCACCGCGCGCACTTCCCGAGAAACGGTCTCCTGCCAGTTCGTCTCTCCGGGGGCCGTGAACCACTGGGCGCGCAGCCACTGCCCGGTCTCGACGAAGGTCGCGCCCCGCTCTTGGGCCCAATCGTGCCCGGCCGTCAGGCGCGTCGGACGGAAATGCTTGCCCCGGTGCGAGCCCGCGAGCGCGCCGATGGACACCGGAGTGTACGGCGGGCGCGCCGACGTCGTGCCGACGTCGGGGATGGAGCGGCCGGTGAGCGCGGCCATGATCGCGAGTCCGTTGACGCTCGACGTCTTGCCCTGATCCGTCGCCATTCCCAGCGTCGTATAGCGCTTCAAGTGCTCGACGGAGCGGTACCCTTCGCGCTCGGCGAGCACGACATCCTCATAGGTCACATCGTGCTGGAAATCCACGAACGCCTTGCCGTCGAAGTCCTCGACGAACCAGAGCGGACTCGAGCGCACTCGATCGTCCGAGCTCTTCCAGGCGGGAACGGCGCCGGCATTGAATCCGGTCGCGGCGGCCGCGCGGGCGCCGGCCCCGGCACCCTCCTTCAGCGAGTCCGCGAGCGCCAAGGATCCGGTGCAGGCGCCCGCCGCGCTCATGGCGCGCGGCAGATCGCCGGGCACGAAGGCTGAGATTCCCGGCGACCATCGGGGCTTCTCTCCGGGGTGCGTCGAGAGCGCGACGCTCGGATTCCAGCCGCCCGACACGGCCAGGAGATCGACTGCGAATCGCGCGAGCCGGCCGTCTGCGCCGCGCACCGAGATGCTCGAAAGCCGCTGCCGGCCGTGGGTACCCACCACCTGCGAGCTCAACAAGACCTGCACGTGGCCGCGCTCCGCCGCCCTGACCAGCGCGGGATCGACGTCGGGCCGGGAGTCGATCACCGCCTCTACCGAAACGCCGGCCTGCACCAGATCCGCGGCGGTTCTCCATCCGTCGTCGCCGGAGGTGAAAATCGCGGCGCGGCGTCCCGGCGCGACGCCGAACCGATTCAAATACGTGCGCACGGCGGCGGCCATCATGACCCCGGGCCTATCGTTTCCCCCGAAGACGAGGGGCCGTTCCACGGCCCCGGCGGCCAGTACGCTCTGCCGGGCGATGATTTTCCACAATCGCTGGCGAGGCCGATGCGCCTGCGGGACCGCAAGATGATCCGAGACGCGCTCGAGCGCGCCGAAGGTGCGCGCTCCGGTGAGGCCGTCGTCGTAGGTGCCGAAGACCGTGGTGCGGGCCATGATCCGAACACCCGGCATCGAGCGCAGTTCCGTCTCGACCCGCCACACCCAATCGCGCCCACTCATGTCGTCGATGACATGGCGGTCGCCGTTCAACCGGCCTCCGAGGACGAAATCCTCGTCGCACAGGATGACCCTCGCGCCCGACCGGCCGGCCGCGAGAGCCGCGGCGAGTCCCGCCGGACCGCCGCCGATGACCAGCACGTCGCAAAATGCATGGGCCTTGTCGTAGGTGTCGGGATCGGAATCGTGGCTGGCACGGCCCAGACCTGCTGCCCGGCGAATGATCGGCTCGTAGAGCTTCTCCCAGAACGCGGCGGGCCACATGAACGTCTTGTAGTAGAAGCCGGCGACGAAAATCGGCGACAGGAGCGAATTCACCGCCCCCACATCGAACCCGACGCTCGGCCACGCGTTCTGGCTCCGGGCCACGAGCCCCTCGAAGAGCTCCGCGACGGTCGCGCGGGTATTTGCTTCCCGGCGCGCGCCGCTGCGCAGCTCGACCAGGGCGTTCGGCTCTTCGGAGCCCGCCGCGACGATGCCGCGAGGCCGGTGGTACTTGAAGGAGCGGCCGACGAGGCGCACGCCGGCCGCGAGCAATGCGGAGGCCAGCGTATCTCCGGCGAACCCCGAGTATCGGCGCCCGTCGAACTCGAACCCCAGGGGGTGCGCACGGTCGACGATTCCGTGATGCGGGAGCCGATACGGCTGCGAAGGAATGCGGTCGCGAGCGGAGCTCATGGTCGGCTCACCGCCAGGATTTCGTGCGTGCGGGTATTGCGGTTCACCTTGATCCAGCTTCGGCATCCATAGAGGTGATACCAGAGTTCCTCATGCGGGCCGGCGGGGTTGTCGCGCAGATACACCTCTTCGAAGAATCGCGCGCCCGCATCGGGCGCCGCGGCATCCGGGCGTTTGAATCCCGCATCGCCACGATAGGAGAACTCGCTCAAATCACGTTCGCCGCAAAAGGGACATTGAATGCGCATCGATCTACCGATACCTTTTGAATGGAAGTTGGATGTTCGTCTCGGGGGTCAATGAAGATTCGGCTGAGCGCCGACGCCCTTCTCGTCGATGAGATAGCCCTTCGCGAAGCGATCGAGCCGATAGGCCCGCGCAACCTCATGAGGCTCGTCGCGCGCAAGCAGATGAGCAAAGCACCAGCCCGAGGCCGGCGTCGCCTTGAATCCGCCGTAGCACCATCCGGCGTTCAGGTACAGGCCCGGGACGGGGGTATGGTCGATGATGGGCGAGCCGTCCATCGACATATCCATGATGCCGCCCCAGGAGCGAAGCACGCGGACGCGGCCGAGCGCCGGCATCAATGCCATTCCCCCTTCGCAGACATCCTCGACCGTGGGGAGGTTGCCGCGCTGCGCGTAGGAGTTGTAGCCATCCAGGTCGCCGCCGAACACGAGACTCCCTTTGTCGGATTGACTGATGTAGAAATGTCCGGCGCCGAAGGTCACCACCCCCGGAATGAAAGGCTTGATGGCCTCGGTCACGAATGCCTGGAGCACATGGCTTTCGATCGGCAGGCGAAGGTCCGCCATGGCGGCGAGGCGCGAGGTGCTGCCGGCGACGGCGAGGCCCACCTTTTGGGCGCGAATCGCGCCGCGCGTGGTCTCGACGCCGACGATACGGCCCGAGTCCCGGATGAATCCCGTCACCTCGCAATTCTGAATGATGTCGACGCCGCGGCTCGAGGCCGCACGCGCATATCCCCAGACGACCGCGTCGTGACGCGCCGTCCCGCCCCGGCGCTGCAACAGGCCGCCTTGAATGGGAAACCGCGCATTGTCGAAATCGAGAAAAGGCAGCATCCGCTTGACGCCCTGGGCATCCAGGAGCTCAGCGTCCACCCCGTGCAGCAACATGCCGTTTCCGCGCCGCGCGTAAGCGTCGCGCTGCGCGTCGGAGTGATACAGGTTGAGCACGCCGCGCTGGCTGACCATCGCGTTGTAGTTCACATCCTGCTCGAGCCCCTCCCAGAGCTTCATGGACAATTCGTAGAACGGGTTGTTGCCCGGCAGGAGATAATTCGAGCGGATGATGGTGGTATTTCGGCCGGCGTTGCCGGAGCCGATCCAGCCCTTTTCGATGACCGCGACGTTCGAGATGCCGTGCACTTTCGAGAGATAGTGGGCCGTCGCCAGTCCATGCCCTCCTCCGCCGACGATGATGACGTCGTACGCGCGTTTCGGAGCCGCGTCGCGCCACGCGGGACCCCAGCCGCGATGATGGGTGAAGGCCTGGCGAACCAGATTGAAAATCGAGTAACGCATCGAGAATCCAACGACAGGGCTTCAGCGCCGGTCGGAGATTCTACGTCGAATCATGGCGAGCGCGCACGATCGACGTAGGGAAACCACCACGGTTTGCGCTCTATCGTGGGCGCAAATTGGGCGCGCGCGAAGTGGGCGTGATTGGTTCGATCATCCCTCGAATCATACGGCTCGGCACCCAGCGCTTGACGGATACCGCGGTGGCGCAGTCCGCTGAACGGCCCCAGAGCGGCGACCGATGGATCGTTGATCCTGAAAAAGCCGCCGTCCACCGCCTCCAGCGCGCGTCCGGCCGCTTCGGCATCGTCCGTGTAGATCGACGCACCGGCGGGAGAAATGGCGGGAGGCGAACTGAACTCCTTCCACCAGCGCAACGCCTCCGCGAGATCCGCCACCGGCGTGACCGTGATCACGGGTCCGAGCAGCTGTTCCCGCATGGGAACGCCGCCGGGCTTCACGTCCGTCAGGATGGTGGGTTGAAAAAAATGTCCCGGCAGACCTGACGGCCGGAAACGCCGGCCGCCGAGGATGAGCTTCGCGCCCCCACGAAGCGTCCGGCCCACCTGATCTTCGAGCTTCCGGGCCGCATCGAGTGAAATCAGCGGCCCGAGATCGGTCGAGGGCTTCGCCGGATCATCCACATCGAGAAAGCCGACGCAGTGATGCATGCGATCCACGAATTCCGCCGCCAAGGAACGCTCGACGTACAGATGGCCGCCCGACATGCATGCTTGACCACCGCTCATGAGGCGAGTCCAGGCAATGGCCGGG
>DASYAC010000075.1:0-19427 GCA_036501585.1 Steroidobacteraceae bacterium
CATCCGATCGAGGAGCTCCTCGCCGCGTGCTGGCATTATATCGCGCGGCAGAACGGCCGCAGCATCACGTTCGAATACGTCATGCTCGACGGAATCAACGACAGGCCCGAGCAGGCGAGGGCGCTGGCGCGCCTGTTGCGGGGTCGTCCGGCCAAACTCAACTTGATTCCGTTCAACGTGTTTCCGGGCACCCGCTACCGGTGTTCCCCCCCGCGGACCATCCTCGCGTTCCGGGACATCCTGAACGAGCATGGCGTGATCGCAACCACGCGCCGCACGCGCGGAGACGATATCGATGCGGCCTGCGGCCAGCTCGCGGGCAAGGTGACCGATCGCACCCAGACCCGGCTCGGTGCGAAGCTCGCGGCGCCGCGGATGCCGGCGGAGGTCCCATGAGCAGACGGTGTCGAATGCAATCGATCGCGGCGCTGCTGGCGCTGGCGGTCCTGGCGGCGTGCCATCCCTCGCCGCCCGTCTATCAGCCGCCCGATCGGCACAAGAAGCCTGATCCTGCGCAGGCCGCCGTCGCCAACATGCAGATGGCGCTCGAATACATGAGGGAGAACAACCTGGCGCGGGCGAGGGACCGCATCGAGATGGCGCTCACCGAGGCGCCTTCTAACCCGAGCGTGCAAGAGACCGCCGGCCTGGTCTACGAGAAGCTCGAGGAGAAGGCGAAGGCTCATCAGGCGTTCACGGCGGCCGCAAGGCTCGGCAAGGACGACCCCTCCATTCAGAACAGCTACGCCGGGTACCTGTGCCGGAACGGCAAGACGGCCGCCGGCGAGAAGCTGTTCCTCGAGGTCGCGCGCAGTCCCCTGTACCAGACTCCCGAGATCGCGCTCCTCAATGCGGGCGTCTGCGTGGGCGGAGCGGGAGACGTGCTCGATGCGGAGCGCTATTTCAACCGTGCGCTGACCATCAAGCCGAACATGCCGGAGGCGCTGCTGGAGCTCGGCAACCTTGCCCTGAGCCGCGGCGATTCGAAGGAAGCGCTCGCCTACGTGCAACGGTATCTGGCGGTCAATCCGCCGAGCCCCGAAGTGCTGCTGCTCGGCGTACGGGCCGACCGCAAGCTCGGCGACAGCAGCGGAGCCGGCGAGTTTGCGCAGCAGATCAATACGAAATTCCCGGATTCGCAGCAGGCGCAGATGCTGCGCAGCGGCCTGGTTCGATGAGCGAGGACCCGCAAGTGCTCGGGCAGCGATTGAAGGCCGAACGCGAGCGGCGCGGGATGAGCACGCAGAAAATCGCCAACGGCATGCATCTGGACGAGTGGGTCATCGATGCGCTCGAGGCCGGCGACTATCAGCGCATCGGACCCTCGGTGTATGCGAAGGGACATCTCAAGAAGTACGCGAGCCTGCTCGGCGTATCGGCAGCACCGCCGGCCGACCCGGTGCCCCCGGCGGCGGCGGCCGGCGCCTATCCGCCGCCCATCGTCAGGCTCGACACGCCCCGGGAGAGTCATGCGGCATGGCCGCGCATCGGAACCGTGGCTGCGGTCGCGATACTGGCGGGAGGAGTCTTCTGGTGGCGCGAGGCCCACCAGGGGAGCTCGGCGCCCGCGGCTCCGGTGCCGCCTCCGCCGCAGGTCGTGGCGTCGACGGGTACCTCGGCCGAGGAGGCTCCGGCGGAGAAGCGCGGCGGGGATTCGGCTGAGGAGGCGCCCGCGATGCCGGCGAAGCCATCCTCGCAGACCGCCCTGCCGGCCGCGGCGTCGAGCAGCACCGAGGGCTTGACGCCCGGTGTCGGCAAAGCGCGGTTGCGGTTGAGTTTCTCGGAGGATTCCTGGGTGGACATCCGCGATTACTCCGGCAAGCGCGTATTCCAGGGGAACGGCCGGGCAAACAGCGTCAAGACGGTTGCCGGCATGGCGCCGTTTCGAGTCTACTTGCGGTCGGCCGGCGGCGTTCAGCTGCAGTTGAACGACCGAGCGGTGGCGATCGGCCGGCAATTCATCTCGGGCGACGAGGCTCGCTTCGAGGCGGGCGCCGACGGCGTGCTGCGGCGGGAGCCGGCGGCAGCGCCGGGCAATGGCCCGGAAACGGCCGCTGTGTCCCCCCACGGCTGAACGGAGTTCCCTTGAGCAAAGTCATCGAGCCGTTGCGCGGCGTTCACGATGTGTTGCCTTCGCAGGCTGCGGCGTGGCAGTTCCTGGAGAAAATCACGCGCGAGGTGTTCGCGAGCTACGGGTACGAGGAGTTCCGGGTTCCCATCATCGAGCAGACCCAGCTCTTCAAGCGTTCGATCGGAGACTTCACCGATATCGTCGAGAAGGAGATGTTCAGCTTCGTGGATCAGGGCGAGGATCACATCACCCTGCGGCCCGAGGCGACCGCGGGCATCGCCCGCGCGATGATCTCCAACGGCCTGGTACGGGAAGGACGCTTGAAGGTGTGGTGCATGGGGCCCATGTTCCGGCGCGAGCGGCCGCAGGCGGGACGCTATCGGCAGTTCCACCAAATCGACGCCGAGGCGTTCGGTTTCCAGGGGCCGGATATCGATGCCGAGATGATTTTCTTGTCGGCCAGGCTCCTCGCGCGGCTCGGGTTGAGGGGGCTCAAGCTCCTGGTCAACTCTCTCGGCACGCCGCAGGTGCGTGCCGTGTACCGTGAACGGCTGACCGCCTATTTCGGCGGTCACGAAGCGGCGCTCGACGAGGACAGCAAGCGGCGCCTCCAGGGAAACCCGCTGCGCATTCTCGACAGCAAGAACCCCGACATGCAGCGCCTCATCGCGGGTGCGCCCTCGATGCTCGAGGCACTGGATGCAGAATCGAGGGCCCACTTCGAGGAGCTCTGCGGGCATCTGCGCGGCGCCGGCATCGCGTATGATGTCGAGCCGCGCCTGGTCCGGGGGCTGGATTACTACACACGGACGGTGTTCGAGTGGACCACCGATGCCCTCGGCGCGCAGAGCACGGTGTGCGCCGGCGGCCGCTACGACGGGCTGATTGCACAGCTCGGAGGGGCGAGCACGCCCGGCATCGGCTGGGCGATGGGCCAGGAACGAATCGTCATGCTGCTCGAAAAACAAGCGGCCGGCGTAGCGACCCAGCACCCGCATCTCTATCTGGTATTGGCCGGAGAGCGCACCGAGGCGCAGGGATTGAAGCTGGCCGAGCAAGTGCGAGATGCATGGCCGTCGCTCCGACTGCAGGTGAATTTGGGCGGGGGCAGTTTCAAGGCGCAGTTCAAGCGCGCGGACAAGAGCGGCGCCGAGTTCGCGCTCGTTCTGGGAGAGGACGAACTGGCTCGAGGGGTCGTTGCCCTGAAGGCGCTGCGTCGGGATATGGCGCAGGAGGAATGCCCCATCGTCCAAATCAATGAACGCTTGGGGACATTGTTGGGTCTGACACGGGGCTAGGCAGCGGGGGAGTCATGGCGGAAGATTATTTGACAGACGACGAACAACTAGAACACGTCAAGCGATTGGCGGCGGAATACGGTCCGTGGACCATCGGGGCGGTGGTATTGGGGCTGGCTTTCGTGACCGGCTATCGTTACTACCAGGGGCATCAGGATCAGCGCGCGCTCGCAGCCGGTGCGCAATTCGAAGGCATGGCTTTGGCGGTCCAACGCAACGATCAGGCGGCAGCGCGGCAGATTGCGGGCGGATTGGTCAAGGATTTCCCGGGTACCCCGTATGCCGATCAGGCGCAATTGGCGCTTGCCGGCCTGTACGTCGATCAGGGCGAGGATGCGAACGCGATCGCGCCGCTGACGGCGGTCATGGAGCATTCGAAGGATACCGAGCTCAGGCGCGTCGCGCGGCTGCGTCTTGCGCGGGTGCTGATCGATCAGGGCAAGGCGGACGATGCGCTCAATCTGCTATCGGCCGACGCGAACCCGGGACCGTTCGCTGCGCGCTATCACGACGTGCGCGGCGATGCCTACTTTGCCAAGAAGGACCCGCAGAAGGCGGCCGAGGAGTACAAGGCTGCTCTTGCAGAGGGGAACGGCGGCGAGGGCATGGACGCGGCGCTGTTGACACTGAAGATCGCCGACCTTGGTCTGGCGCCCGCGCCGGCCACGGCGGCCGTTCCGGGCGTGATCGCGACGCCGTCCGGGGCGCCCCCCGCCGCAGCTCCGCCGAAGGCGACACATTGATGCGCACATTCCTCCCGTTGGCCTTCGCCGCATTACTGATCTTCACCGGGTGCAGCAAGGACAAGGATGTCGAGCCGCCTGCGAAGCTCGTCAATTTTCCGGCCAAGCTTCCGGTCAAGGAACTGTGGGGCGACAAGGTCGGCGGCGGCAAGAAGCAGGTCAAGCTGCGCCTGGGACTCGGTCCGGCGATCGACCACAATCTGGTGTTCGCGGCGTCCGACAAGGGCGAGCTGGTCGCCGTCAACCTGGAGAACGGCCACCAGGTGTGGGTCAAGAAGTTCAAGAAAATGCAGTTCTCCGCCGGCCCCGGCGCCGCCCTCGGGAAGGTGGTGGTGGGTTCGACCAAGGGCTGGGTCATCGCGGTCGAGGGCGCGAGCGGCAAGGAGCTGTGGCGCACGCGTGTGAACTCCGAGCTTCTGTCCGCGCCGGCGATCGGCGAAAAAGTCGTGGTGATGCGCTCGGTCGATGGTCGGTTGCATGGGTTCGATGCGGTCACCGGCAAGGAGCTGTGGTCGGTGGAGCAGCAAGTGCCCAGGCTGAGCCTGCGCGGCACCGCCACCCCGGTGATCTCGAAGGACGCCGTCGTGTGCGGATTCGACAACGGCAAGGTGATGGCCGTGTCGCTCGCCACCGGCGATACGATCTGGGACACCGCTCTCGCCACCCCCCATGGCAGGACGGAATTGGACCGGTTGGTGGACGTGGATTCCTCCGTCAGCATCGTCGGCGACAATGTGTTCGCCACCGGATTCCAGGGACGCACCGCCATGCTCGCCCTCGACTCGGGCCAGATCTGGTGGGCGCACGACATGTCGAGCTATCGCGGCCTGTCGGTCGACGAGGAGAATCTGTTCGTGACCCAGTCGGACGGCATCGTGGTGGCGCTGCGCCAACGGGATGGGTCCGAAATCTGGCACAACGACAAGCTGAAGCGCCGCGGATTGAGCGCCCCGGCGATCACGAGCACGGCGATCGCCGTCGCGGATTATCAGGGCTACCTGCATTGGCTCGACAAGTCGACGGGTGCGCTGGTCGCCCGGGAACGGGTGGCGAAGTTCCGCGTCAGCAGCCCGCCGGTGGCCGTCAAGGACACCGTCGTGGTGCTCACGGACTCGGGGAAACTTGCCGCGTATCGTGCGACGCCGCCTCGAGCTCCGGCGTCTCAGTCGGCGGCCCCGGCGGCCCCGGCGGCGCCGTCGCCGCCCGAAGCCCCGACGACGCAGGGCGCTGCTCCGCCGCCGTAGCCGCCGCGACGTGCTGCCCGTAGTCGCACTGATCGGTCGACCCAACGTAGGCAAGTCGACGCTGTTCAACGCCATGACGGGAACGCGCGATGCGTTGGTCGCGGATTTCCCCGGGCTCACCCGAGATCGGCAGTACGGCTTCGCGCGCCGTACCGAGGTTCCGTGCATCGTCGTCGATACCGGCGGCCTGGTGGAAAAGGCCGACCAGATCGAAAGCCTGATGGTCGCTCAAACGGAGCGGGCCATCGCCGAGGCGGATCGTCTGATCGTGCTGGTGGACGGTAGGGCGGGTCTTACGCCTCGAGATGAGTTTGCCGCGCAACTCGCCCGCCGCAGCGGCAAACCGGTGGTCCTCGCGGTGAACAAGACCGAGGGGTTCGACCTCAATATGGCCGTCGCGGATTTCCATCAGCTCGGCCTGGGTGAGCCGCACCCCATCGCGGCAGCGCATGATCAGGGCGTGGTGTCGCTTCTGGAGGCGGCGCTTCACGGCCTCGAGCCCGACCCTTCCGACGGACCGGACGCGGGCGGCATCCGAGTTGCGGTGATCGGGCGCCCGAACGTCGGAAAGAGCACGTTGATCAACCGGCTTCTGGGTGAAAATCGCCTCGTCGCCTTCGATCAGCCCGGCACCACCCGCGACGCCGTCATGGTGCCCTTCGAACGCGACGGCGAACGCTACACGCTGATCGATACCGCCGGCCTTCGGCGCCGCGCCCGCGTCGAGGAGGCGATCGAGAAGTTCAGCGTCATCAAGACCCTGCAGGCCATCGAGACCGCGAATGTGGTGGTGGCGGTCATGGATGCCCACGAGAATGTCGCGGAACAGGACGCGAGCCTTCTGGGCATGGCCATCGAACAAGGCAAGGCGCTGGTGCTCGCCGTCAACAAGTGGGACAACATCCCGGCCGAGCAACGCGAGGAGATCCGCGCCCAGGTCGAGCAGCGCCTCAAGTTCGCCGATTTCGCCCCGATTCATTTCATATCCGCCCGGCACGGAAGCGGGGTCGGCGAGCTGCTGCGCACGGTTCGGGAGGTGTACGCCGCGGCGATGCGCGACATGAGTACGCCCGAGCTCACCCGGGCGCTCGAGGCCGCCATCGTGAGCCACCAGCCCCCGCTGGTGAGCGGACGCCGCATCAAGCTTCGCTACGCCCACCAGGGCGGCCGCAACCCGCCGGTGATCGTGATCCACGGCAATCAGACGGACCACGTGCCCGACGCATATCGGCGTTACCTGGTGAACGTCTACCGCCAGGCCTTCGATCTCGAGGGAACGCCCGTCCGTGTGGTGTTCCGGGCGGAGGAGAATCCATTCGCGGGCAAGCGCAATCCGCTGACGCCCCGCCAGCGCCGCAAGCGCAAACGCCTCATTCAGCGTAACAAGCGCTGAAAGATTCTTTTGCTACACTAGCGCCGGGGCGTAAAGAGAAATTCACCGGCCGCACCGGTGTCAGTTGCGGGTGCTCCTGTGCTGCAAGTGTTCAGGACGAAAATTGCGCGTTGGGTCGCGGTCGCCGCGGCGATCGTCGCCGTGTACGCCCTGGCGGGATTCGTGATCGCGCCCCGGATCGTCCGCAACGCGCTCCTCGAGGACATCCCGCGAGCCATGGACGTGACGCCCAGCGTGGGCGCCATCCACATCAATCCCTTTCTGTTCCAAGTCGAAGTCGATGATTTCGCTCTCGCCGGCAAGGGCGGCGAAAAGCTGCTCGGGTTCGGGCGTCTGTTCATCGACTTTCAGCTGTCCTCGATCTGGCATCGCGCCTATACCTTCCGGCAGATCGAGATCGCATCGCCGTATGTCAACGCAGTCGTGGCCCGCGATGGAACCATGAATTTGCTGGCGCTGCGCCCGAAGCCGCAGCCGGGCGCGCCGCCGCCGGCTCCCGCGGCCGCCAAGCCGATCCCCGCGCTCCGGCTGGGCTCGTTCAAGGTGACCCAGGGGTCGGTGAGCTATCAGGATGAGAGCCGTCCCTCGCAGTTCGCGGCACTGCTCGCGCCGATCGACTTCGAGCTCAAGGATTTCGTCACCGGTGTCGAGGGAGGGCTGTTCACGTTCACGGGAGTCTCCAAGCTCGGTGAGCGGGTGGAATGGCACGGCCATGTGTCGGTTCAGCCGGTCGAGTCCGACGGCGAGCTGAGCATCCAGGGGCTCCGTGCGCGCACGCTCTGGGAATACCTCGAGGACCGTCTGAATTTCGTGATCGATTCCGGCACCATCGACGTGCAGTCGACGTACAAGTTCGCGCTGAAGGACGCGATCGAGCTGCAGATGAACCTCGCGAAGGCCTCCCTGAGCGATCTGAAGGTAGAGCCCAGAAACTCGGATGCCGCCTGGGTGAGCGTTCCGCAGCTCCTCGTCACCGGCACGAACGTGGATCTGTCGCAACGGCGGGTGCAAGTCGACTCCGTGTCGGTGTCGGGGATGAAGCTTCAGACCTGGCTCGAGCCGAACGGCTCGCTCAATCTCATGCAACTCGCGGCGGCGCCTTCCGGAGCCGCGAGCGCGCCGCCGGCGGCGCACGCCCCCACGCTGGGCGCCACCACGACCCGGGGCGCCGCCGGAGCGCCCGCGCCCGACGATGCCGGCGCTCCCTGGCGGGTGGAGCTGAAGGCGTTCGATCTCAGGGACGCGAGCATTTTGGCGGAGGACCGCAGCGTTCAGCCGGCGGCGAAAGTGGTCCTGGCCCCGCTCGAGGTGCAGATCGCCGGGGCGAGCCTCGACCTCAGCAAGCCGGTGGAGGTCAAGCTCGACAGCCGCATCGACGGCAAGGGCTCGATCGCGGTGAGCGGCGAGGTGACGCCGCAGCCGGCGTCCGCATCCTTGAAAGTCAAACTTTCGGGTGTCGATCTGACGACCGCTCAACCGTATATCGCGCAACGCACGTCGATGACCTTGCGCAGCGGCAGATTGGGCGGCGAGGCGCAGTTGAGCTACACGCAAGCCCCGAAGCCGGGCGGGAAGGCAAAAGCCGGTCCCGCCCTCATTTTTGCCGGCGATATCGACGTCGAGGATCTTCGCACCGTCGACGATCTGCGCCACGACGATCTGGTCAAGTGGGATCGGCTCGACATCCGCGGTTTGAAATTCCAGCAGAACCCGAGCCGGCTCGAGATCGCCGAAGTGCTGCTGCGCAAGCCCTATGCGCGGGCGATCATCGAGTCGAACGCGACCTTGAACGTCACCAATGCGCTGAAGGGACCGGGCGGCGCCAAGAGCGGGACTGCGGACGCGCACGAAGCGGCCGGGGCGCAAGAACCCGCCGCGCGAGAACCCGCCGCCAAGAGCTCCGGCAGGCGCAAGAAGGGCGCCGCCGCGAGCCCCGATGCCGCCGCGCCAGGCTCCGAGCAGGCGCAAAGCGCCTCCGCGGCCATGCCCATGGCGATCAAGAAAGTGCTCATCAAGGACGGCCTCGCCAACTTCACGGATCTCTCGGTCTCGCCGCATTTCTCCGCGGCGATCCAGAAGCTCCAGGGCAGCGTCCTTGGATTGTCGTCGAAGCCGGGCTCGCGCGCGACCGTGGATCTCGAGGGCGCCGTCGATGCGTTCTCGCCCGTATCCGTCAAAGGCCAGGTCAATCTCCTGAGCGCGGCGCTCTACACCGATCTCGCGCTGGATTTCCGCAATATGGAGCTCAGCATTTTCAATCCGTATTCCGGAAAGTTCGCGGGCTACAACATCACCAAGGGCAAGCTGACCACGGAGCTGCACTACAAGGTCGACGGGCGCAAGCTCGATGCGCAGCACCACATCGTCATCGATCAGCTGGAGTTCGGCGACAAGACGGACAGCAAGGATGCGGTGTCGCTCCCGATCAAGCTCGCGGTCGCGTTGCTCAAGGATCGCAACGGCGTCATCGATCTGAATCTCCCCGTGACGGGCTCGCTGGACGATCCCAAGTTTCGTTTGGCACCGATCATCTGGAAGGTTTTCGTCAATATCCTGAAAAAGGCCGTGACCGCGCCGTTCGCTTTGCTGGGGTCGCTCTTCGGAGGGGGCCCGGACCTGCAATTCATCGATTTCCGCCCCGGCGCGAGCACCGTCGATGCTTCTCAGACGGACAAGGTCAAGGCCATCGTGAAGGCTTTGCAGGGGCGCCCGCAGCTCAAGATCGAGGTGCCCATTGCCTCGGTGCCGGAGCTCGACCGGCCGGCACTCATCGATGCGGAGTTCGACTCCCGGCTGAGCGAGGCCATGGCCGAAGCACCTTCCCGCAAGAAACCAGCGGCGGCGGGCACAGCTTCGCCGGCTTTCGACGAGCTCGATCCCTCCTCCAAGCTCGACGTGCTGACACGGGTATACCAGCACGAGATGGGAGGGGCGCCCACGTATCCGGACACAGTGACCGCCGTCAAACAGAAGCCGGAACAGATCTCCGCCAAGATCGATTTCCTCTCCACCGCGCTTCACCAGCATCTGACCGTCTCGGACGACCGGTTCAAGGCGCTCGGGGAGCAGCGTGCCCAGGCCTTGCAGCAGGCGCTGCTCACGGACACTCAGATCGATCCCGGGCGGGTCTTTTTGGTGGCAAACGGCAAGGCTACGGCCAAGGACGGTTCGGTGCGCGCCGAGCTGTCCCTGCGTTAGGCGCAGCGCGGGCGCTGCGGGCCGCCGCGGGGCAGGCGCCTCGAGCCGCGCATCAACATGAGGCAGCGGCGGGTGCGAATCAGCCCTGATCTGGTGCATGGGGGCCGGGGCCCGGCGCCTGTTCACCGACCTAACCCTCTGATTGATCGAGGAACTCTTTCGCTGGCACGGCTGGTGCTGAGGAACGTCGCGATCCATCGGGCCAGTGAAGGGCATTCCATGAAGCTCGTGACCGCCATCATCAAACCCTTCAAGTTGGACGAGGTGCGCAAGGCCGTCAGCGACATCGGTGTGCAGGGGCTCACCGTGACCGAGGTCCGGGGATTTGGGCGGCAGCGCGGACACACCGAGATCTACCGGGGCGCCGAGTACGTGGTGGAGTTCGTTCCGAAGACAAAGATAGAGGTCGCGGTGACCGATGCCATGCTCGAGTCCGTGATCGAGGCGATCCAAACGTCGGCGCATACCGGAAAGGTGGGCGACGGCAAGATTTTTGTATTCGCATTGACGCAGGTCGTGCGGATCCGGACCGGCGAGCGGGATGCGAGTGCAATTTAAGGGGCGAACTGATGATCAAGCGGTCGAAGGGTCTGTTGCTATTGATGTCGGCTCTCTGCGCGCCGCTCGCGCACGCGGATCAGCTGACCGCGCCCGCGCTCGTCTCTGCCGATAAATTGAGCGCGGGCGATACCGCCTGGATGCTCACATCCACTGCGCTGGTGCTCATGATGTGCGTGCCGGGCCTCGCGCTCTTCTACGGCGGCATGGTGCGCAAGAAGAACGTGCTGGCCACCCTGATGCAGAGCTTCGGCTGCACCTGCGTGGTGACGATCCTGTGGTGGCTCATCGGCTATTCCTGGGCGTTTACCCCCGGCAATCGCTTCATCGGCAGTTCCGCGCGCGCGCTGTTCGGCGGGATGACGTACATCCACGACGATGCCGGCGGCAAACTGACCGTATCGCATCTCGCACCGACGATTCCCGAATCCGTGTACGCGATGTTCCAGATGACCTTCGCGATCATCACACCCGCCCTGATCGCCGGTGCATTCGCCGACCGGATGAAATTCTCGGCGATGCTGATCTTCCTGTCGGCCTGGTCGCTCATCGTGTACGCGCCCATCGCGCACATGGTCTGGGAGCCGACGGGATGGCTGAATGCGGCGGGCGTGCTCGATTACGCCGGCGGAACGGTGGTTCACATCAACGCCGGGGTCGCGGGCCTCGCGAGCTGCCTGGTGCTCGGCAAGCGTCTCGGCTACGGACGGGAGGCGATGCCGCCGCATAACCTGACGCTGACCTTGATCGGCGCCTCGCTCCTGTGGGTGGGGTGGTTCGGCTTCAATGCCGGTTCCGCGACCGCGGCAGACGGCCGCGCCGGCATGGCGATGCTGGCCACCCAAATGGCGACCGGCGCGGCCGCGCTCGGCTGGATGTTCGCTGAGTGGTTCAGCAAGGGCAAGCCGAGCGTCCTCGGCATCGCGTCGGGCGCGGTGGCAGGGCTCGTCGCCATCACGCCTGCTTCCGGCTACGTGGCTCCTTCAGCCGCAGTGGTCATCGGACTGTCGGCCGGCGTGGTGTGCTACTTCGCGGCGACCTCGCTCAAGCACCTGTTCGGCTACGACGATTCCCTGGACGCATTCGGCGTGCACGGCATCGGCGGCATTCTCGGCGCTTTGCTCACGGGAGTGTTCGCAAGCAAGGAAATCAGCGGAGTGGATGGCTCGCTGTTGACCCAGGCCAAAGGCGTGCTGACCACCGTGGTCTACGGCTTCGTGGTCAGCTACGCGCTCCTCGTCGTGATCGACAAGCTCGTCGGCCTCAGGGTGACCGAGGAGCAGGAGCGGGAGGGCCTCGACATTTCGCTGCATGGTGAAAGCATCGAGTAGCGTAAACTAGCCTTCCCGCCGTTCGCGGGGGAGGGGACACACATGTCGTGGTACGGACTGGCGACTTTTTGCGCGGTCTACTTCCTGGCCGTGGTGACGCCGGGTCCGGGCGTGGCCGCGGTCATCGCCCAGGGATTGGCGCGAGGCAGCAGCGGAGCGCCGGCGTTCATCGCGGGCTTCCTGGTCGGAGATCTGCTGTGGTTTTGCGCCGCAGTTCTGGGGCTCGCCGCCCTGGCCCAAACCGCTCACGCGGTCTTCGTGCTCGTCCGATACGCGGGCGCGCTGTACCTTCTGTACCTCGCCTACAAGCTCTGGACCGCGCCGGCGAAGCCCTTGACGGAAACCGCCGCCGCCGGCCTGGCCAAACCGCCGCGCGCGCTGTTTCTCGGCAGCTTGACGCTGACCTTGAGCAATCCGAAGCCGATGCTGTTTTTTCTGGCATTGCTCCCCACGGTGGTACCGCTCGAGTCCCTGAGCGCCTTCGGCCATCTGGAGATCGCGGGCGCGATCGCCGTTATCTTGCCTCTCACGCTCGGGGGGTACGTGCTGCTTGCGGCGCGCGCCAGACGATGGCTGCGCAACCCGAGAGCGATCAAGCTCGTGAACCGCGGAAGCGGCACCATGATGGCAGCCGCGGCCGTGGCCGTGGCGGCGCGATAACCCCCCGTCGCCGGGAGGCGCTACCCGGCGGGGGACCCGCGCAGCGTCCGTAAATCGCGACACCGCGGCAAACGGGCTTTTCCGCAGCTGCGTTTCGTGACGGAGCTCCCACTTCGATTGCGATTATGCCAGGTACGCTTTCGCGCACTGGCCAAACCCCTCGTCACCCCCGGAGACACCGAATGAGCAATCCGTACAACAGCGCGGCCGAGCGCGCGTCGATCCTGGGTCCCACGCTTTATTTCAAGGGTGACTTGAGCGCCGAGGAGGACCTGTTGATCCAGGGGCGGGTGGAAGGCTCGATCACGCACACGCAACGGCTGACCGTCGGCGCGCAGGGCACGGTGAAGGCGAATATACGGGCGCAGATGATCATCGTCGAAGGTACGGTGGACGGCGACTTGCAGGCGGACAAGTCCGTGTTCGTGAAGGACACCGCCAAGGTATGCGGCAACATCTATGCGCCCTCGGTGAGCATCAATGAGGGCGCGAGTTTCAGCGGCAGCATCGATATGGGCGGCAAGACCGGCCACTCTGCCGGCGGCGGCAAATCCGATGACGCAGCGCCCCGATCGGTCAGGGCCTCCGGGAGCGCGGCGTAACAATGGCTTGGTTCAAAAAATCCGAGGATGGAGACAGCGACATGATGAACTCGAATCCGCCCACGAACGTCCGGCCCGAACCGCGAGAGCCGCGCGTCGAGCCGCGCACGCCTGCGGCCCGCCCGCCGGAAGCCCGAACGCATGAGCCGAGGGCGCCGGAGACGCGGCTCGCCGAGCCGCGCCCGGCGGAAGCGCGCGCCCCGGCATCCGAGACCGTGCCGCGCGCCTCCGTGCTCGGGCCGACCCTGAAGTTTCGCGGCGAGCTCTCGGCGCAGGAAGACCTGATCATTCAGGGCAGCGTGGAAGGATCGATCACGCACACCCAAAGCCTGACCGTCGGCACCGACGGCACGATGAAGGGCGACGTTCGCGCCCGCATCATCGTCGTCGACGGCAAGGTCGAGGGCGATCTGTACGCCACCGAATCGGTGACCATCCGTGCCACCGCGAAGGTGAAGGGGAACGTCTTCGCGCCGCGCGTCGGTATCACCGAGGGGGCATTCTTCCAGGGCCAAATCGAGATGCAGCCGTCGGGCGCCGCCGTTCAGGAGCACAGCGCGCGCTTGCGCCAGGCCGCGCACACGAGCCCCTTGCTGGATGCGCCGGCGGTCGACAAGCTGATGACGTCGAGCTAATTCAGGAAGAGCGCCGGATCCACCCAGGCGCGATTCAGACTGAGCGCCCAGTGAAGATGCGGGCCGGTCGCGCGACCGGTCATGCCGACGGCGCCGATGCGGGTTCCTGCGGCGACCCGCTGGCCGGGTTTCACGTCGATGGCGCTCAGATGGGCGTACATGCTGATGAGCCCGCGTCCGTGATCCACCAGGATGGTGTTCCCGGTGAAGAAATAATCTCCGGTATCGATCACAGTCCCATCGGCCGGCAGGATCACCGCAGTTCCCACCGGCGCGGCGATGTCCATACCGGTATGCGGGTTGCGCGATTCGCCGTTGAAGACGCGGCGCATGCCGAAGGAGCTCGAGCGGACTCCCGGCACCGGCGGGGGCCAGCGCAGCGTCGCGGGCGGGGACTCGCTCCAACGATTCAATGCATGATCCATGATTTCGTGCTCGCGCTGGTAGCGCTTCAAGTCGGCGGCGGATAAATCGACCTGGCGCGGCGCTACTTTGAGCGATTGAGTGGTGTAGTGCTTGTCGCCCACCGCGAAGTCCAGATCGTGCGCGCCCGAGGAATCCCGGACGCTCACGCGAAAGGGTCCGAGCGACGCCGACAAGGGGATGCCGATCACCGCTACCCAGCTGCCTCCGTCTTGCAGCACGAGCGCTCGATGTCCGTCGGCCTCGACGTACGGCGGCACGTCGCCGACGCTGTCCAGTCGGATGATCTTCACGCCGCCTGGAACCGCGCTTTCCACGGGTAGCCGCATGGCGGCCGCGGCGTTCACGGCCGTGCCGAGGAGCAGCAGCACGAGCAGACGACCTGCGAGCGCCGTGAGTCGGGCGAAATTCGCGAGCGGAGCGTGCCTCAAGGACGCCGCACCTGGGCGCGAATCCTTCCCACGGCGAGGCGCGCCTCGATGATCTCGCCGTCGGCGGCCTGCGCCGCATCGCGCAAGATCTTGCCTTGCCCGTCCATGACGATGGCGTAGCCGCGGTCGAGCGTCGCAAGCGGGCTCACCGCATTCAGGGTACGCACCAGCGGCAGAAGCCGCTCGCGTGCGCCCTGAACGGCCCCGAGCGCTGCCGCCTCGAGCCGGGTGGCCAGCGCTTCTTGGCGGGCGGCCAGCGTGCGCACCCGGGCCAGCGGGGCCCCGTGCCAAAGTCGGCTCCGGCATTCGCGAAATTTGGTCATACGGGCGTTGTGCAACTGCCGCATCGCCCGGCCGACGCGCTCCTCGAGGCCCTCGAGACGGCTCAGGTGCTGCGCCAGGCGAGCGGCGGGACTCACCAGTGCCGCTCGGCCCCGAAGCCAGAGGAGCCGCTCACGATGACCGTCCAGGCGCCGATGCATCGCCCGCGACATGCGCTGCTCGAATTCGTCCAGCCGTTGTGTCTCCCGGGTGAGGCGCGCAATCGGGCTGACCTGCGCCGCTCGGCCCCTCAGCCAACCCAGCCGTTCGCGGCGCTCGGCCAGATGCCGCCGCATCGATCGCTCCAGCCGGGCGCCGAGCCGCTGTGCGGCCGTCAGCCATTCGCCTGCGTCGGGCACGACGAGCTCCGCCGCGGCGGAGGGTGTCGGTGCCCGGACATCGGCGGCAAAATCGGCGATGGTGAAGTCCACTTCGTGGCCGACCCCCGAAATCACGGGAATCGGCGAGGCTACGATCGCGCGCGCCAGTTTCTCGTCATTGAAGGCGCAGAGATCCTCGAGCGAGCCGCCGCCGCGCGCGAGGATCAGCACGTCGCATTCGCGTCGGGCCGCCGCCGTCTTGAGCGCCGCGACGATCTCCGCGGCCGCCTGCGCGCCTTGAACGGCAACGGGGTAGATCAGCACGCCGGCCGCGGGGAAGCGCCTCGCGAGCACGTGAAGGATGTCCCGTATCGCGGCTCCGGTGGGCGAGGTGAGCACGCCGATGCGCTTGGGCAGGGTCGGCAGGGGGCGCTTGCGCTCGGCCGAGAACAATCCCTCCGCCGCCAGCCGCGTCCGCAGCTCCTCGAATTGACGCTGCAGGGCGCCCAGGCCGGCGTCCTCGAGGTGATCGACGATGAGCTGGAATTCGCCGCGCGGCTCGTACAGCCCGATGCGTGCCCGCACGAGCACTTTCTGGCCGTCGCGCGCGGTGAACGCGCACAACATATTTCGCTGCCGGAACATCGCGCAGCGGACCTGGGCGGCGGCGTCTTTCAGGCAAAAATACCAGTGTCCCGAGCTCGGCCTGGAGAAGTTGGAGATTTCCGCTTCGAGCCAGAGCGTTCCAAAACCGCGCTCCAGGAGCCCGCGCGCCTCCCGGTTCAGGCGGGAAACGCTGTATACGTCGCGCTCGGGGTATGCGAAAGAACCTGGCCTGGCCTCCATGGCCGAAATGATAGCGGTTTACCGCACCCCCCGCCCAAGGTACAATGCGCCGCCTCTTAGACGAACCAAGTGAACGCTCATGCGTATTCTGGAAGAGGCACTCACCTTCGATGACGTGCTGCTGGTCCCGGCGTACTCCGAGGTTTTGCCGCGCGAGGTCTCCCTGGCCAGCCAGCTGACGCGAGAAATCCGCGTCAATCTCCCGGTGGTTTCGGCCGCCATGGATACCGTCACCGAGGCCCGGCTCGCGATCACCATCGCGCAGGAGGGCGGCATCGGCATCGTTCACAAGAACATGTCGATCGAGAACCAGGCGCGCCAGGTCGACCGCGTCAAGAAGTTCGAAAGCGGCGTGATCAGCGATCCCATCACGGTCAATCCCGACATGACCATCCGTCAGGTGATCGACCTCACCCGCTCGAAGAACATCTCCGGCGTACCCGTGGTGCTCGGCACCCAGGTGGTGGGTATCGTGACCCACCGGGATTTGCGTTTCGAGACCAAGCTCGACGCGCCGGTGTCCTCGGTCATGACCCCCAAGGAGCGCCTGATCACCGTGCGGGAGAACGCGCCGAAGGAAGAGGTGCTGGCGCTTCTGCACAAGCACCGCATCGAGAAGGTGCTGGTGGTCGCGAGCAATCACGAGCTCAAGGGGATGATCACCGTCAAAGACTTCCAGAAGGCGACCGAGTTTCCGAACGCCTGCAAGGACCCGGTCGGGAGCTTGCGCGTAGGCGCGGCCGTGGGTACGTCGCCCGACACCATCGACCGGGTTCACGCCCTTCGCGAAGCGGGTGTCGATGTCGTGGTGGTGGACACCTCGCACGGGCACTCACGGGGCGTTCTCGAGATGGTCGCCAAGATCAAGAGGACGTTCCCGGATCTGCAGGTCATCGGCGGCAACATCGTCACCGCCGAGGCGGCGCTCGATCTGGTCAAGCATGGGGCGGACGCCGTGAAAGTCGGCATCGGTCCGGGATCGATCTGCACGACGCGCATCGTCGCCGGCGTGGGCGTTCCGCAGATCAGCGCGATCTCGCGCGTGGCCAAGGCGCTTGCCGGCACCGGCGTTCCGGTTATCGGCGACGGCGGCATTCGATATTCGGGCGATATCGCCAAGGCGCTCGCGGCCGGGGCTCATTGCGTGATGATCGGCGGCATGTTCGCAGGGACCGAGGAATCTCCCGGCGAGGTCGAGCTGTACCAGGGCGCCTCTTACAAGTCCTACCGCGGCATGGGATCGCTCGGCGCGATGGCGCAGGCGCACGGCTCCAGCGACCGGTACTTCCAGGACACGACCACCGATCTCGACAAGCTCGTGCCCGAGGGGATCGAGGGCCGGGTGCCCTACAAGGGGAGCCTCGTGTCGATCTTGCAGCAGCTCGCGGGCGGTCTGCGAGCGGCGATGGGATACACCGGCAGCGACAGCATCGAGGAGATGCGCACGCGTCCTTATTTCGTCAGGGTGACCAACGCCGGCGTCCGCGAGAGCCATGTACACGATGTGACGATCACCAAAGAAGCGCCCAACTACCGGATCGGTTGATGCCCGACATTCATGCCGACCGGGTTCTGATTCTCGATTTCGGCTCGCAGTACACCCAGCTGATCGCCCGCCGAGTGCGCGAACTGGGCGTGTATTCGGAGATCTACGCCTGGGATGCGGATCCGGCGGAAATCGAGCGATTCAAGCCGCAGGCCATCATCCTGTCCGGCAGCCCCGAGTCCGTGTACGAGGCGAAGGGGCCCGAGGCACCGCGAAGCGCTTTTTCGATGGGCGTACCGGTGCTCGGAATCTGCTATGGCATGCAAACCATGGCCGCTCAGCTCGGCGGGAAAGTCGAGTCCTCCTCCCACCGCGAGTTCGGGGCGGCGCAGGTTCGCCCCCTGGGCAGCTCGCGCCTGCTCGACGGTCTGGCGGACAATCGCGACGCGGCGAACCGGCGGGTTCTGGACGTTTGGGCGAGCCACGGCGACCGCGTGGCGGCTCTGCCGCCCGGGTTCAGCGCGATTGCGGAGAGCGACAATGCGCCGCTTGCCGCGATGGCCGACGAGTCGCGGGGATTGTACGCGCTTCAGTTCCACCCCGAGGTGACCCACACCTTGCAGGGAGGCGAAATCCTGCGCCGTTTCGTGCGCGAGATAGCCCGCTGCGGTGCGAGCTGGGCCACGAACAATATCATCGAGGACAGCGTGACCCGCATCCGGGCGCAAGTGGGCCGCGACAAGGTGCTGCTCGGCCTTTCCGGCGGCGTCGATTCCTCGGTGCTTGCCGCGCTCCTGCACCGTGCCATAGGCCCGCAGCTCACCTGCGTGTTCGTCGATCATGGGTTGCTGCGGCTGGGCGAGGGCGATCAGGTGATGGCGACCTTCGCCGAGCACATGGGCGTGAACGTGGTGCGCGTGAATGCGGAGCGACGCTTCCTGGATGCCTTGCGCGGCGAGGCGGATCCCGAGGCCAAGCGGAAGATCATCGGACGCGTGTTCATCGAGGTGTTCGACGAGCAGGCCGCGAAGCTCCGGGACGTGGGCTGGCTGGCTCAGGGGACGATCTATCCCGATGTGATCGAGTCCGCCGGCTCCAAGACGGGCAAAGCGCACGTCATCAAATCACACCACAACGTCGGCGGCCTGCCCAAGAACATGAAGCTGAAGCTTCTGGAGCCGCTGCGCGAGTTGTTCAAGGACGAGGTCAGAAACCTCGGGCTGGCGCTCGATCTTCCCGCCGAGATGGTACGCCGGCATCCGTTTCCGGGACCCGGCCTGGGCGTTCGAATCCTCGGCGAGATCCACAAGGAGCACGCCGATCTTCTGCGGCGAGCCGACGCGATCTTCGTCGAGGAGCTGCGCCGCGACGAGCTCTACGACAAGGTGAGCCAGGCTTTCGCCGTGTTCCTGCCCGTTCGATCGGTCGGCGTGATGGGGGACGGACGGCGCTACGATCACGTGGTCGCGCTGCGCGCGGTGGAAACCATCGATTTCATGACGGCGCGATGGGCGCGGCTGCCGTACGACTTTCTCGACCGCGTCACCCACCGGATCGTGAACGAAGTGCCGGGGATTTCCAGGGTGGTGTACGACATTTCGGGGAAGCCGCCGGCGACGATCGAGTGGGAATAGAAACATACCCTTCGCCATCTATCGGCACCAATCGAAATTCAAACCTAAGCTCCTGTTTTCGCAAAACATTTGGCTCTTTGTCGATCGCGGACAATCGCCGGCAAGCGGCAACTTCTGACGGACATACTGGGTTCTGGTGCATTAAGGGAATTACTTAGTATTCGTGTCCCCTATTGAGAGGACACGCGCATGACCAAGCCCATAGGACGCGACACGATCTATCGGTGTCGTCG
>DASYAC010000076.1:0-9814 GCA_036501585.1 Steroidobacteraceae bacterium
CGCTACGTGGCTTGCATCGTTTTTGAGGATGTCGCGGAAAATGAGCTCCGCCGACTTACGGTCCTCGGCCACCAGGGCGGCGGTCGCCTCCTCGATCCGGGCGCGGTGAGGATCGGTGAGCCTCGCCCGCTCGTACGCGAACCGGGCATCCGGGTACTTCTCCAGATCCACGAGTACGTCGCCGTAAGCCAGCCACGCCGTGTCGAGGTTCGGAGCCGCCTCGACCACCTGGCGCAGGGCAGCTCGGGCTTCCTCCCGGCGCCCCGCGGCACGAAGAGCCCGGGCGAGGTCCGTGCGCGCCGGCCAGAATTGCGGAGCCGCCGCGACCGTCCGCTCCAGGATCTCGAGCGCGGGTTGCACCTTGTCCTGGGCGAGCAGGGCGGCGCCCAAGAGCCGGGAGCTGTTCACGTCCCCGGGCGCGGATGCTTGAATGGCTCGAAGCTGCCGCTCCGCGCTTGCGAACCGGCCGGCGCGCAGCAGCGCCTGTGCCTCGGCCAAACCTTGGACAATGGCGGAGCGCAATGGCGCCTGTGAGTGCGGATCGTCCATGCGCCATTCTCAGGGCGGCTGCTGCGTCTCGCCGTAAAATTCGCGCGCGATTTCGCCGAGCAGTCCCGATACATAGGCTGCGAAGGAACGCCACACCTCCAGATGAAACGTGCTTTGACCGGTCCGCCACAGCACGATGTCGGCTTTGGCGAGTACCGTTCGCGTGCACATGCCGACCGGAAAGGCGCGCGTGTCCAGGTCGAGCGGGCACGCCCCGCTCAAGATCGTCGCCGCGTGCGCGCCCGAGATCTCGAGGGCAAATTGCCGGTGGCTCACGTCGACGAGGGCGTGAGGCGCGCCGGCGAGGGCGCCTTCGAGGGTTTGCGCCACGCCTGCGTGCGATTCGCCGTTCGAGCCGTCGCCGGAGCCGAGATCCAGGAGCAGGAATTCTTCGGGACCCAGCCATAGCGTCGCGCGCGATCCCGAGATGATCGCGCGGCAGGCCTCCTCCGAGAATGCGACGCCCCAAGCCGGCGCGGCCAATGCACGCGCACCGGCTCCCCCATGCAGTACCCAGCGGCTCGCGGGCGGCAGCTGCTTGAGCCAGGCGGCGGAGGCGATGGCCGGAGGCCGGCGTTGCGCGAGCTCAGCCATTGATCCGCCCTCCCGCGGGGTCGTAGAAAATCGGAGAGGTAACCTCGACTTCGATATCGCCGCCCGGCATGGGTACATACAAGTGCTTTCCCATGAGCGCGCGGCCCCCCTCGACCAGCGCGAGCGCGATCGGATATCCCAGGACGCTGCTGGCATAGGAGGAGGTGATATGCCCGATCAGTTCCATCGGCGGGGTCTGCCGGGGCTTTGCCCCGAGCTGCGCGCCTTCCTCGAGAATCGTGCGGCCGTCGCAGGCCCGCAGGCCCACCAGTTGTTTGCGGTCCGGAGCCTTCATGGACGGACGCTCCAGCGAGCGCTTGCCGACGAAATCCGTCTTGGTCTTGCCGATCGCCCAGGTAAGTCCCGCATCGTCCGGCGTCACGGTGCCGTCGGTGTCCTGGCCGACGATGATGTAGCCTTTCTCCGCGCGCAGCACGTGCATGGTCTCGGTGCCGTATTCCGAAATGCCGTGCGTCTGGCCGGCCGCGTAGACGCTCTCCCAGACCGCCGCGCCGTAATCGGCGGGCACGTTGATTTCGAAACCGAGCTCGCCGGTGAAACTCACCCGGAACAGGATCATGGGCACGCCCGAGATCTTGCCGCGGGCGACCGCCATGTGCGGCAGCGCGGCGGCACCGAGGTCGATTTCCGACACCAGCGGCTCGAGCACGCGCCGCGCGTTCGGGCCTTGAACTGCGATGACCGCCCACTGCTCGGTGGTCGAGGTGAGCCACACATCGAGGTCGGGCCACTCGGTCTGGCGGTAATCCTCCATCATCGCGAGGACGCCCGGCGCGCCGCCGGTGGTGGTGGTGACGTGAAAGCGGTCGGGCGCGAGCCGGGCGACCACGCCGTCGTCGTAAATGAATCCATCCTCGCGGCAGAGAATTCCGTAGCGCGCCCGGCCCACGCCGAGCCCCGTCCAGCTGTTGATGTACAGGCGGTTCATGAACTCCGCGGCGTCGGCGCCCACGACCTCGATCTTGCCGAGGGTCGAGGCGTCGAAGATGCCGCAGGCATTGCGTACCGCGAGACACTCGCGTGCGACCGCCGCGTGCATGTCCTCGGTGGCACGCGGGAAATACCGTGCGCGCATCCAAAGGCCCACGTTCTCGAACACCGCGCCCTTTGCCTGCGCCCAGGCATGAGTCGGCGTGGTGCGCCGGGGATCGAACAGATTGCCGCGCGAGATGCCCGCGAAACTGCCGAAGGTGGTCGGGGTGTAGGGCATGCGGAACGTGGTCAAGCCGATCTCTGGGATGGGCGTGTCGAGCGCCTTCGAGGCGATGGCGAGCGCGTTCAAGTTCGAGGTCTTGCCCTGGTCGGTCGCCATTCCGGTCGTGGTGTAGCGCTTCAGGTGTTCGACCGAGCGGAATCCCTCCTGAGCGGCAAGCCTCAGGTCGCGCACCGTCACGTCGTGCTGAAAGTCCACGAAGGCCTTGAGCTTGCCGGAAGGGTGAGCGGCGGGGAGCGCACCCAGGGTGGATCCGGCCCGCCGGATCGACGCCTCGACGGTGTAGCGCCGATCCGCGCCGCCCGAAAGCGAAACGGTCTCCTTCGACGATTCCGTAGCGCCGGCCGATTCCTTGGGACCTGCCGATTCCACGGCACCGGTCCCGGCAGCCGCGCCATCCTCCAGCGCCTGCGCGAGATCGCTGATGCCGCGGCAGGCGCCCACCGAGCGTTCGCGCTCCGCCGAACGGTCCGGGATGAAGGCCTGGATCGACTCATCCCAGGCGAGCTTGCCCCTCGACTGAGAGAACAGGTGCACGCTCGGCGTGAAACCGCCGGACATCAGTACCGCGTCGCACTCGATGCGGCGGGTCCTGCGGACCTGGCCGGCGCCATAGATCTCGCCCAAGGAGATCGCCTTGACGCGCAGGTTTCCCTCGGTGCCGAGCACCGTGGCGCCCGCGAGGACTTCGATGCCCGCGGCGCGCACCGCGTCGGGCAGGCCGCTCGGCAGCTGCGGGCGGACATCGGCGACGGCGGCGATGGCTGCGCCGCTCGCCCGAAGATCGAGCGCGGCTTGATAAGCCGTATCGCAGGCAGTGACGACGACCACCCGCCGTCCAACCAGTACGCCGAAGCGGTTGAGATAGGTTTGCGCCGCGCCGGCGAGCATGATGCCGGGGCGATCGTTGCCGGGAAATACCAGCGGCCGCTCCATGGCACCCGTCGCCAGGATCACCTGCCGGGCGCGTACCTGCCACAGGCGCTCGCGCGGCAACTGAGCCGGCGGTACCGCCAGATGGTCGGTGATGCGCTCGTTCAGGCCGACCAGATTGTGCGGAAAATAGCCGAATGCGGTGGTGCGCGTGAGCAGCGTGACCCGCGCGCTTCGGCGCAGCTCGGTGACGGCGCGCCGCACCCAATCGAGCGCCGAATCACCGTCGATGCGGGCGGCCGTGTCGCCCAGCAGGCTCCCGCCGAACTCCGCCGACTCGTCGCAGAGGATGATGCGGGCACCGGAGTCCGATGCCGCGAGTGCGGCGGCGAGTCCGGCCGGGCCGCCTCCCACCACCAGGAGATCGCAGTGCGCATAGCGCTGTGCGTAGCGATCGGGGTCGGGCCGCGTGGGCGCGACCCCCAGGCCCGCGGCGCGTCGAATCGCCGGCTCGTACCACTTCTTCCAGGCGCTCTTCGGCCACATGAAAGTCTTGTAGTAAAAGCCCGCGGGGAAAAACGGCGAGAGCCAGTCATTGACCCGCCCGACGTCATGCGCGAGGCTCGGCCACCGGTTCTGGCTCATCGCCTGCAGGCCCTCGTACAGTTCCACCTGCGTCGCCCGGAGGTTCGGCGTATAGCGCGCCGCGTCGCGATACACCGTGATCAGTGCGTTCGGCTCCTCCGGGCCGGCCGCGAGGATCCCGCGCGGCCGATGGTATTTGAACGAGCGGCCCACCAAGTGCACGCCGTTGGCGAGGAGCGCCGAGGCCAGCGAGTCGCCGGCGAATCCACGATAGGTCCTGCCGTCGAAGATGAACGTCAGGGGCCGGGTGCGGTCGACGCGCCCGCCGGCATTGGCGCGGAAACTCACGGAGCGCGCCCGCCGATCTTCGCCAGGTTGGGCCTGGGCGCGCCGGTCTCGTAGGTTGCGAGGAAATGATCGGTGGTGGTGTCGCGCAGCGCGTTGAAGAAGCGCCCGCAGCCGCGCGAATGTCTCCAGCGCTCCGCATGCACACCCTTGGTATTGTCGCGCATGTAGAGAAAGTCGGTCCAGGACTGATCATCGAGATCCTGCGGGCGTGCGGGCCGCGCGATGTGCGCCTGGCCGCCGTAGGCGAATTCGAGCTCCGGACGCTCGCCGCAATAAGGACAGTGGATGAGCAGCATGCGATACCCGAAGGCTAGTGAGCCACGGCCGCCGCGGCGGCCTCGTCGATAAGGTAGCCGTCGCGGAAGCGCTCGAGCGTGAACGGCGCATTGATCGGATGCGGCTCGTCGCGCGCGATGGTCCAGGCGAACACATGCGCCGAACCCGGCGTCGCCTTGAAGCCGCCCGTGCCCCAGCCGCAATTGACGTACAGACCGGGCACGGGCGTCTTGCCGATGATGGGGGAACGGTCCGGGGTCACGTCGACGATTCCGCCCCAGTTGCGCAGCATCCGCAGACGGCGAAACCGCGGGAACAGCTCGCAAATCGCGTCGAGAGTGTGAGTATTGACGTGCAGCGCGCCGCGCTGAGTGTACGAGGTGTAGGCGTCGGTGCCCGCACCGATCACGAGCTCCCCCTTGTCCGACTGGCTGATGTAGGCATGGATGGTGTTCGACATCACCACGCAGGGAAATATCGGCTTGATGGGCTCGGAGACCAGGGCCTGCAGCGGATAGCTCTCGAGCGGCAGGCGCACTCCGGCCAGACCCAGGACGACGCTCGTCGAGCCGGCGGCCGAGACCCCGACCCTGCCGGCCCGAATGGTGCCGCGCGTGGTCTCGAGCGCCTCCACCCCGCCGCCGTTCGGGAGGGTGCGGATGCCCGTGACCTCGCAGTTCTCGATGATGTCGACGCCGAGCGCATCCGCCGCCCGGGCATAGCCCCAGGCAACCGCATCGTGGCGTGCGGTGCCCCCGCGGCGCTGGAGCGCGGCGCCGAGGACGGGATAGCGGATGTTGTCCTCGATGTTGAGCGGCGGACAGAATTCCTTGGCTTGCGCGGGCTCCAGCCATTCGTTGTCGACGCCGTTGCAGCGGTTGGCGTGGACGTGGCGCTTGAACACCTGGATGTCGTGCACCGTGTGCGCGAGCATCATCACCCCGCGCGGCGAGTACATCACGTTGTAATTCAATACCTGGGAAAGGTTTCCCCACATTTTCACGGCATGATCGTAGAGGGCCGCGCTCTCATTGAAGAGATAGTTCGAGCGGATGATGGTGGTGTTGCGGCCGGTATTGCCGCCGCCGATCCAGCCCTTCTCGAGCACGGCGATGTTGGTCATCCCGTGCTCCTTGGCCAGGTAATAGGCGGCCCCCAGGCCATGTCCGCCGCCGCCGACGATCACGGCGTCATAGCTTGCCTTGGGAGCGGCCTTGCGCCATTGCGGTTCCCAGCCGCGATGACCCGACAGACCCCGCCTGATCAGGGCCCATCCGGAAAAGGATTGGCGGCTCATGACAACGGGTCCCTACGCCCTCAGGTCCTGGTTTTCGGGATCATAAGGCGAATCGACCAGCACCGTCGCGCGCTTGCGCTCCCCGAGAATCTCGATCACGAGCCCGCTCCCCACCTTGGCGAACTCCGGCTTCACATATCCGAGCCCGAGGCTCTTCTTCAAGGCATGACCGTAGTATCCCGCGGTCGCCCGCCCCACGAGCCGTCCCTTGCCGTCGAACAAAGGCTCGTTGCCGAGGGGGTCGGCGTCCGTCACCCCGTGGACCTCGAAGGTGATGAAGCGGTTGGGCACGCCTTGTGCGAGCTGCTTCTCGAGCGCCTCCCGGCCGATGAAAGGCCCCTTGTTCATGCGCACGAAGCGGTCGAGTCCCGCCTCGAGGGGCGTGTAGTCGGGCGTCAGGTCGCTTCCCCACATGCGGTAGGACTTCTCGATGCGCAGCGACTCCATGGCGCGCATTCCGACCATGCCGATATTGAATTCGGCGCCCGCCTCGAATATGGCGTCGAACAGGTGGTGCGCGTATTCGATCGGGAAATGCAGCTCCCACCCGAGCGCGCCGACGAAATTCACCCGCAGAAGGTACACGTCGACCGCGAGCCCGACCTCGGTCACCTGAGCGGTGAGCCAGGGGAACGACGCGTTGTCGAGCGCCGCATCGGCGAGCTTCGCCAGCACGTCGCGCGAGCGCGGGCCCGCGACCACGAAGCATCCGCGGCTCGAGGTGATGTTGCGCAGCGCGACCGAGCCGTCCTTGGGCAGCTTCTCGAGCAAGTAGTCGCTGTCATAGCGCTCCGCGGCCCCCGCGCTCACCACATAGAAATGCCCGTCCGCGATCTTGGTGATGGTGAACTCGGAACGGATGCCGCCGCGGCGCGTGAGCGCATGGCTCAACGCCATGCGCCCGATCTTGGTGGGCACCTTGTTGGCGACCAGGCTGTCGAGCCACGCCTCGGCACCGGGCCCGGTCACCTCATGCTTGGTGAACGGCGTCAGATCGATGACGCCGACGTTTTCCCGGAGATTGACGGCCTCGCGGCCCACGTGCGGGAAATAATTGGAGCGGCGGAAGCTCCATTTGTCCTTGGCCTCGACGCCCCGAGGCGCGAACCAATTGGCGCGCTCCCAGCCGTAGCGCTGACCGAACACGGCACCCAGGCGCGCGAGCTTGTCGTAGATCGGACTGGTCTTCGCCGGGCGCGCGTCCGGGCGCTCCTCATCCGGAAAGTGGATCACGAAGACGTTGCGATAGGTTTCCTCGTTCTTCCGGACGACGTAGCGCTTGCTGGTGTACGGGCCGTAGCGGCGCGGGTCGACCGCCATCAGATCGATGCCGGGTTCGCCCTCGACGATCCATTCGGCCAGCTGCCACCCCGAGCCGCCGGCGGCGGTGATGCCGAAGCTGTGGCCCTCGTTGAGCCAGAGGTTGCGCACGCCCCACGCGGGACCGATGAGCGGGCTGCCGTCCGGCGTGTAGGAGATCGGACCGTTCACGATGTCCTTGATGCCGCAGTTCGCGAGGCTGGGGACCCGGCGCTGCGCGGCCTCGACATGCGGCAGGAGCCGCTCGAGGTCGCCCTCGAACAAGCTCTTGCCGAACCAGTCGGGCACGCCGTCGGCGAAACGCGCCGGCGCGCCTGCCTCGTAGGGTCCGAGGATCCAGCCCATGCGCTCTTCCCGCAGGTAATAGGACTGGTCGGATTCGCGCAGTACCGCGAGCTCGCGGCCGCCGCCCTTGCGATACGCTTTGAGCTCCGGCGATTCGTCGTACACGATGTACTGGTGCTCGACCGGGATGGCGGGCACGTTGAGTCCGAACATCCGCCCGGTCTGGCGCGCGTAATTGCCGGTGGCGCAAACCACGTGCTCGGCGATGATGTCGCCCTTGCTCGTCGTGAGATGCCATTCGCCGGACGGAGTGCGCTTGATCCCCGTGACTTCCGTTTGCTCGTAGATCTCGGCGCCGCCGGCGCGCGCCCCTTTGCGCAACGCCATGGTGAGATCCGCCGGCGCAATGTGGCCGTCGTCGGGATGATAGAGCGCGCCGACGATGTTCTGGGTGTCGCCGCCGTTGCCGAGCTCGACCAGCGGCCAGAGCTTCTTCACCTCCTGCGGGGAGATGATCTGGAACGGGACGCCGATGGTGTTGGCGGTGCCGCAATACTTTTGGTACTCGTCCATGCGGTCGCGGCAGGTCGCGAGGCGCAGATTCCCGGTGACGTGGAAGCTCACGTCCTGCCCGGTTTCCGCCGGCAGGCGCTTGTAGAGATCGACGGAATACTTGTGCAGCTGCCCGACCGTGTAGCTCATATTGAAGAGCGGCAGCAGGCCCGCGGCGTGCCAGGTCGAGCCGGCGGTCAGCTCGGAACGCTCGACCAACACCACGTCCGACCATCCCTTTTGCACCAGGTGATAGAGCGTGCTGACGCCTACCGCGCCGCCTCCGATGACCACGACGCGGGCATGACTTTTCATCTATCGATCCCCCGAGGAAATTCGCTCCGCAGTGTAACCAGCGGGCGCTGAAACAATAAGCTAATTGCGACAATCCCGGGTGTAAATGCGCCATGGCCCTCAGAAGGGCTCGCGGCTTCGAGAAAACCCGGCTGCCGCCTCGGAGGGATGCATCGAGAAAGCGACATATTTATGTCGGAAATAGATATTTAATCGAGTGCAAATGGCATAATGACGGCCAAGGGACGGTGAAAGTGTAGAGAGTCAGGGGAGGTCGTTTGGAATCACCCGCAGTGCTTCGCAAAGGTAAGTATGCGTTCCTTACCCTCGCCAATTACTCGCTGATCGCGGTGGCCAATGCGCTCGAGCCGCTGCGCATGGCGAACCGGCTGATGGGCAAGGACGTGTACGAGTGGTCCGTCGTGAGCCTCGACGGTCAGCCCAGCGAATCGAGCAGCGGCCTGAAGCTCACCCCCGCAAGCCCCCTCGACAAACTCGGGCCCGTGGACATCCTGTTCGTGTGCGGCGGCATCAACATCCGGGAGGCGGCATCCCCGGCTCTGTTGACGGCATTGCGCCGGCTGGCCGAACGCCGGGTGGCCCTGGGAGCGCTGTGCACGGGCGGATATGCGCTCGCCAAGGCGGGCCTCCTGGACAATTTCCGGGCGACCATTCATTGGGAGAATCTGTCGGCGCTGCGCGAGGAGTTTCCGCGCGTTCTCATCAGCGACCAGCTGTTCACCATCGACCGAAACCGCTTCACGTGCTCCGGCGGAACGGCGCCGCTCGATCTCATGCTCAATCTCATCGAGGGAAAGCTCGGACCGAGGATCTCGCAGCGCGTGTCGGAGCAATTCATCGTCGATCGGGTCCGCAAGGATCGCGACCGGCAGTACGTGCCGCTGCGCGCCCGCGTCGGCGTCTCGCATCGCGGTCTCATTCGAGTCGCGCAGATCATGGAGGAAAACATCGAGAAGCCGCTGTCGCTCGAGAAAATCGCCAAGGCGACCGGTCTCTCGCGCCGCCAGATCGAGCGATTGTTCAAGCGCGACCTCAACTGCGTCCCGAAGCGCTATTACCTCGAGATGCGTTTGCGCCGGGCGCGGGAGCTCCTCCTGCAGACCTCCATGCCCATCATGGACATCACGGCGGCCTGCGGCTTTCAGTCGCCGCCGCATTTCTCCAAGTGCTATCGCAGCCAGTACGGCTATCCGCCGAGCGCGGAGCGCAAGATCGGCGATGCGCGGGCCGCCGTCGAGGAGGGTACCCTCTCGGAAGGCGCCGTCCCGGCGGTTGCGGTCCTGGCCGCGCCGCCGTAACGACCGCGCCGGCGAAGACGACCGCGCTGGCGCAACGCAGGCCGCGCCACCGCAACGAATACGAGAGCCGAGACTGCCGCGCCGGTCAGGGTGCCGGCATGTGTGCGTTGACGCGTCGGCCGCCGATCGTTCCCTCTATACGAGCGGTGGCGTCCGTTCCGCGGTCCGGCCACTCCGAGTCAATCGCCCCTCCGACCCGGTCGGGTCCTTCGATCGTGACCTTCGCGTGCACCGTGTCTTCCGTATCCGGCGTCTCCTCGATCGTACCGGAGACCGCGAGATCCTCCG
>DASYAC010000077.1:0-16272 GCA_036501585.1 Steroidobacteraceae bacterium
CCGACGTCTTTGGGCTGTATTTGAACCACCGTATTCATGGGTTGAAAACCGCTCCCTTATAATTATGGCGAGACTCTGAAAGACAAGTTGCGGCGGGTCCCGGCGGAGAAAGCGGCCTTGCGGTCGGATCAGGATGCTTGAAGGACTATTCGCGACTTCCGACCACAACATATTGTGTTCGGAGCTGAAGGTTAAGACTTGACTGTGATCAGCGTCAAGATTTTTTTAAGCTAATTTTCGGCCTAAAAATAATAACAAAATCATATTGTTATATGATTGTCCCGAGAGATTTCCTTACGGCACTTTGCGCTTCCCGGGTCAAGGGGGAGTTTTCCCAATCGCAAGATATTGTGGTCCACATCTTATTCACAATATGTTCTATTGACTTTCGTGAAATCGCGCACGTCATTTTTTTCCATCGGCCCCACGAACGCCGTTGAAATGATCTCCACCGTCCCAACTTCGGCTACCAAGCGCTTTTAGGTATTCGTTTCATCAACATCATCTTTTGAGGAGATCATCATGACTGTAGTGCGATACGAGCCCTGGTCGCTCGTGAACCGTTTCCATCGAGACATCGACCGCCTGTTCGGGGCCTCGCAGACCACCGCGGCCGATTCCGGCGCGTGGCTGCCGCCTGTCGACATTCACGAGGAAGACAATCGATTCCTCCTTCACGTGGATCTGCCGGGCGTCGATCCGAAGGCGGTGGAAATCACTTCCGAGCAGGGCGTGCTGACGATTCGCGGGCGCCGCGAGGACACGAAGCGCGAGGATCGCGACGGCTATCGCCGCGTCGAGCGCATCAGCGGCGAGTTCCAGCGGCGCTTCAATCTGCCGGACTCGGCGGATGTGCACAACATCAAGGCGAAGGCCGTCAATGGCGTGCTCGAGGTCACAATTCCGAAGCTTGCCCAGGTGCAGCCGCAGCGGATCACCGTCGAAGCGGCTTGACGGTCGAAGCGGCTTGACGGCCGAAGCGGTCGAAGCGGCCAAGAGAGTCCGCCGCACGCGATCTCGGTGTAAAATCGCGGGCCTAGGGCATCGTCGCGCGAGGGGCTGGACTCATCGTCCGGCCCCTCTTTATGTGCCGGCCCGACGAATCTGAATAGAGGATCGCGCATGAATCTGCGTTTTGGACTTGCGGCGGCCGTGCTCGCTCTCGAGCTGTCCGCTTTCCCGGCGTTCGCCGCGGTGACCCCGCCGCCCGCGGCATCCGATGCCGCGCCGATGCCCTCGCTCGCCCCCATGGTCAAACGAGTGTCGGCGGCGGTGGTCAACATCGCGACGCGCGGCACCATCAAGGAGAAGCCGGGACAGCGCAATCCGCTGCTGGACGATCCGTTCTTTCGCCAGTTCTTCAACGTTCCGCCGGACTCGAAGCCTCATGAGAGGCCGTTTCAGAGCGCGGGCTCCGGCGTGATCGTCGACGCCAAGAACGGCTACATCATCACCAACTTCCACGTGATCGAGAACGCCAACGAGATCACGGTGACGCTCCTCGACAACCGCACGTTCCCGGCGAAGGTCGTCGGTTCGGACGAGGGCGCGGACATCGCCGTGCTTCAGGCCAAGCAGCCGAATCTGGTCGCCATGGCGCTCGGGGATTCCTCGCATCTCGAGGTGGGCGATTACGTGGTTGCGATCGGCAATCCCTTCGGCTTGCAGCACACCGTGACCGCCGGCATCGTCAGCGCTCTCGGACGCACCGGCATCAATCCCGACGGCTACGAGGACTTCATTCAGACCGACGCCTCCATCAACCCCGGCAACTCCGGGGGCGCCCTGGTCAACCTCCGGGGAGAGCTCGTCGGCATCAACTCGGCGATCCTCTCCGGCAGCGGCGGCAATATCGGCATCGGCTTCGCCATTCCCGTCAACATGGCGAAGGGCGTCATGGACCAGCTCATCAAGTACGGGCAGGTCAAGCGCGGCGTGCTCGGCGTCAACATCTACGACGTGACGCCGGACATCGCGAAGGAATTCGGCCTCGCGGAGGCGAGCGGTGCGCTGGTCGCGGGAGTGAGCCAGGGCTCCTCGGCGGAGCGCGCCGGCGTCAAGACCGGCGACATCATCGTCTCGATCAACGGCGTTCCCGTCAAGAATGCCCATGAGCTGCGCAATTCCATCGGCATGCTGCAGATCGGCGATCAGGTCGAGATCGGCCTCCTGCGGGACGGCAAGCCCCGCAAGGTCACCGCGCTGGTCGCCGAGCGGAGCGAATCCGAATCCGCCAACGCCACCGATATCCACCACGGCCTGGAGGGCGCGGATCTCGCCGACGCTCCCGACGGCGGCGGGGTCCTGGTGCGCGGCGTTACCGACGGCAGCCCTGCCTCGGTGGCGGGCCTCCGGTCGAACGATTTGATCGTCGGCATCGGCCGAACGCCGGTATCGAGCATCAAGACTTTCCGCGAAACTGCGAAGGGCGTGAATCTCTTGATGCTCAACGTCCGGCGGGGCTCCTCGACGCTCCTGATCCCGATCCGTTGAAGTCATGAAGCCCTTATCCGTCTGCATTCTCGGCGGCACCGGCTTTCTCGGGACGCGGCTCACCGCCCGTCTGCTCAAGGACAATCATCGGGTCACGGTGCTGTCCCGGGACCGGGAACTGCACAAGCACCTCCTGGTACTGCCGGGTCTTGCGCTGGAGAACTGCGACGTCTACGACGAGGCGCAGCTCTCGGAGCGCTTGCGCGGCAAGGATGTGGTCGTCAATCTCATCGGGATCCTGAACGAGCGCTGGTTCGGCGGCGGCGGCTTTCGGCGCGCGCATGCGGAGCTCACCCGGACGTTGCTGCTCGCTGCGCGGTCGGCGAACGTGGGCCGGCTCCTGCAGGTGTCGGCGCTCGGAGCGGCCGTCGATGCGCCGAGCCATTACCTGCGATCGAAAGGCGAGGCCGAGAAATCGATCCGTGAGCACGGCGGAGCGCTCGACTGGACCATCTTCCAGCCCTCGGTCATGTTCGGCCCCGGAGACACCTTCCTCAACCGGTTCGCCCGGCTGCTCGGCTCGGCGCCGGGCGTGCTGCCGCTCGCCCGGCCGAATGCGCGTTTCCAGCCGGTGTTCGTCGACGATGTCGTCGACGCCCTGCTGCGCTCTCTGCGCGGCGGCGCTTCCAGCCGCCAGACCTACCAGCTCGGAGGTCCGCAGATCTACACCCTGCGCGCGGTGGTGCGTTTGGTCGCGAAAATCACCGGTCAGCGCTGCTGGATCGCCGGGCTCCCGAACGTCCTCGGAAGGCTGGAGGCGGCGGTGTTCGACTTCGTCCCCGGACGTCCCTTCTCCAGCGACAACTATCGGTCGCTCAAGATCGACAGCGTGTGCACCGAGGATGGCTTCGCAAGGCTGAAGCTCCAACCGCATTCCATGGCAGCATCCGCGCGGCAATACGTCGGCGCGCTGGAGGACAACGCGAGGCTGAGCATCGACCGCGCGGCAACGGGCCGGTCGTAGATCTCTCCAAGCCCGAGGCTCAGGGAAGCGGGGGTTCGGCGGCTCCCGCCGCCGGCGCCACGGCGAGCGGCGCAAGGTAGTACAGCCGCCACGCGACGAGAAGTCCGAGCGCGAACAGGGTGGCGACGAACGACGCGACACCCGTCCATCCGTGCGCGGCGTAGAACAATCCGCCGGCCGCTCCGGCGAGGCTCGATCCCAGGTAGTAAGCGAACAGGTACATCGAGCTCGCCTGCGCCTTGGCGTCTCCCGCGCGCCGGCCGACCCAGCTCGAGACGATGGAATGGCCGCCGAAGAACCCGAAGGTGATCACGGCGATGCCCGCGATGATGAGCGTCAGCGAACCGGCCATCGTCAGCGCCAGCCCGGCCAGCATGACGACGAACATGGTCCACAGCACCCTGCGCCGTCCGAGGCGGCCGGCGAGATGTCCGATGAAGGTCGAGCTGAACGTTCCCACCAGATAGACGCTGAACAGGAGCCCCACCGCGGCTTGACTCAAGCCATAGGGCGGCGCCATCAAGCGGTAGCCGATGTAGTTGTAAACGGTGACGAAGGCTCCGAGCAGCACGAAACCCTCCGCGAACAGCCACGGCAATCCCGGGTCGGAGAAGGACCCCGAAAACCGTCCCATGAGGACCTTGAGCTCGAGCGGTTGCGGCACGAAGCGCCGGGAGGGCGGGAGGCTCTTCGAGAACACCACGGCGCAAGCCAGTCCGACCGCGCCCATCGAGGCCATCGCCCAGCGCCAGCCGAAGAGATCCGACATGATCCCGGTCAGCAGCCGTCCGCCGAGACCGCCGACGGCGCTCCCCCCTATATAGAGGCCCATACCCAGACCGATGGACTCCGCATGGACCTCCTCGCTGAGATAGGTCATCGCGACCGCCGGCAGCCCGCTCAATGTGAGGCCGAGCAAGGTGCGAAGCGCCAGCAGCGCGAGCCAGCTGGGCGCGATCGCAGTGAGCAGTGTGAGGAACGCCGAGCAGAGCGTCGATGCGGCCATGATCCGCTTGCGTCCCCGCGCATCCGAAACGGCGCCGGCGAACAGGAGCGCGACGGCCATCACGCCGGTCGGCAACGAGAGCGAAAGCGCACTGCCCGCCTCGCTCACGCCGTAACGGCGGCTGAACTCCGGCATCAGCGGCTGGACGCAATACAGGAGCCCGAAGGTTGCGATGCCGGCCGCGAACAGCGCCAGATTGACGCGGCGAAACGCCGGCGTTCCGTGGCGGATGAAATCCCCGTTCGAGTCCGACGCGCGGGCCGGAATATTCGTTGCGCTCATCGACGTGCTCCGCACACCAGGGCGTCGCGCTCCCGTTGTTCCATCTTCGCGAGCTTCCGCACCCGGGCGTAGAACGCCCCGAGGTCCCCTCCCACCGCCTCGAGCTCGCGCTGAAATCCGGGCACGCAATCGTAGTAGGTGGCGACCGACGCGAGATTCGCATTATTGAGATCCCCTTGGAACCAGGCGTCGAACGGCGCATGGCCGCCCCACCGCTGCGCGAGACCACGGTAGGCGCCGTCGAGCGCGGCGTAGATGGCCGCTTTGCGCCGGCGCATGGGCTCGCGATCGATCCCGGACGCATAGAGCGCACGAAGCTCGTCCCTCGTCCGGGTCAGGAGCACCAGCACCTGGGCAAAGCGCTCCTGGTAGGCGCGGTAGCGCTCGAGATCCCGATCGCGGCCCAGCGATTGGAGCCAGCGCCGCACGCCCTCCTCCTCCACCGTCGTCGCGAGCGCTTCGTTGAAGTCGGCGTCGTTCGGCACGTAGATCATCTGATGGGTGAGCTCGTGAAAGACGATCGAGGCAAGCTCGACATCGCTCCAGCCGAGCATGGTATTCAGGATCGGATCGTCGAAATGTCCCAGCGTCGAGTAGGCCGCCACTCCGTCGACGGCGACATCGAGTCCGCGGTGCCGCAACCCGTCCGCGAACCGTCGCGCCCGGCGTTCGACGAAGTACCCGCGGTACGCCACGCAGCCGACGATCGGGTAGCACCACTCCTTCGGATCCACCGAGAATTCGGGCGCCGCGACCACGTTCCAGACGACGTACGGCCTGCCCAGGTCTGCATAACTCCGATAGCTCCCGTTGTCCGGCAACCCCAGCCGGCGGGTCGCGAACTCGCGTATCTGCGCCACGGCCTCGAGCTGGCTCCTGACCTCGGGAGAGGTCGCCGGGTCCGCGATGACCCGCGCGATCGGCTTGCGCTTGGACATGAGCTGCAATTGTCCCGCGGCACTTTGCAGGAGATAACACCCGCCGAGCAAGGAGCAGACCGATAGGACGACGAGGGCGGGCGCGCAGATCCGCCGATTGATGCTGATACTATGCACCCATGCAAGTGTATCTGGTCGGCGGAGCCGTTCGAGACGAGTTGCTCGGGTTGCCGGTGAAGGAGCGCGACTGGGTGGTCGTGGGCGGCACGCGGGAGGATCTGGAGCGGCGCAAATTCCGCGAGGTCGGCCGCGACTTTCCGGTGTTCTTGCATCCGCAAACGCACGAGGAATATGCGCTCGCCAGGCGCGAGCGCAAGACCGCGCCCGGCTATCGGGGATTCAGCGTGGAGTTCGGGCCCGAAGTCACTCTCGAGGAGGACCTCGGCCGCCGCGACCTGACCATCAACGCCATGGCGAGGCACTCCGACGGAACGCTGGTGGATCCGCACGGCGGAAAGCGCGACCTCGACGCCCGCCTTCTCAGGCACGTGTCCGACGCCTTCGTGGAAGATCCGGTGCGCGTCCTTCGCCTGGCGCGCTTCGCCGCCCGCTTCGAGCCGCTTGGATTTCGAGTCGCGCCCGACACTCTGGCGCTCATGAAGCGCATGGTGCTCGCGAACGAGGTCGATGCGCTGGTCGCCGAGCGCGTGTGGCAGGAATCGGAGAAAGCCCTGGCCGAGTCCGCGCCCGGCGCGTTCTTCCGGTTGCTGCGCGAATGCGGCGCTCTCGCGCGCATCTATCCGGAGATCGACGCGCTGTTCGGCGTTCCGCAGCCCGCGCGATGGCATCCGGAAATCGATACCGGCGTGCACACGCTGATGGCGCTCGATCAGGCTTCGATCCTGAGCGCCGATTCCAAGGTGCGGTTCGCCGCGCTGGTTCATGACCTCGGCAAGGCCAGGACACCGCCGTCCGAGTGGCCGGGGCATCGCGGCCATGAAGAGCGCAGCGTGTCGCTCATCGACACCCTGGCCGCACGCCTCAAGGTACCGGGAGACTACAAGGACCTCGCGGTGATCGTGGCCCGCTACCATGGGATCGTGCACCGCGCCTTCGAGCTCAGGCCCAAAACGGTGGTGGAGTTCATGGAGCGCTCCGACGCCTTCCGGCGGCCGGAGCGGTTCGCTCGAGCGCTGCTGGCTTGCGAGGCCGATTCGCGGGGCCGCGCCGGCTGGGAGAGCAATGCCTATCCGCAGCGCGAATACCTGCTCTCGGCGCGCGATGCGGCGGCATCGATCAGGCCGGCGCCGGAAGATCTCGCGGGCCTCTCCGGCGCCGCGATTGCGGAGCTCGTCAGCCGCCGGCGGCTCGAGGCGGTGACGGCGGTGCGCGCGCGGTACTGACGACTCTGGGGCGCGAAATTGACGACTTCCGGGACCGGACCGCTACAGCGTGTGCCGCAGATCCTGCATCGAGAACCCCGCGAGCGGCATGTCGAGATCGCGCAGCCACGCCATCGACTTGAACCGCTCGCCCATTTCCCCCGGCATCATCAGCCGGCGCGCCTCGTTGGCAAGTCGCGCGAACCGTCGCTCGTCCTCATCCGCGAGATGGCGCATTTCCCGATCGGCTCCGAGTGCCGCCAGTAGATGCGCTTGCGTGCAGAAACCGGCGAGCTCGAATCCGGCGGGGAGAGAGGCCTCGGCGAGCAGCGTGAAATCGACCCAAGCCGTGATGTCCTGCAGGCCGGGATGCAGGAACGGATCGTCATGGGCGCGCTGCCGGAAATGGCACAGCAGCGTACCGTCCCGGCGCTCGGGCAAATAATATTGCCGGCGTGGCAATCCATAGTCGATCCACAGCGCGAGGCCCCGCCGAAGTCCTCGCGTGACCTCGAAGGTCCATACAGGGAGCCGCGGGCAGTATTCGAAGACGTAGCCGTCCGCCCAGTCCGCCTGCCGCAGAGCGCCGCACGCGACCGCCATCTCGGCGCTCGCGGGGCGCGGCGACCAGACGAACCGATCCTGCTCGATGCTCACTCCCAGCTCCTCGCAACGGTCCCTGCTCCAGCGAAAACGTGCCACCGGCAGCGCATCGAGGACTTCGTTGGCGAGAATCACCCCGTCGAACGGGGACGTCGGCGGACCTTGGGCCCAGGCCACGCGCCCGGCGAGGTGCGGTGCGCGCTCCTCGAGCGTGTGCAGTTGCCGCTCCTTGAGATCGGCGCTCACGTCGAGGATCAGATATCGCTCGGGCAGCCGGCCGAGGGACTCCAGCCGCATTAGAATGTCGGCAGCGAGCGCGCCGGTGCCCGCGCCGATCTCCAGGATGGAGCCGCCGCCCAGCCGGTCGAGCACGTCGGCGCACTGCCTCGCGAGGCACGCGCCGAACAGCCTCGAGACCTCCGGCGCGGTGGTGAAATCGCCCCCCGCTCCGAGCTTGCGCGCGCCCGCGCAGTAGTAACCGAGACCGGGCGCGTACAGCGCCATCTCCATGTAGCGCTCGAAACCGATCCAGCCTCCCGCCGCCTGGATCTCGCCGGCGAGCCGCTCGCGCATCCTGGCGGCGTGCTCGAGCTCCTGCTCGGACAGGGCCGCCCCCTTCACGTACGACGCGGCCTCGAACGACATGGCGGGGCCGATGTACCCGCATGGCGGACAATCCGGTATCGTTCCGACGCATGGCGGCATCCGTGACTTCGCTCGACGGCAAAGTGGTCCTCATCACCGGAGGTGCGCGGCGCGTGGGCGCGGAGATCGTCCGGACCATGCACCGTGCCGGGGCTCGCGTGCTCATTCATTATCGATCCTCCGCGCAGGCGGCTCGGGCGCTGGCGGACGAACTGAATCAGGCACGGCCGGGCACCGCCGCCCTCCACGAATCGGACTTGCTGAGCGCCGAGGCCCCTGAGCATCTCGTGAGCGCTGCCGTTCGAGCGTTCGGCGGCGTCGATGTTCTGATCAACAACGCCTCGAGCTTTTCTCCCTCCAAGGTCGGTGAGATCACCCGGGCCGAGTGGCACGACCTCATCGGCACCAACCTCGAGGTGCCTCTGTTTCTGGCGCAGGCCGCGGTCCCCAGTCTCGCCGAACGGCGTGGACTCATCATCAACATCGTCGACATTCATGGCTTGAAGCCCCTCAAGGGCTATCCGGTCTACAGCGTCGCCAAGGCAGGACTCGCGATGCTGACGCGTTCGCTGGCCCGGGAGCTCGGCCCGGACATCCGGGTCAACGGCATCGCGCCGGGGCCGGTGCTCTGGCCTGAACACGGCATGGACGAAGCGCTGAAGCGCGAGATCGTCGGCAAGACGGCCTTGCAGCGTCACGGCGGCCCCGCGGATGTCGCGCGCACCGCGTTATTCCTGGCCAAGGACGCGCCCTACATCACCGGACAGATCATTGCCGTCGACGGCGGGCGCAGCATCTAGCACGGTATTTCGGCATCTTCCGCGTGGAGCAGGCCGCGGATCGAATCGATGTCCGCGGCGAGCGGACGATCGTCCCGGTAGAAACTCACCAGCCGCCGCACTCTGCGATAGGCCGCGTCGGTCGCTCTCGCTCGCGCCGGCGCCTCGCCGGCCAGGTCGTACGCCTGGGCTGCCGCCAGGAGCTCGATCGCCAGAATGGCCTCCGCGTTCTCGACGATTCCGAGAAGCTTCAAGGCGGCGGGCGTCGCGTGCACCAGGTGATCTTCCTGCAGCCCCGATGTAATTCCGCCGTCGAGGCTGGCCGGGGCCGCGCGGCGGCGATTCTCGGCTGCCAGGGAGACGGCCGTGTACTGTGCGATCATGAATCCCGACCCGGCCCCCGAGTCCGCCGCCAGAAACGCCGGAAGACCGCTCACCAGCGGGTTCACCAGCCGATCGATGCGCCGCTCGGCCATGGCCGCCAGCTCGGCGACCGCGATGCCGAGTGCATCGGCGGCGAGCCCGACCGCCGCGCCTACGGCGTGCGCCTCCGAGAAAGCTCGGGGCGCGTCTGGGGTTCCGAGCACGACGGGATTGTCGCTCACCGAGGCGAGCTCGGTATCCACCGCGACGGCGGCTTGCGCGAATTGATCGCGCACCGCGCCGTGCACCTGCGGGATTGCACGCAGGCTCAATGGATCCTGGGTGCGCCGGCCGGTGCTTGCGGCGAGAATGGCGCTGTCGCCGAGAAACGCGCGCAGACGTTCGCCCACCCGCCGGGTGGAGGAAGAGGTGCGCAGGCTCAAGGACTCGGCGTCGAACGCCGCCAGCTGTCCTCGCAGGTTCTCGAAAGTCATCGCGCCGATCAGGTCGGCCCAGTCGAGCAGGCGCGCAACCCGGGTCAGGGCGAGAGCCGCCATACCCGTCGCGCACGGGATGCCGTTGACGAGGCTCAGTCCCTCCTTGGCCTCCAGCACCAGCGGCTCGAGGCCGGCCGCCGCGAAAGCGGCGGCACCGGTCATCCGCTCGCCGTCCGCTTGCCCGCCATTCGCCCGCCGGCCGTCCGCGCGCCCATCGGTCGCTCGCCTGCCTTCCGCCCGCCCACTGCCGAAGCGCGCGTGGCCGCCGCCGATCAGCACCAGCGCGATATGCGCCATGTGGGTCAGATACCCCACCGACCCGCGGCTCGGGACCTCCGGAATCAGATCCCGGCGCAGGAGCTCGCAGAGCCGCAGCGCCACCTCCGGCCGCACGCCGGAATATCCGCGCGCGTAATTATTGACCGCCGCCGCGAGGATGGCTCGGACCGAGGATGTCGCGAGGGCCGGTCCGACGCCGACCGCATGGCTCATGATGATATTGCGCGAAAGCTCGCGTTGTTTTGCCGGGGTGACCACGACGTCGCAGAGCGCTCCGACCCCGGTGTTGACGCCGTAGGCACGCACATTGTTCTCGATCAGGGATTGCACCAGCCGGTGCGCCGCCCGAATCCGGCCGAGGGCGGCCGGGGACAGCGACAGCGAGGCGCCCTGATCGCCGATGGCCCCGATCTGCTGCCAGGTGAGCGGGAGATCGACCTCGAACTCGAGGCTCATCGGCCTGCGGAGACCGGCGCCGGCCGAGCGCGCGCGCCGAGCCAGGACTCGAGCGAGGTTCGATCCCGCTCGACCTCGACCCCCACGTCCCTCGAGTTCCGCACGGCTCCCGGTTTCGAGAGCACGATGCGCACGAACGCCACGCCGAACTCCTCGAGGATCAGCATCGCCAGATGCTCGGCGAGCGTCTCCACCAGCTGAAACTCGGAGGCCTCGACGAAAGCCAGCACCCGCTTGGCCACCCGCTTGTAATTCAGGGTGTCCTCGATGGAATCCGTCAGCGCCGCCTTGCGGATGTCGGCACCGATTTCCAGGTCGACGAGGACGGTCTGACGGACCTGACGCTCCCAGTCGTAGATGCCGATGATCGCCTCGGCCTTGAGCGCATGAATGAATATCTTGTCCATTGAACTCTTGAGTCTGATCCCCCTAAGATCCCAGGGCCCCGAGCTCCCAGTTCGCCCGCGCGTCGATGGCCAGGCCCGCTCGCTCCCCCGCCTCGAGACGCAATGCGCCGGCCAGAGCGATCATCGCGCCGTTGTCCGTACAGAACTCGGCCCGCGGAAAATAAACCGCCGCTCCAGCGTCGCGCGCCATGTCGCCGAGGCGCTCGCGCAACCGCCGGTTGGCGCCAACGCCGCCGGCCACCACCAGCCGCCGATGCCCGCCGGCCACGAGCGCCCGGCGCGCCTTTTCAGCGAGCGTGTCCACCACTGCCTCCTGGAAGCCGCGCGCAACGTCGGCTCGAATCTCCTCGTCCACGACGCGGCCTCGCAAGGCTACTAGGGCGGCCGTCTTCAAGCCACTGAAACTGAAGTCGAGTCCCGGCCGGTCGAGCATCGGCCGCGGGAAGCTGAAGCGTCCGCTTCGCCCGGACTCCGCCAGCTGGGCGAGCGCCGCTCCGCCCGGATAGGGCAATCCGAGCATTTTCGCGGTCTTGTCGAAGGCCTCCCCCGCGGCGTCATCGAGCGTCTGACCGAGAATCCGATAATCCCCGACCCCCGCCACGTCGACCAGCTGGGTATGGCCGCCGGATACCAGCAAGGCCAGGAAAGGAAACTCCGGCGCCTCGGGCTCGAGAAGCGGCGCCAGCAGATGTCCCTCGAGATGGTGAATGCCGACCGCCGGCCTCCCCCAGGCGTAGGCAAGGCTCCTTGCGAAGCCCGCCCCCACCAGGAGCGCCCCGATCAACCCCGGACCCGCCGTATAGGCCACCCCGTCCACGGTCTCCCGGGAGGATTGCGCGTCCGACAGGGCCTCGCGGACCAGGGGCAGAAGCCGGCGGATGTGGTCCCGAGAGGCCAGCTCCGGCACCACGCCCCCATAGGCCTGGTGCAACGCAATCTGGCTGTGCAGCCGATGCGACAAAAGGCCCCGCGCGGTGTCGAAAACCGCCACCGCCGTCTCATCGCAGGAACTTTCGATTCCGATGACCCGCATCGCCTGACCGCCTTTGCCTTTTGTGGGGGCGCCCTTTAGAATGCGCCCCCCTGCTGCCGAATGCCGGCGGCAGTCATTTGTCTCAACGATTGAGGTTTGAATGCCCAGCGTTCGTGTTCGCGAGAACGAGTATTTCGATGCCGCTCTGCGCCGCTTCAAGCGAGCCTGCGAGAAAGCGGGTGTCCTCACCGAGCTTCGCCGCCGTGAATTCTACGAGAAGCCGACCCAGGAACGTAAGCGAAAGAAGGCTGCCGCCGTCAAACGGCATCTGAAGCGTCTGTCGCGGGAGAACATGCGCGGCGCGGGCGGGGCCCCCTCGAGCGCACCGCCGGCAGCTTCATCGCGGCCCTATTGAGGCCCGAACGTTCGGTCTTCAGGGGGTTCCTCGGTGTCTTTGAAAGAGCGAATCACCGATGACATGAAGGCCGCGATGCGCGCCGGCGAGAAGGAGCGGCTCGGCGTCATCCGGATGATCACCGCCGCCATCAAGCAGCGCGAGGTCGACGAGCGCATCGTGCTCGACGACACGCAGGTACTGTCCGTACTCGAGAAGATGATCAAGCAGCGCAAGGAATCCCTGGCGCAGTTTCAGGCCGGCAACCGCCAGGATCTGGTCGACAAGGAATCCCGGGAAATCACGCTTCTTCAAGCCTACATGCCCTCCCGGTTGAGCGATGCGGAAGTCGACGCGATGATCGCCGAGGCCGTCGCCGCCACCGGCGCGGCCAGCATCAAGGACATGGGCAAGGTGATGGGCGTCATCAAGTCGAAGGCGCAAGGACGGGCCGACATGGCCGCTGTCGGGGCCAAGATCAAAGCCAAGCTCGGCGGTTGACCGCATCCGGTCCATGGCCGGCCGAATCCCGCAACCGTTCATCGACGAGATAGTCGCCCGCTCCGATATCGTGGAGATCATCGGCGCACGCGTTGCGCTCAAGAAATCCGGACGCGAGTACAAGGCTTGCTGTCCATTCCACGGCGAAAAGACGCCTTCGTTCTGGGTCAGCCCTGACAAGCAGTTCTACCATTGTTTCGGATGCGGCGCGCACGGCACGGTGGTGGGCTTTCTCATGCAGTACGAGAAGCTCGGCTTTCTCGATGCAGTCGAGGATCTCGCCCAACGAGCGGGCCTGGAAATGCCGCGCGAGGCACAGGGGGCGCGCGAGCCGGGCGGCGGCGATCTGTACGATCTGATGACCCGCGCCTCGAGATTTTTCGAGCAGAACCTCGCCGACACCCCTCGCGCCCGCGAGTACCTCGCGCACCGCGGCATCGACGCCGCCACGGGCGCCAGGTTTGCGCTGGGATATGCGCCCGACTCCTGGAATGCGTTGCTAGGCCGTTTCGGCGCGGATGAGAACGAGCGGCGCCGCTTGTTCCAGGCGGGATTGATCATCGAACGCGACGGCGGGAGCGCACGGGCTGCCGGCGAGGGCCCGAGCGGATATTACGACCGGTTCCGGGACCGCTTGATGTTCCCGATCCGGGATTCGCGCGGGCGGGTTCTCGGCTTCGGCGGCCGGGTGATCGATCAGGGCGAGCCCAAGTACTTGAACTCGCCGGAGACGCCGCTGTTCCACAAAGGCCGGGAGCTCTATGGGCTGTACGAGGCTCGGCAGGCACGCAACGACTTCAAACGACTGATGGTGGTGGAAGGCTATATGGACGTGGTGCGGCTGCACCAGGCGGGGATCACGTATGCGATCGCGACGCTGGGCACCGCCACCACCCAGGAACACCTGAACAAGATCTTTCGGCTGACCACCGAGCTCGTGTTCTGTTTCGACGGCGACGGCGCGGGTCTCAAGGCCGCCTGGCGCGCGCTCGAGAACGCGCTGCCCCTGGCGCGCGACGGGCGTGAGCTGAAGTTCATGTTTCTTCCGCAGGGACATGATCCCGACACGCTGGTGGCGGCCGAAGGCGCGGAGGGCTTCGAGGAGCGCCTCAAGAGCGCGCTGCCGCTCTCCGAATACCTGGTGCGACAGCTGGTTTCCCAGGTGGAGGCCTCGGATGTGGGCGGCCGGGCGAAACTCGCCGCATCGGCGGCGCCGCTCTTCGCCCGCATGCCGGAGGGCGTGTATCGGGACCTGACGCTGGAGCGGCTCGCCGCCGAGGTGCGCATGCCGGCCGCGAAGCTGCGCGAGCATCTGACCGCCGCCGGCAGGTCCGCGGCCGGCGGCAGAGCGGCGGCGGCCCCCGCCCAGGCCGCGGAGCGCGGAGATCCCGTGCGCGCGGAACCAAACCGGAGGAGCCGCGGTCGGATGAGCGCAGGCCGGGGCAACCTATTGAGCCAGGCCATCGGCATGGTCCTGCATCACCCCGCGGCGGCCCGCGCGCTTGGCGCGCGCCAGACACTCACGGGCGTCGACCTCCCCGGCATCGGCGTGCTCAACGAATTGCTCGATCAGGCGGCCGAGATGACCCAGCCCACCACTGCGATGCTGCTCGAGCGGTGGCGGGAACGCCCCGAGTATCGGCGCCTCACCGAGCTCGCGTTGGCACCCTCGATGGTGGAGGGGGTCTCCGGGGCGGCAAAAGAGCTTCAAATGGCGATTCACAAGCTCGTCGAGCATCACGGTCCGGGTCGCCGAATGAACGAATTATTGAGAAAAGCGGAGGAAATGGGCTTGAATTACGACGAAAAGGCCGAATTAAGCTTGTTGCTGAAATCCAAGGCCCGGCCTGGGGACCCGCCGCCGTCGGCCGGCGCATAATGCCGCCCGGGTGGTGTTGAGTGGCGCCCGGGGCGGTATTGAGTGGCCACTGAGTGGCCAAAATCGTATACTTATCGGCTTGGCATCGAAAACCTCTCGATCTCTCATGAGGCGTCCACTTTGATCAAAAAAGCGCCGGCAGGCACCGCCACGACGATTGCGGACGAGCGTCAGTCGCAGCTGAAGCTGTTGATTGCGCGCGGCAAGGAACAAGGCTTCCTCACCTATGTGGAAGTCAACGACCATTTGCCCAGCGAGATCGTCGATCCGGAACAGATCGAAGACATCGTCAACATGATCAACGACATGGGTATTCCGGTGTACGAAAAGGCGCCGGACGCCGAATCGTTGCTGTTGACCGATGCCACGGCGGCGCCGGATGAGGAAGCGGTCGAGGAAGCGACCGCCGCGCTCGCCAATCTCGACGCGGAATTCGGGCGCACCACCGATCCCGTGCGCATGTACATGCGCGAGATGGGCACGGTGGAGCTTTTGACCCGGGAGGGTGAGATCCGCATCGCCAAGCGGATCGAGGAAGGACTGGAAGCGGTCAAGATCGCGCTCGGAAGCTATCCCGGCACGTACGACCTCCTGCTCCGCCACTATGAGACCGTCAAGGCCGGGCAGATGCGCCTGGTCGATGTCATCGTCGGATTCGTCGACCCGAACGCGCCGGACGAGATCGCGCAGCCGCAGAATCCGAAGATGATGGCGCTGGAGCGCGAAGAGGCCGCGAACGACGACGACGACGGCGACGGGGAGGAGGACGAGGAAGCGATCGACACCGGCCCGGATCCGGAGGAGGCCGCGAAGCGCTTCGCGTCCATCGCCAAGGCGCATCATCAGTTCCTGAACGCGCTCGACAAGCTGGGATCGAAGGATCCGAAGACCCAGAAGATCCGCAAGAAAATCTGCGGCGAGCTCATGGAGCTCAAGCTCTCGCCGAAGATGTTCGATCAGCTGATCGACAACCTGCGCCAGCACGTCACCGAAGTACGCCTGCTCGAGAAGGAGATCATGTTCCTTTGCATCAAGCAGGCCGGGATGCCGCGCAAGGACTTCATCTCGACCTTCCCCAAGAACGAGACCAGCACCCGTTGGCTCGACAAGCACATCAAGGCCAAGAAGCGCTACTCGGCGCCGCTCGCGAAGTTCAAGGACGAGGTCGAGCGCCGCCAGAACAAGCTCAAGGATCTCGAGGGACTGTTCCACGTCCTGATCAACGAGATCAAGGAGATCAACCGCGAAGTGTCCATCGGCGAGGCCAAGGCCCGCCGCGCCAAGAAGGAGATGGTCGAGGCGAATCTGCGCCTGGTGATTTCGATCGCGAAGAAATACACCAACCGCGGTCTGCAGTTCCTGGACCTCATCCAGGAAGGCAACATCGGCCTGATGAAGGCGGTCGACAAGTTCGAGTACCGCCGCGGCTACAAATTCTCGACCTACGCCACGTGGTGGATCCGCCAGGCGATCACGCGATCGATCGCCGAC
>DASYAC010000078.1:0-9810 GCA_036501585.1 Steroidobacteraceae bacterium
CGACAGATTGCCGAGCCGCTGTGCGATCACGTGCAGCACGTCGCCTTCGCGCTGGACCTGACCACGCACCTCCAGGAGCCGCGATTCGAGCAACGCCGCGCGCTGCTCGTCGGCCACCCGTTTCCAGACGATCAAATTCACATAGCCCACCTCGTCCTCCAGAGTGACGAAAGTGACGCCGCTGGCGCTTCCCGGCCGCTGCCGCGTGATCACCAGGCCGGCCGTCGTGACCCATCGACCGTTGGGGAGACCCCAAAGCGCTTGGGTATCGATGACGCCGCGCTTCTCGAGCCGATCCCGCAGGAGAGCCAGGGGATGGCGCCGAAGCGTGAGACCAAGGCTCGCATAGTCGGCGACGATGTCATGGCCCTCCCGCGGCGCGCGCAACAACGGGATGCCCTCGGCACCCTGGGTATCCGCGGGCAGCAAGGGCAACGGCCGTTCGACCCCGCTCACCTGCCACACGGCGCGGTAGCGATGTCCACTCAAGGCCGCCAGCGCATCGCCCGCGGCGAGCGCCTCGAGATCGCGGCGATCGAGCGCCGCGCGCCCGGCGAGTTCCGCGAGGTCGCCGAACGGGCGCACCGCGCGCGCCGCGAGCAATCGCTCGGCCCCCGCCTGCGACAGATGTTTCACGAGCCTGAGCCCCAGGCGCAGCGCCGGCCGGCCGTCATCGCGCGGCTCGAGCGTACAGTCCCATTCGCTCACCGCCACATCCGGCGGACGCACCTCGACGCCGTGCGAGCGCGCATCGCGCACCAATTGAGCCGGCGCGTAAAAGCCCATGGGCTGGCTGTTGATGAGCGCCGCGCAGAAGGCTGCGGGCTCGTGGGCTTTGAGCCAGGCGGAGGTGTAGACCAGGAGGGCGAAGCTCGCGGCATGCGAATTGTGGACAACGAAATGGTTGGCCATGAAATTGTGATCACCCTCGATCTTGAGATCGTAGGTTTCCCGATCTCCGATCGGCTCGATTGCCACAATTCTGTCCCAGTAGATGTCAGATCGCGACAAACGGGCTGTCGCAACATAGTCGCCCACATGGAGTTGTCCCAGCTGACACCACCCCGACAGGGTCATGAAAGGGTGTTCAGCGGTTGCGCAAATTTCGTGCCCTAGCGCCGTACGCAATCGCAACACGGGTTTCACGCCGCTGCTGATGACGCGGAGCACCTTGCGTGCGCGAAGGCGAAGTTCCGCATCGCACGCCAGCGTGTTTTCAATATGCGCCCGGCCTCCGGCAAGGTCCTCGATAGTCACCCATCTGCCGGTATCGGCATCCACGACTTGTGTTTCCCCCACGACGCACTCCGGAAATCCGTATTCGCCGAACCCCAGGATCTGATTGAAGATCTGATTCGCGAAGCTCTCCTCGTAGCCGCGCTCGCGCATGCCCTCGACCAGTTGGCGCTGGAAGGGCTCGAGTCCCCCCTTGCGCTTCCACGCCGCCATGGCGCGCCGTAATTCGTCCGCCTGCCCGGGGGAGAAGCCGGCCGCGACGATCGACAATCGCATGACCTGTTCCTGGAAGATGGGCACGCCCAGGGTGCGCTTCAGCACCTCCTCGACTTGCTTGCTCGGGTAGCTCACGGGCTCCTCGCCGTTGCGGCGGCGCAGATACGGATGCACCATCTCGCCCTGGATCGGCCCCGGCCGCACGATCGCCACTTCGATCACGAGATCGTAGAAATTGCGCGGCCGCAGGCGCGGCAGCATGGCCATTTGCGCGCGCGATTCGATCTGGAATACGCCGGCGGTGTCGGCGCGGCAAATCATGTCGTACACGGCTGGATCCTCGCTCGGCACCGTCGCGAGGGTGAGCTGCCGCGCCCCGCTCGATGAGCCGTCGAGCGCGTTCGGGTTCACCCCGAAACCGTTCCGGCTTCGGAACGGGTTGATCAGCCCGAACGCCCTGCGTATCGCGCTCAGCATGCCGAGTCCCAGCACATCGACTTTGAGCAGCCCCAAGGCGTCGAGATCGTCCTTGTCCCACTGGATCACGGTACGCTCCGGCATCGCCGCGTTCTCGATGGGCACGAGCTCGTCCAGCCGGCCGCGCGCGATGACGAAGCCGCCGACATGCTGCGAGAGATGGCGCGGGAATCCGAGAATCTCGGCGGCGAGCGCCATGAGACGCCGGGTCCTCTGATCGGCGGGATCGAATCCCGAGGCGCGAATGCGTTCGGGGTCGATGCGCTGACCGTCCCACCACTGCATGCCGCGGGCCAGCCGGTCGACTTCGCCCTCCCCGTAGCCGAGCGCCTTGCCGACGTCGCGAAGCGCGCTCCGGGGGCGGTAGCAGATGACGGTCGCCGCCAGAGCCGCGCGCTCCCTGCCGTACTTGCGATAGATGTACTGAATCACCTCCTCGCGCCGCTCGTGCTCGAAATCCACGTCGATATCGGGAGGCTCGTTGCGCTCCTTGGAGATGAAGCGCTCGAACAGCATCGCCATGCGCGAGGGATCCACCTCGGTGATTTCGAGGCAATAGCACACGGTCGAGTTGGCGGCCGAGCCCCGCCCCTGGCACAGGATGTTCTGAGAGCGCGCGTACTGCACCACGTCGTGCACGGTGAGAAAGAACGGCTCGAACTTGAGCTCGGCGATGAGCGCGAGCTCGTGCTCGATCCCCTCGCGAACGGCGGCGGGCACCCCGCCGGGCCAGCGCTTGACGCAGCCCCGCTCCGTCAAGCGGCGCAAATGGCTGGCGGGCGTCTCGCCCGCGGGCACGATCTCCTCGGGATACTCGTAGCGCAGCTCATCGAGCTTGAACACGCAGCGCTCGGCGATCGCCAGCGTTTCCTTCAGGAGCGCGGCCGGATACAGCTCCTCGAGGCGCGGCAGCGGCCGCAAGTGACGCTCGCCGTTCGGATGAAGTTTCGTGCCCGCCTCGCTCAAGGGGACCTTGAGACGAATCGCCGTGAGCACATCCTGCAGCGCGCGGCGGCCGCGCCGGTGCATGTGCACGTCGCCGGCGGCGACCCGCGGCAGGCCGAGTGACTTGCCGAGCGCCTCCAGGAGCTCCAGGCGGCGCGCATCGAAGCCGCCGGTCAAGAGCTCGACGCCTATCCAGAGACGCCCGGCAAACCGCTCGTTGAGCCAGCGGCCGTCGCATTCGTGGCGCGGCAGAGCCGCCCGTCCGGCCTGGGGAAGCCAGAGAATCAGGCATCCGTCGAGGGCGTTCTCGAGATCCTGACGCTCGAGCCGATAGCTGCCCTTGGCGCCCGCGCGCCGTGCACGGCTGATCAGACGGCAGAGCGCGCCGTAGGCCGCCCGATCGGTGGCGAGCGCCACGAGCTTGAGGCCGTCGGCGCCGTGGTCGAGCCCGGCGCCGTGGCCAGACCCGGCGGCGCCGCCAGACCCAGCGCCGCGGCCAGACCCAGCGCCGCGGCTCGAATCGGCGCCCCGCGCCGAGTCGGCGCCGCATTGAAATTCCGCGCCGACGATGAGCGGCAGCTCGCATCGCTTGGCCTCGGTGTGCGCGCGCACGATCCCCGCGAGCGAGCATTCATCGGTCAGGGCGAGCGCTCGATAACCGAGCGTCTTGGCTCGCGCCACCAGTTCCTCGGGCTGCGAGGCGCCCCGCAGAAACGAGAAATTGCTCAAGGCATGAAGCTCGGCGTACACCCGGGCGCCTCAAGCGAACACACCGTGCACATACCAGCACCGGGATCGCCGTTCCTGGAAAATCCACAGCCGAGCGCCGCCCGCCTGGCGCACGATGTAATAATCGCGCGCGACATCCTTGCCGTCCCACCAGCCGCTCTCGATACGCTCGGGGCCTTGCTCGAGCATCTTGCGATGCAGCTCCTCGACGTCGGCATCCTGAAGTCTCGCCGGTTCGTTCAAAAGCCACACCGGCCGCGGCATCTCCTCCGCGAGGTCGACCCTCCGATGAGCCCGCCGGCCGGCCCGAGACGCATCGCCCGCCTGCAGTGCCTGCACTCGCTGCCAGGCTGCCTCGGGGCGGTGCTCCGGCACCGGGCAAATGCCATAGACCGCTTGCTCTCCCAGCCGGGCGCGCAGACGCTCCACCAGTTGCGGCGCCGTGTCGCGTCCGCCGGTACCGCCCAGGCAAGCGAATACATCGAGGGAATCGGCCGGGAGCGGCTGCAAGCGGCCGGATAGAAGTTCCAGGGAGAGGATCGGGGCGGCGAGCTCGAGTCGCGACAGCTTTTGCATCGAGACATCCGCCAAGCGCAGAGGATCGCAGGTGACGCTCGCCAATCCCAGCCGAATCCGGGTCAGGGGCTGCGCTCGATGCCGCAGCTTGAGTTCCAGAGCCTCGACGCCCGCCTGCCGCTCGCACAAGAACCGGGCGCAGCGTTCGATGACCGGCTCGAGCACCTTCTGGACATACACGACGGTCTCGACCTCCGTCTCGAAATCACAGCGTTCTCGAAAACGCTCGCGCGCCGCGAAAGCGCGGCGCGGCGCGGACTGCCGCGACAGCGCGATGTCGAGATCGAGCACCGCGGCGGGACCGAAGCGCCGCGCGATTCCCGCGCGCGGCAGGCGCATCAACTCGCCGATCCGGTTGACCCCCAGGGTGCGCAACGTGGCGAGCCGCGAGGTATCCCAGGCGGTGCACGCCACGGGCAGTTTCGCGAGCCGTCCCGCGAGCAGGCCGGGATCCTCGATGAGCTCCTTTTGGCCGGCACGGGCCAGCCAAAGCGCCGCCAAAGCCGAAGGCGCGGTCGAGCTCTGCGCCCGAAGTTGCAATCCGCTCCATGCCGCATCGATGTCCGCATGCAGCGCCGCGAGCGAGCCGAAGAGCTTCACGCTGCCCCTGATCTCGAGCAGCAGCGCATTGGGCGGCTCGATGCTCACCCAGGGCGTGAATCGCTGTGCATGCAGGCACAGGCGCTCGAGAATCCCCCCGCTCGTACCCTCGGACTCGCCGAGCGCCGGAAACACCACGGCGTACCACAGATGTCTCGAGCGCGAGCGAGCGGCCTCTTGCTGGGGCGGGGGCGGCGGTGAGACGGCAGCAGCCGACGGCGGGGATGTGGGATGCCGTGCGGCCGGCGCCTCGGCGGCGGCGAACAAATCCACCCTGGCGGGGACGCGCGACCTCATGGTCAGCCCGAGGTGACGGCACTCGGGGCGGCGGCTGGCGATGAATCGAGCTCCACGGGTCCGGGCCGGCCGCCCCGCACCTTGATGATATCGAGACGCGGATATTCGTCTCCGCGAGTGAGCAACAGGCGCAACGCCGCCGGCGAAGACTCGAAGCGATGCCGCTCCGGCCGAAACAGGACGCCCAACGCTCTCCCCGCCTCGGCCGCCAATTTCAAACGCCTCAGCCAGCGGTCGTCGGCGCCCTTCAGCCAGAGCAAAACGGCCGCGCACACTCCCGAGCTCAGCGCCTGTTCGGCGGCCCACAGGGCTTCGGTCGCACTGACCGGCCTCACCACCAATAGCCGGTCGAGATCGATTCCATGTTGCGCCAAGGCGGGTGCGAAGGGCTCATGCGGAGGTGCGATCCAAACCAGCCAGGGAGCCTCGCCGGGAGCGCGCTGGGATTGCACCAATGCCGGCAGAAAAAGCTGAACTTCGCCGAGGCCCGGCGCATCCAGCAGCACCTCGATGAGCGACGCCGTCGGCCAGCCACCGCCCGGTAAGCGGGCATCGAGCGCGCTTCGTCCGGTGGACCAAACCGGGCGAGACGGCGACTGGCGCTGACCGGCCGAGGCGTCCGGGGAACTTAAAGATAGCTTCCAGACGCGCGCATCAGCCAGAATATCCGCAAGCGTTGATACTTCACGCGGCATCCACGCCTTTACCGCGGCGAAGCACCCCGACCACCACCCCTTCGATCATCATCGGCTCTTTTTTCAGATCGACGCGAATGGGTTCGAAATCGGCGTTCTCGGGCAGCAGCCATACGATGGTGCCTTCTTGCCGGTAACGCTTGACGGTCACTTCGTTCTCGAGACGCGCAACCACGATCTGACGATTGCGCACCTCGGGTGTGCGATGCACGGCGACGAGATCGCCATCCAAGATTCCGGCGTTCTTCATGCTCATGCCCTGCACTTTCAACAGATAATGCGGCGCAGGCTGGAACAATTGAGGATCGATTTGATAACGCCGCTCGATATGTTCTTCGGCCAGGATCGGCCGGCCGGCGGCCACTCGGCCGATCAGCGGCAGACCCAATTGTTCTCGCAAAATATCCTTGAGCTGAATGCCGCGCGAAGCGCCCGGAATCAAATCGATGACGCCCTTGCGTTGCAAGGCGCGCAGATGTTCCTCGGCCGCATTCGGCGATTTGAAGCCCAAGGTGCGTGCAATCTCAGCGCGCGTGGGAGGCATGCCGTTTTCGGCGATCGATGCCTGGATGAGCCGTAAGATCTGTGTTTGCCGAGGCGTAAGGTCCGTCATGACAGTTACCTGTATATGCAGCCAGTCACTGTCAGTATATACAGTTTGCGGACGCTGGCAAGTGCCCTTCCGGCGCGGTAACTTGCCGAGTCCTTCGAAAGACATAACTCCAAGGAAATCATGAAAAAAGACCTCTCGTCGGATCAGGCGCTCGGCATGGACCGCCCCATCACGCGGCGCGACTTCTTGAACGGCGTCGCCATCGGAACCGCGGCACTCGCCGGAGGCCCCCTGCTCGCCGATGCCCCCGGCTCCTCACCGGTCCCGTCCGGCGCGGCCTCGGCAGCGCAGGCCTCGACCGCGGCGCAAGACCTCCCGGGCTACTACCCGCCGCTCCTCACCGGCATGCGCGGCAGCCATCCGGGCTCCTTCGAGTCGGCCCATGCCCTGCGCGATGGAAAGCCCTCGCCCTCGCCCGTCGACACCGGCGAACAATACGATCTCATCGTGGTGGGCGCGGGCATCTCGGGTCTCGCCGCCGCTCATTTCTATCGCGAGCACGCCGGCCGTACGAGCCGCATCCTCATTCTGGACAATCACGACGACTTCGGCGGCCATGCGAAGCGCAATGAATTCAATCTCGACGGCCACCTCAACCTCCTGAACGGCGGCACGCTGGAGATCGACAGTCCGCGTCCCTACGGCAAGGTCGCGGACGGCCTCCTGCGCACGCTCGGCATCAACGTCGAGAAGCTCATCAAGACCACGCAGCACCTGAATTTCTACGAACAGATGGGCCTCGGGCAGGGCTCCTTCTTCGATCGCGAAACCTTCGGTACCGACAAACTGGTTCTCGGCATGGGCGGCTACCGCTCCGACAAATCCGCGCTCGCCCAGGCGGTATTGCAGGCGCCCCTGTCCGATCGGGCACGCAAGGAAATCGTGCAGATCGAGACCGCGCAAATCGACTATATGCCGGGAATGTCATCGGCGGAGAAAAAGGAACGCCTGTCGCGCATGAGCTATGAGGCGTTCCTCCGCGATGTCGTGAAAGTCGATCCGGCGGTGAACCGGTATTACCACGCGACCACCATGGGCGAATGGGGCGTGGGCACCGATGCCGTGTCCGCGCTCGATTGCTGGGGTTTCGACATGCCGGGGTTCCAGGGCATGAAGCTCGCCAAGGGATCGATATCGCGCATGGGTCCAACGCCCAAGGGCTACGAGGATACGGGCGGCTCCTATCGGCTGCATTTTCCCGACGGCAACGCCACCATCGCCCGCTCGCTGGTTCGCGACCTCATACCGGAGGCCGTCGGCGGACGTGTCCAACCGGCAAACCGCGCCGAGGAAATCGTCACGGCACGCGTCGACTACTCGCAACTCGACCGCGCCGGATCGCCGCTCCGCCTACGCCTGAGCAGTACGGTCATTCGCGCGCGGCATCTGGGGGATCCCAAGTCCGCCACGGACGTCGAGGTGACGTACATGCGCGCCGGCGGTGCCTATATGGCGCGGGCTCGCGGCGTGGTGCTCGCGTGCTACAACATGATGATCCCCTATCTGTGTCCGGAGCTGCCGGCTCCGCAGAAGAAAGCCCTGCACAGCCTGGTGAAGACCCCGCTCGTCTATACGAGCGTGGCGCTCATCAACTGGCAGGCATTCGCCGCGCTCAAGCTTTCCGGCGTCTATGCGCCGGGGAGCTATCACAGCTATTTTCACTTGAATCCTCACGTCACCATCGGCTCCTACCGGAGCACGAAGTCGCCCAGCGAGCCGATGCTCGTGCACATGGTGCGCACGCCCTGCAAGCCGGGACTGCCGGAACATGATCAGAATCGCGCCGGACGCGCCGAGCTCCTCACGACATCCTTCGAGACCTTCGAGCGCAACATCCGCGATCAGCTGGGACGCACGCTCAAAGAGGGAGGGTTCGATCCGGCACGCGACATCACGGCGATCACCGTGAACCGATGGCCCCACGGCTATGCGCCCGAGTACAACCCGCTGTTCGAACCCGACCTCCCGGAAGACCGGCAGCCGCATGTCCTCGGCCGCGCGCAATTCGGCAGGATCACCATAGCGAACTCGGACGCCGGAGGCGAAGCCTATACCGATTCGGCGATCAACCAGGGTCATCGAGCGGTCATGGAACTTTTACGGAGTTGAACGTACGAAGGGTGGCGGGCCGTCCGCGATGGCTGTAAAACTTACATGCCATCGGGGAGCGTCGCTGCAAATTTCTTACGATGAGTTAATTTGGATCGTAAAATTGGGTAAAATCGTCGCCGAGCAGAGACATTAAGATGCTTTCAGTTGCAATCGACGCGCGAATTTGGCTTTATGTGTGACTGTGTTGCGACGCATTCGAGCCCGACATTGCGACTGGACTTGTGTGCGAGGACACGTTCGGATGTTCCGAATCGAATGAATTAACAACCCTAGGGGACTATCTATGACATTTTCCACGACACTCAAGGCCTCAGTCGCCGCGGCCTGCCTCATTGCATTCGCAGGATGCACGGACCTGAAGCCGATCCAGGCTCAGATCGACGATCTCAAGTCGCAGGTGGCGAAGCTGCAGAGCGACACCGCCAAGGCTGAAAGCGATGCTCAGGCCGCCAACAGCGCCGCACAGAGCGCCTCCTCCGCCGCTTCCGGCGCGCAGAGCACGGCGAACCAGGCGTTGTCGACCGCTCAGCAGAACTCGCAGGCGATCGAGCAGATCAACGAGAAGATCGACCGCATGTTCAAGAAGTCCGTCTCGAAGTAATTCGACCGGCACGTTGACTTGCGAATGAACGCCGCGGTCATACCGCGGCGTTTTCTTTGCGCAGGAGATCGTAAAGGCGTTCAGCGCCGCTGCCTGTCCCGCCAAATATCGAGCCGGCTGGCCTCGCTCATCACGCCGCCTGCCGTGGCAGCTTCACGTTGGATGGCTTCTTCTGGCAGGCCTCGAATTGGAAAATTACGTCGCGGCGTTCAGTGTGCTCGTTTTTGCGGGACGGAGCCAAATGCCACGTTGACTTCGTTCGCGAATCGATCGCACTCTTCATCGGTCAACCAGTCGAAGTGGCGGTCGTGTTTGGTCTTCGACAGCGTTCCGTTATTTTGGTGAACCATGTTGATGAAGAGGTCGAGTGATTGCGCAGGCCAGTCGATCTCATCTTTCAGGCGCGCGCGTGCCCGTTCCACGCTGACTAGATAGTGGATCTCTTCTTCCAGATCGTGATCCACGGTGCGCTCGAGAGCGCGGTAGAGAAACAGCGCTTGAGCCGTGGCATCGAAGAAGCGAAAGAACCTGGGGCCGTTGCCGATGGCTGCTACTACAGGCGGCGGCGGAGTGAAGTCAGTGCGCGCCATCAAGGGCTTTGAGAACTCATCGAGCACGGCGCTGTATAGATCAAGGTTGCTCAAGATAAACGCCGACACTGGCAGCACGGTGCCTTTGGGCGTGAATCCGAGTGTCGAGAGCTCTTCGTGTAT
>DASYAC010000079.1:0-2499 GCA_036501585.1 Steroidobacteraceae bacterium
TGATGAGGCCGGGCGCGATGAACTGCATGTAGTCATAGCCCCCGACCAGTCCGACGCGCTTGCCGATCAGGCTTCCGAAGATCACGAAGTACAGCGTCGCGGTGACGATGGGCGGCACGACGGTCTGGCCCCAAATCCGCACGATGCGGTTGAATTCGCGGATGACGATCGTCGAGAACCCGATCCACTGTATGCGTGCCAGAGAATCAGCCATGGCGCTCCTATTTGTTGTCCGCGGCGCGGACACTGTCGTCGACCAGGCGCATGAACAATTCCTCCAGGCGATTGACCTTGTTGCGCATGCTGTTCACCCGAACGCCCTGCGAGGAGAGCTGCGCGAAAATGTCGTTCAGGCTCTGGCCCTTCGACACCTCGACCTCGAGCGTATGATCGTCGCTGAGCAGCGTCTTGTAAGCCGGGAGCTCGGGAGGAGCGGTTCTCGGATCGCTCAAATTGAATACGAACGTTTCCGTCTGGAGCTTGCGCAGCACGTTCGCCATGGAGTCTCGCTCGATGATGCGGCCGCCCTCGATGATGGCGATGTTGCGGCACAGATTCTCCGCTTCTTCCAGGTAGTGCGTGGTCAAGATGATGGTCGTTCCCTCGTCGTTGATCTTGCGGAGGAAGTCCCACATCGACCGGCGGATCTCGATGTCGACGCCGGCGGTCGGCTCGTCGAGGATCAGGAGCTTCGGTTCATGCATCAGCGCCCGCGCGATCATGAGGCGGCGCTTCATTCCGCCCGAGAGAGAGCGCGCAATGGAATTGCGGCGGTCCCAGAGCTGCAGCTGCCTCAAGTATTTTTCCGCGCGCTCCTTGGCGAGCCGCCGTGGGATGCCGTAAAAGCCCGCCTGGTTCACGACGATCGTGAACACCGTCTCGAACATGTTGAAGTTCACTTCCTGCGGTACGATCCCGATGCAGGACTTCGCCAGCTCGAGCTGGCGGTCCAGGTCGTAGCCGAACACCTCGACCGTGCCGCCGGACTTGTTGACCAGCGAGGTGATGATGCCGATCGCGGTCGTCTTGCCCGCGCCGTTCGGACCCAGGAGCGCGAAGAAATCGCCCTCCGCCACGGTGAGATCGATGCCCTTGAGTGCCCTGATGCCGTTTTTGTACACCTTGGCGAGCTGTCGAAGGACGAGGGCGTTCATAGGAGCCGCGTAGACTAAACCCCCGGGGGCCGGCCCCGCAACTCGCCGCCCGGAGAGTCCGGAGCGGCCCGGCAAGTGCGGAGCGGCCCGTCAGGGCAGGCGCGATGCCGCCGCCAGCTGCAGGCCGAACAGCTGAATCTTGCGCAACCTGATCTCGTCCCGGCGCACGGCGGCGCTCATCAGTGCGCTCCAATATGCGCCGCAGTCGAGGAACCGCGCGGACAGATTCGCCGTTTCGCTCGCCGCCAGCGTGGGAAGACAATTGAGCATGGTCGCGCGAAAAGCCCCCGCGGTGCGCTCGCTCATGCCGAGGAGAAGCTGCGCGGCGTAGCGGGTGGTGCTGGCGACGTGCCATGCATAGAAGAGGGCGAGCCGGACGAAATTCGCGGTGTCCTCTTCCGCGCCCGCCCCCGCGTCCGAGACCCGCCATTCTCCCGCGCCTCGAAGCCGCGTGCTCCAGTGGGCCTCGTCGTGAAAACGCAGATCGAAGAGCGCATAGGGGCAGTTCGCCGCAGCCGCCCGCTGCGAGGCGGACATGGGCGCCAGGCGCTCCGATACGCCGCCGGGCAGGCCGAGAGCGCCGGACCCGCGCCAGCCGCCCGCGTGCGCGCCGGCCAGATCCAGAAACTTGAGATTCAGGTCGTGCAGCGGGGCGAGCACCTCGGGCGAGAAGCTCGGTTGGCGCGACCAACCGCCGATGAATGCATCCTGCATACAGCCTCCGCCGCATTTTGGCTCGAAACCGCCGCCAATGGCGGCAAAAAACATCTGGCACTCACGCTAACTTTGTGATTAATTTTAGTCAAATTCTTTTGTGCCCTGAATCCCGTGAATTGCATCAGGAGGAGCGCCCCATGAGAGTGTCAGACGACCGTTACACCCGCGATCGCGAGCGACTGGACCTCGCGCTGCGCCTGATCCGTCACGAAGCCCGCACCTTCACCATCCGTCAATGGACGGGGCTGAGCGACGACCGCATCCGCAAGCTCTACCGCAGCTACGTACTCGAGGCCGATTCGAGCTCGGTGATGCGCCATCGCGGCAAGTCGCCGCGGCAGACGGCGTTTTTCTTCAGGAATCCGGAGCTCTCCTTTCAAGCATCTCAGCTCGCGAGCCTGTTCATCGCGTACGGCCTGCTGTACGCCGGCTCCCTGGGACTCGAATCGCGGTATCGGCTCGGCTCTCTCGATTCAGGGGCGCTCCTCTGCCAGGCTTACGAGGCTTACATCGAGCTGCACGCGCCCGCAGGCATATCCTTCGAGCACGCCTGGTTCCTGCTCATGGCCCTCGCCCGGCGCGACGAGATCGGCGTAGCTCGATGCGCCGCGTGCGGCGGGGTGCGACT
>DASYAC010000080.1:0-14083 GCA_036501585.1 Steroidobacteraceae bacterium
ATCGTTCTCCGTACCGTTGCGGTCGCCGTGCCAGTAACGCTCGCGGGAGCCGCTGGCACACCGGCATGGGCTGTCGAATCGACGACGCTCACCGCCGACATTCCCTCCCAACCTCTCGCGCGTGCACTTGAAGCATATGTCGATCAGACGGGACTACAGCTCGTTTATGTGTCCGGCGTCGTGCGCAACCAAATCTCGAATGCGGTGCCGGCGGGGCTTGGCGCGCAGGAGGCGCTCACGCGTCTGCTGAAAGGAACAGGACTCCGGTTTGAGCACCTGACGGAGCGTACCGTGCGCATTCTCGAATTGACCGCCCCCGAGCCCGTTTCGTCGCGACCGAGTGAGCGGTTGCCCGAAGTGATCGTCACCGCCAACCGTCGCGAGCAGTCGCTCCAGGACGTCCCGATTACGATCCAGGTGCTGACGAGCGCCAGATTGCATAATCTGAATGCGACAACGTTTGACGACTACGTGAGCTACCTGCCGGGCGTGACCGCGCATGGAGTGGGTCCTGCCCAGAACAATATCTACGTACGCGGCCTCGCGACCGGTGATTTCCCAAACCAGGGAGCGGGCTATGGTGGAAGCTTCCCGAACGTGGCGATTTACCTCGATGAGCAATCCGCTCAGCTGCCAGGCCGAAATCTCGACGTGTACGCCGCCGATCTCGATCGGATCGAGGTATTGGAAGGCCCGCAGGGAACGCTGTTCGGAGCCGGTGCGGAAGCGGGGGTGCTGCGGTATATCACGAACAAGCCGAAGCTCGACGTCACGGAGGCGGAAGTTCGTGCCGGCTACGCGATGACGGCACATGGCGACCCCAGCGGCGCGCTCGACGCGGTCGTCAACCTCCCAATCATCGCCGATACCTTGGCGGTTCGCGGCGTGTTCTACAACGAGAGACGCGGCGGTTACATCGCCAACACGCCGGCAACCTTCGCACGCGCCGCGTCTGACCAAAGCATTAGCTATGCCAATTATCCGATCGGCTGCGGCGGAAAGGGTAACCCGTGCCAGGTGCCCCCGAACTCCGGGGTCGCCGGGAACGCGAATCTGGTCGGCACAGCTATCAATCCCGTTACGTACCAGGGCATTCGAGTCGAGGCCCTTTATCAAATCAACGGGAACTGGAGTGCGTTGCTCTCCCAGTCGTACCAGAACATCGATGCACAAGGCGTGTTCGCCGAGGAGGCAGAGAACTCGCTGGGTCAGCCGCAGCCCAACTTTACGGTGCAGCTGTTCAATCCTTCCTACAACAAAGATCGGTTCGAGAACACGGCGCTGACGGTTGACGGCCGGGTGGGTGAGCTCAAGGTCGTATACGCGGGCGCGTACCTCGTGCGCAACATCGAGCAGGTCCAGGACTACACGAACTATGCGCGCAGCGGGTTATATGCGGATTACTATCAATGCGTCAATCCGGGCAAGACCTCAGCGACGGCGCACTGCTTTTCGCCGAGCTCGTACTGGCGCTCGCAGGAGCGCAACACGCACCAGAGCCAGGAGCTGCGGGTGAGCACGCCCGACCACTGGCGCATGCGCGCCGTCGGCGGCTTGTTTTATGAGGATTACCTCATCCAGGATCAGACCGATTGGTTCTATCTGACGGCGTTGCCCTATTTCAATCCGGTCGCGCCGCCCACCGGTTACTATTTCCTGAATGGCAAGCAGGTCTGCGGGTGTGATCCCGGCGCGGTATTCGTCCCGGGGCCCGTGACGTCCAACAATCCGAACGTTCGGCCGCTCGGAGACGCGTTCTTCAATGACATCACGCGAGGTTACAATCAGAAAGCCGCCTACACGTCCGTCGACTACGACTTGATCCCGCAATCCCTCACGCTGACCGTGGGCACCCGCTATTACGATACCGACACGTGGCAAGTCGGGTCCGCGGTCGGCAGTTTCGCGTGCCGACTGTACGACAACCCGGCTCCCGGCCCCGTGCCCGATCCGTGCGTGAATCGCAACTTCACCAACCTCAATCAATTGGGGCTTACCCGCGCGTATTCCGGTTTCAGAAGTCGCGCGAGCTTAAGCTGGAAAGTGACCGAAGATACCCTGCTGTACTACACGTGGTCGCAGGGATTTCGTGCCGGGACCTTCAACCGCGGCTTCTTCACGCCCACGGAAAGCTCACCGCTTTACCCAGGCACCGCGGCCTACCAAGCTCAAGCGCAGGCGCACGGCGGCTGGACGGCTCCGCTGAGCTCGGCACCGGATACGCTGGTCAACAATGAGGTTGGGTGGAAGAGCAGTTGGCGGGACGACACACTGCAATGGAATGGCTCGCTCTATCAGGAGGACTGGGATCATGCGCAAACGACCCCGGTCGACCCTCTGTTCTTCGGGGGAGGCGGCGCCACCATCAACGGCGGAACTTATCGGGTGCGCGGCGTCGAAATGGCTGCCGTCGCGCGCGCCACAGGCGGATTGACATTCGGCATCGGCGCTGCCTGGAATCACAGTGCGCTGATCAAACAGGGAACGTTTTACTGGGCCGACGGGACACCGATTAATTTCAATACACTGGACACCTCGAGCGGATCGAGGATTGTCAACCCGACCGGGTCCCTAGGCAGCGCGCTGGCCGGTGCGCCAACGTTCCAGGGCAATATTCGCGCACGTTATGAGTGGGACATTGGTGACTATCGTTCCTTTGCTCAGCTCGGCATGTTGCACCAGTCACATTCGCTTGCGACCACCGACGAAGTAAACTTCGTGCAGACAAGTGCGGCCGCTTACGAGCTGCCGGCCTTCACCACGGTCGATGGCGCGCTGGGTGCCGGCAGGGGATCTTGGGTCATGCAGGGTTACGTCACAAACCTGACCGATACGCGCGCCCAACTCTGGCAGAACCTGAGTTCAGGGTACGAAGCAATAACCGTGAATCGTCCGAGAACGGTCGGGATGCGCTTCAGTTACAAATTCAGCGGCAGTTAGTTGGCGGTCCGTCGAGGCTCGCGCCGAGGATGAGTGAACGGCAGGCGCTCATGGCAAGCGTTAACATCCTCGAAGCGGACATCGCCTGCGGCAACTCGCCCATCGCGGGTTACAGGGGTCGGCGGTGCCGGGTGAGCGTGACCGCAATGGAAGCCAGCACCGCCATCCGCACCGCCACCCCGTTGTTGACCTGTTCCCGAATCACCGAGTTCGCCCCGTCCGCCACTTCCGAGGAGATCTCGACGCCGCGATTCATGGGCCCGGGGTGCATGACCAGGGCATCCGGCTGCGCGAGCTTCAGGCGCTTCGCGTTCAATCCGAATTCGCGGAAGTACGCCGCATCGTCGAGCGAGGCCGCCTGCGCCATGCGCTCCTTCTGGATCCGCAGCATCATCACCACGTCGGCGCCGGCGATGCCGTCCTCGATCCGGGTGAAGCGCTCTGCTCCCTGAAATTCGTCCTCGGTCGGCAACAGCGCTTCGGGAGCCACCAGACGCACGTCGGAGGTGCCGAGGGTGCGCAGCGCGCGCGCGGTCGAGCGGGCCACGCGCGAGTGCTTGATATCGCCGACGATCGCCACTTTGAGTCCCGCGAAGCGGCGCCGGTGGGCGCGGATGGTCAGGGCGTCGAGCAACCCTTGCGTGGGGTGCGAGACGTGCGCCTCGCCGGCGCTGATGACGGACACGTGCGGGGCCACATGATCGATCAGGAACTCCGGCATCCCCGCTTCGGAGTCGCGTATCACGAAGATGTCGGTGTTCATCGCCTCGAGGGTATAAATGGTGTCGAGCATGGTCTCGCCCTTGACGCGCGAGCTCGACTGCATTTCCAGGTTCAGCACGTGCGCCCCGAGCCGCCGGCTGGCGAGGTCGAACGATGCCCGGGTGCGCGTGCTCGGCTCGAAGAACAGATTCGCGAGCGTGACGCCGGCGAGCTCGCGCCCCTCATAGGCCGGCTGCCCCGGGAAACGGCGGTAGCTCTCGGCGCGGTCGAGAAGGGCCGTGATCGCCTCGCGCGTCAGGCCGTCCAACGAGATGAGATGACGCAGACCCCCGGCGCCATCGGTTTGTACACGCATTCGCGCCTCATGTTTTTTCGCTGAACCACCGCTCCAGGATGACGCAAGCCGCCGCCGCATCGACGTCGACCTTCGCGACCCGCCGCTTGCGCAATCCCGATTCACGCGCCACTCTCAGCCGCTCCCCGGCCTCGAGCGAGGAGTAGCGCTCATCGACGAGCTGCACCGGTAGCCTATAGCGCTCGCCGAGCTCGGCGGCAAAGCTGCGCGCCGCGGCCGCGGCAGCGCCCTCGGAACCGTCGGCATTATACGGCAGCCCGACCACGAGAACGGCGGGACGCCAATCGCGCATCAGGGCGTCGATGCCGCCCCATTGCGGTCCCTGCGGCCCCGCCGATACGCCTCCGAGCGGCGAGGCGGCGCGGCTGACGCTGTCGCCGCAGGCGACGCCGATGCGCCGCTTGCCGAAGTCGAACGACAATACGAGATGCCGTCCCTGGCCCGGATCGCGGCCGTCGCGCGGGATCATCAGGCATTGCCGCTGATCGGGCTGATGCGGGAGAGCTCGACGCCGAGCAGGCGTCCGGCGGCGAGCCAACGGGCCTCGAACGGAACATCGAAGATGATCCCGCTGTCGGCCGGCGCACTGAGCCAGGCATTCGCCCTGATCTCATCCTCCAGCTGGCCGCCGTCCCAGCCCGCATAACCGAGCGCGACCACGGCCTCCGGGGGCCCTTCGCCGCGAGCCATCGCGGCGAGGATGTCGCGCGAGGTGGTGACGTGGATGGAATCGGAGACTTTGAGCGTGGAGTCCCATTCCCCGCCGGCTCGATGCACCACGAAGCCGCGGTCGGTCTGCATGGGGCCGCCGCGCAGCACCTGGCGCTCGCTCAGGGGGCCACCCGGGAGCTCGATCTCGAGCTGCTCGAAGATCTCGCTCATCCGCATGGGGAGCGGCTTGTTGAGGATGAGTCCCAGGGCACCGCCCGGCCCGTGATCGCAAATGAGGGCCACCGTCCGGGCAAAGTTCGGATCGCCCATCGTCGGCATCGCGATCAGCAGCTGGTTGGTGAGGTAGTCGGGCTGGCTCATGGGCCGATCATCGAGTGTTCGGAGGTTGAGCGGGGGGAGGCTGGGCGCCGGGAGGTTGAGCGGGGGGAGCGGGCTCGGGAGGCGCCGCCTGCGCGGACTTGTCGGGATCTGCGTAGTAGACGCTCGAGCCTTGCGCCGACCCGTCGAGAAACTGCCATTCGTAGGCGATCCGAATCTCGTCGTGGCGGGCCGCAAGCTCGCTCGGAAACGGATCGTATGGTGAGGCGAGCGTCAAGATCCGCATGGCGGCCTCGTCGATCTCCGCGTGGCCGCTGCTCCGGCGCACCACGCTTTCCACGAGCTTGCCGTCCGCGCCGATGGTCACCTCGATCACCGGTGTCCCGGAGTGGCGCACGCGGCGCGCGGCTTCGGGGAAATTCACCGTGCCGACCCGTTCCACCTTGCGCCTCCAGCTGTCGAGATATACGGCCACGTCGGACTCGCGGGTGTCCGCGGCGATCCACAGCTGCTGCCGCGCCTCGCCGCGCATGCGGAGCATGACACCGTCGTCGTTGGGCGCCATGCCGAGATCCGGCCGCTTCTCGAGCAGGAGAGGCAGTTTCGCCGGCTGGTCGGCGGCCGTTGCCGAGGCAAAATAAAGAATCTTCGTGGTGGGTGCCCGAGTCGCGATGATCTCGTCGTCTCCCAGATCCCGCCCGGTTTGGTCGGAGGCATCGCCGTCGCCGTTGGGGATGCCCTCCCGCTCCATCGGACTCAAGGAGGATCGTGGGATCAAGGCCCGCTCGCGCTTCAAGGTATTGCCCGAGCCCAGCTGGCTGCGCTGAGCCAGGTACTGCGCGTTCGGGTTCTTGGCGACGCTGGGCGCCTGATCGTTGACCAGGACGACTTCCAGCGCCGGGCCGTCGCCCTGCTCGTCTTTGCTTCCCGGCGCGCTGAAAGTGACGCCCAGGATCACGATGCCGTGGACCAATGCCGCGAGGAAGCACGTGGTCAGCATGCGATCGTTTGCCGGCGGGAGACCCGCCTTGAGCAAGTCGGAACTCATCGGGTGTCCAGAATCCCCGCGATCGCCTTCACCAGGAGCGCACCAATGTCGACACCGTGCTTCTTGTTTAGTTCGCGGATGCCGGTCGGACTCGTGACGTTGATCTCGGTTACGTAATCGCCGATCACATCCAGGCCGACGAAAACCATGCCCGCGGCCGCGAGCTTCGGGCCGATGACCGAGCAGAGCCAACGGTCGCGATCGTTGAGCGGACGGCTCTCGGCCTTTGCGCCGGCGGCGAGGTTGCCTCGATGGTCGGCGGCGTCCGGCATGCGCTGCAGCGCGAAAGGCACGGGCTCGCCGTTGATGAGGATCACCCGGTTATCGCCTCCCGTGACGATCTCCGGGAGGTAGCGCTGCACGATGGCATATTTATGTCCGTAGTCCGTGAGGGTCTCGAATATCACGTTGCGGTTCTTGTCGCCTTGCTCGAGCACGAATATGGACCGCCCGCCCATTCCGTGCAGCGGCTTGCAGACGGCTTTGCCCTGCTCCTTGAGAAATTCGCCCATCTCATGCATGTCGCGCGTGATCAGGGTGGGCGCGCAGCATTCCGGGAACCAGGCCGTATAGACCTTCTCGTTCATGTCCCGAAGGCCCCGCGGGTCGTTGCAGACCAAGGCCCCTTGGCCGCCCGCGCGCTCCAGGATGTAGGTGCTGTAGATGTACTCGGTGTCGAACGGCGGGTCCTTGCGCATCAGAATGACGTCATAATCGCCGAGTCTTGCGGGCACCCGCTCGCCGCGCGAGAACCAGCGCCTCGCATCGTCCATGACCTCGAGCGGCGCGAGCCTTCCGAAGGCAACGCCGTCCCGCAACCACAGGTCGCCCAGCTCCGCGTAATGAATCTCCCACCCCCGCGCCTGGGCCGCCAGCAGGATCGCGAGCGTCGAGTCCTTGGCGGGATTGATGCTCTCGATCGGGTCCATCACCACGACCAGTCGAACTCTGGAAGACATCTCGACAACCTCCAAGGATTCCAAAACCTCGGCAACCGGCCGCAGTCTATCGCAAGCGGCCGCTCTATCGTCCGGTGCGAAAACTGTGAACCACGCCACCGTCGTTTGTGCGCCATTCCCTCGAAATGTCGACTCCGTACCGTGGCTTGCGCGCCCCGGATATGTTAAAAAGCCACAAGATTCCAGCACCTACGCACGCCCGGTCAAGAGTCCAAATCCATGCAGAGCATGATCAGCAACGGCAAACCCAAACTCTCGGGACTCAAAGTCCTCGTGATCGACGACTCGAAGACGATCCGCCGTACCGCCGAGACGCTCCTGACCAAGGAGGGGTGCGAAGTGTTTACCGCAGTCGACGGCTTCGATGCGCTCTCGAAGATCGCCGATCACCAGCCGGACATCGTTTTCGTCGACATCATGATGCCGCGGCTCGACGGGTACCAAACCTGTTCGCTGATCAAGCACAACAAGGTGTTCAAGCAGATTCCGGTGATCATGCTGTCCAGCAAGGACGGCCTCTTCGACCGCGCTCGCGGGCGTATCGTGGGGTCGGAACACTACCTGACCAAACCGTTCACCAAGGACGAGCTCCTGGGCGCCATCGAGGCGCATGTGGGCAAATGACGGAGGAATAAGATGGCGCTTATTCTCATAGTCGACGACTCCCCGACCGAGGTGTTCGTCATGCAGAAAGCCCTGGAAAAACATGGCTTCAAGACCGCGGCGGCGGAGAACGGCGAGGAGGGCATCCGCAAGGCGAAGGCCATGAAGCCGGATCTCATATTCATGGACATCGTCATGCCGGGAGTCAACGGCTATCAGGCCACGCGCATGCTCAACAACGACCCCGAGACCAGTCTGATACCCATCATCATGGTGACCACCAAGGGCCAGGAAACGGACCGGGTGTGGGGATTGCGGCAGGGCGCGGTGGACTATCTGGTGAAACCGGTCTCCGCCCAGGCATTGGTGGAGAAGGCGCAGGCCGCGCTGGCCGTATGACGAGTACGGTGGGCGGGGGGGATTTAAGCTTACGCAGCTTGCGCGACCGGCCGTTCGAACTGCTCAAGGAGCTCGAGAAGCGCAGCCGCACGGTCGCCACCGCCAATCCTCCCGACGCGGCGGCGGGCCGGGAATGGGTGGGCGTGGCTTGCCGCATGGGGGGGGAGACATTCTTGATCGCCCGCGAGGAGACACGCGAGGTGCTGGGGTATCCGGCCGTGATTACGCGGATACCGGGGGCGAAAAGCTGGGTCAGGGGACTCGCCAACGTTCGCGGCTCGCTTCTGCCGATGCTCGATCTGCGGCAATTCCTGGGCAGCGGGCCGACCACGCCCGGACGCAATACCCGCGTCGTCGTGGTGAATCACCGGGAGATTCCCGCCGGGCTCATCGTCGACGAAGTGCTGGGATTCCGGCGCTTCGCCGAGGCGGAGTTCAATGCGGAGGCGCCGCCCACGGTCATCCGCTGCGACACCTATCTGGCGGGCGCATTCCGCCGCGGCGGCGAAGTGTGGCCCGTGCTGAGTTTGAAGAGCTTGGTGGAGAGCCAGAGCTTCCTCCAGGCAGCCAGTTGAATTCCGGACGCGTTGGATGACCATGCGAGAGACCGTTCCCAAGACTCAGTTGCTCCCGTTGTTCCTGGCATTGACCGTCGCCTGCCTCGCCGGGGCCGCGGTCCTCACCCTGCTGTCCCGAAGCGCGCCTCCGGTCTCGGCGCCCAACGAGCAGATTACGCTGGTCATCGAGCGAATCCCTTTCGAGGCGGAAAACGCGCTGCGGGGCGAGGCCAGCGCGTTCGACGCGATGAACCGCAGCATGGCCCGCCTGAAGACGCTCGCCTCGGGCTCGGCCCTCAAGGGGCATGAAGACAAGCTCGAGCCGTCCTTGAGCAAGTTCAGCGCGGCGGTGTCGGCCGTCGCGGACGCCCGCCCCGCGGTCGAGGCCATCCAGGCCGCCAACCAACAGACCCGGGATCTCGCTCCCAAGCTCCTGTCGGAGCTGGGCGACCTGGCAAGCGCGGTCGGCGTCCAGAAACTCGAGGGGATGAGCCGCTACCTGGAGCGCTTCGAGCTCGCCGTGCAACGTATTCAGCAGGAACTGAACGGCCTGGCGTCCGGTGTAAGCGATGCGGCGCCCGCGGCCCAACGGCTGGCGGACAGCTTGGAATTCCTGAATCAAGTGGTGCGGGGCCTGTCCGGAGAAGAGTCCGGCATGGCGCTGCCGCGGGTTACCGGTCCCGATGCGGAGCAACGGCTGAAGACCGTGGTTCAGCGCAACCTCGAGTTCGCCGGGGGCGTACGCAAGGCCATCGGCGCCGCAGAATCGCTGTCGAAGGCCCAGATCGCGGCACGTTTGCTGCCGGCGCTCGCGAGCACGATGAGCGGCGAGCTGGGACCCGCACCGGCCGCACCGCCGGAGCCAGGGAGCGCGTATCGGGGATGGATTCTCGCGCTCCTGGGCGCCGCGGCGTTGCTGCTCGGAGCGCTCGTCTGGCTGTTCCGCAAGGCGGTGACCGCGCGCCGCAGCACGGAGCTGCGGGTGCGTGAAAACGAACGCAATCAGGAGGCCATCATGCGCCTGCTCGACGAACTGTCGAGCCTCGCGGACGGCGATCTCACCGTGCAGGCGACGGTCACCGAGGACATCACGGGCGCGATCGCGGACTCCATCAATTACGCCATCGAGGCGCTGCGCGAACTGGTCACGACCATCAACGACTCGGCGATCCAGCTCGACGGCGCCGCCCGGCAGACCCAGTCGGCGGCCGCGCACATGGCGAAGGCCTCGAGCGCCCAATCCAGGCAGATTTCGGCGGCCTCCGAATCGATGGCCGACATGGCGGCCTCCATCGAGGAAGTGTCGGGGAATTCCGAGCGCTGCTCGGACGTTGCGCGCCATTCGGTGGACATCGCCCACAAGGGCGGCGATGCCGTGCGCCGGACCATCGACGGCATGAATGCGATCCGCGAGACCATCCAGGAGACCAGCAAGCGCATCAAGCGGCTGGGTGAGAGCTCGCAGGAGATCGGCAACATCGTCGAGCTGATCAACGACATCGCGGAGCAGACCAATATCCTGGCCTTGAACGCGTCCATCCAGGCGTCGATGGCCGGGGAGGCGGGTCGGGGCTTCGCGGTGGTGGCGGACGAAGTCCAGCGTCTCGCGGAACGCGCGGCCAACGCCACCAAGCAGATCGAGGTGCTGGTGCGCACCATCCAGACGGATACCAACGAGGCCGTGGTATCGATGGAGCGCAGCACCACCGACGTGGTCGGCGGCGCCCTGCTGGCGGAGAACGCAGGTGCCGCCCTGGAGGAGATCGAGCAGGTGTCGAACCAGATCGCGAGCCTGGTGCAGAACATTTCGGCCAGCGCGCGCCAGCAGGCCGCCGCGTCGGGAAACATCTCCAAGAATATGCAAGTCGTGCGCGAAATATCCACCCAGACGGCGGAGGGCTCCACCGCAACCTCCACGTCCATCGCGAAGCTCGCGGCGCTGTCGGCGCAATTGCGAAAATCGGTCGCCGGCTTCCGGCTTCCGGATTATGCCGCCGGCACGACCACCGTGGGCGCCGTGGCGCCGGTCACCGGGATCAAGCCGGTGAACCCACCGGTCAATTCGGGGCCCCTCAACCCGGGGCCCGCCGGTCCCGGACCGGCGAGCGCCGGACCGATCGCGGCGGGCGGCTCCGGCAAGATGCGCAAGGCGAGCGGAGCCGGCGCCTGACGGCGCGGCAACTCGACGATTCCGATGGCCCATTCCGATGACTGACATCAGCTCTCAAACCTTGCACCTGGTCGCGAAAGAATTGAGCGCGACCCTGAACGAGGCGCGCGCATCGCTCGAGGCTTACGCGGAGCGTCCGGATCAGCAGTCGTTCCTGGAGAAATGCGCCGAGCAGCTGCACCTGGCGCACGGTGTGCTGCGCCTGGTCGAGGTCTACGGAGCGGCGCTGCTGGCCGAGGAGATGGAGCACGTTACCCGCTACCTGATCGGCGCGGGCGCGGACCAGAAGCGCCAGGGAGACGGATTGGATGCGCTGATGCGCGCCATGGTCCAGCTCCCTACCTATCTCGAGCGGGTGCTTTCCGGCGGCCGCGATCTCGCCCTGGTACTCCTGCCCTTGCTCAACGATTTGCGCTCGGTGCGCGGCAGCCCCTTGTTGTCGGAAGGTACGCTCCTGCTGCTCAACCTCAAGTCCGACCAGCCGGCGCAGCCGCAGGAGCAGCGTCAGGACGAGCAATCGATCACGGTGGTGCAATGGGCGCGAAGGCTGAGGCCCCGTTTCCAGGTGGGCTTGCTGGGATACATACGCGGCGAGCGCACCGTGCAGAATCTCGAGATACTCGCGAAAGTCGCGGAGAAGCTCGAACAGGTCGCCACGACTCAGCCGGTGTTCCAGCTCTGGTGGGTGATCGGAGCGATTCTCGAGGCAGTGCGCGCGAACGGGCTCGAGGGCAGCGCCACGCTGAAGCGTCTGCTCGGCCAGGCTGACCGGCAGATCAAGCTCCTCTACGAGCTCGGTGAGACTCGCTACGGCGAGGATCCCCCGGTGGATCTGCTCAACAATCTCCTTTATTACGTGGCCCGGGCGACGACGACCGGCGGGCGTATCGGGGCGGTGCGCGCATCATTCAAGCTGTCGGAGCTCTTGCCGGTGGACGATTCCGTCGAGCAGGAGCGCGAAAGCCTCTCCGCCCCGAGCGTCAAGCTCATGCGCACGGTGGCCGCCGCCATCAAGGAGGACCTGTCGAAGGTCAAGGATGTCCTCGACATCTTCGTGCGCCGCGGCGGCGGCCGAAATGACGAGCTCATGCCGCAGCTCGATCTGCTCAAGAAGATCAGCGACACCCTCGGGGTTCTCGGCCTCGGGGAGTTGCGCCAGCGGGTGCAGCAGGAAGTCTCCGAGCTGTCGGAGACATTGAGCGACGGCAGGAATCCTTCCGAGGCCGCCCTGGTCAAGGTGGCCGGCGTGCTTTTGTCGGTGGAAGACAGCCTCGACGATCAATTGGTGCGGCTGATCCTGCCCACGGCGCCGGCCGGCGCGGCTGCCGAGACGGCATCGGACCAGGATTTCGAGTTCCGCCAGGTGAGCGAGGCCGTTCTTCGGGAGTGCATCGTCAATCTGGCCCGGGTCAAGGAGGCCGTGTCGATCGCAGTACAAAAACCCGCGGATTCACCCGCCGCGCAGGGCCTGGACAACGTACCGCAGTTGCTGCGGGGCATCACGGCCGGGCTGCTGATGCTCGGCAAGGGGCGGGCGGTCGAACTGATGGACACCATCGGCACCGAGGTGCGCAGGCTCATCGAGCCGGGCGCCGGAGTTCCGGATGCGTTGCGCCTCGAGCGCATCGCGGATGCCATCGTCAGCATCGAGTACTACATGGAGACTTTGCAGAACGGGCGGGCCGATCCCTGGTACATGCTCGACAATGCAGAGATCTGCCTCAAGGCGCTGGCCGCGGATGCCGAGACGCGCGTACCGAACGTGGAGCTGCCCGCGTCGGATGCGGCCAAGACGGTCAAATTGGATCCCGAATCGACGCTCGCGCTGGAGGAATCCAAGCGAGTGCAGGCAGCGACCGATCCGCTGATCGCACTGGCCGCGGCGCCGCCGTTCGCAGCCCCGCCGCCCCCGGCTCCGGCAGAAGTGGATCCGCAATTCCTGGAGCTGTTCATCGAGGAGGCGAAGGAGGAGATCGCCGCGATCCTCAAGACCTTCCCGCTCTGGGACCAGAATCCGATGGACCTGGAAGCCCTGGCATCGCTGCGGCGCAGTTTTCACACTTTGAAGGGCTCGGGCCGCATGGTCGGTGCCCGATCGATCGCCGAGTTCGGCTGGTCGATCGAGAATTTGCTGAATCGGCTCATCGACAAGACCTTGTCGAGAACGCCCGGCATGATGAGCCTGTTGCGCAGCGCCGTGGCCGCGTTGCCGGCACTGGTCGAACAGTTGGAAAGCGGCCGTCAGAGTTCCGTCTCCGTAGAGACGCTGATGTCGCGCGCCTTTGCGTACGCCGACGGACGCGAGACCGAGCAGCTGGGTGCCTCCATCGCACCGGAGGACCGTGCCGATGCCTCCGGCGTCTTGACGGCGGCGGCGCCCAAACCCCCGGATTCGGGCGTGGCGGTGGCCGCGACCGCGACCGCGGCCGCACCCGCGGCGGCAACGGCGACCGCGGCGGCCGATCGACCGGGTGCCGCCAGGGCGGAAGTCCCACCGGACTCGCCGTCGCCGATGGACCCGCAGCTGCACGAGATCTACAGCAAGGAAACCTCGAGCCATCTGGCCGAGATCCGCGACTACTTGCGCAAGCGAGCCGGTCAACCGGCACCGCACGATTTGCCGGAGTCCGTGTACCGCGCCATCCACACGCTGAGCGGAAGCTCGAAGATGGCGGAGGCACGGCACGGCATCCGGGTCGCCGAGCCTCTCAACCACTACATGCGCAAGGTGTTCGATAGCGGCCGGGGTTTGAGCGAGGCCGGCATCGCGGTCCTCGCAGACGCGGTACGCGCCATCGAGAACGTGGTGTCTCACATCAACGAGACCACGGGCTTTTTTACCGAGCAACCCTCGCTCCTGGCGAGGCTGCGCAAGCTCGAGACCGACCTCGATGTGGAGCTCGCGCTCGCCGCCGTCGACACCAGCGCTTCGGCGCTGGTGCCGGTGCCGAAGCTGGCTGAAGCGCCGAGCGCGGCGCCGGAGGCTCTCCCCCAGGCCCCAGCGGCTCAGGAAGTTGCCGACGGCATTGCGGGCGAAGCGCGGCCGGCCGGCGGTGCCGGCCTTCCCGTGGCGGCCGAGGAATTCGATCACGAGATTGCGGGCATCTTCAGCGAGGAGGCCACGGAGCTGATCGAAGCGGCCGAGATTTCTCTGACGGCGTGGAACCGGGATCGCAAGGACAAGGACCGTGTCGCCGAACTGCAGCGTCAATTGCACACGCTGAAGGGCGGCGCGCGGATGGCGGGCATCAGCGCGATGGGCGACCTGAGTCACGAGCTCGAGACCCTGGTGATCCAGATCGACGGCGGGGCGGTGACGGCGGACGATCATGCTCACGC
>DASYAC010000081.1:0-7519 GCA_036501585.1 Steroidobacteraceae bacterium
GTGCTGGTGTTCGACGACATCACCACGCTCCTGCAGGCGCAGCGCGACGCGGCCTGGGGCGAAGTCGCGCGCAGGCTCGCCCACGAGATCAAGAACCCGCTCACGCCCATTCAGCTCGCGGCGGAGCGCATGCAGCGCAAGTTCCTGGGCAGCATGAACGCGCAGGATGCGCAAATTCTCGAGCGCGCGACGCATACCATCGTCGCCCAGGTCGACGCGATGAAGCAGATGGTGAACGCCTTCTCGGAGTACGCGCGGGCTCCGGACCTGCATTTCTCCCCGTTCGACTTGAACCAGCTGATCATCGAGGTCGTCGAGCTGTACCGCTCCCACGAAAACACCGTGGAGATGAGGCTGTCGTTGAGCCCCCTGCTGCCGACGCTGTCCGCCGACCGGGTCCGCATCCGGCAGATATTGAATAATTTACTCACCAATTCCCTCGAGGCTCTCGACGGAAGACCGGAAGGGCGCGTCGACATCGAAACTCACGTCGCCGAAGATGGTCCCAAACAGATGGCAGCCATCGTCGTGTCGGACAACGGCCCCGGCTTCCAGCGGGATTTGATCGGCACGGTCTTCGATCCTTATGTCACAAGCAAGCCGAAAGGCACGGGTCTGGGGCTCGCGATCGTGAAAAAGATAGTGGACGAGCATGGCGGACGAATTGAGGCGGATAATCGGCGTTCGGGCGGCGCAAGGGTGCGTATCCTGCTGCCGCTGGGCGAAGGTGTACGCGGAGCGACCAGCAGAGAGCCGCGCAAGGGTGAACAGAGGAGAGAACGCGTATGACCGCTTCTAGGATATTGGTGGTGGACGATGAGGCGGATATCCGCGGACTGCTGAAGGAGATTCTGGCGGACGAGGGCTACGAGGTCGAGGTCGCGGCAGATGCCGCGGAGGCCCGAAGCTCCCGGGCGGCACACGTGCCGGATCTCGTGCTTCTCGACATCTGGATGCCCGACACGGACGGCATCACGCTGCTGCGCGAATGGTCGGTGACCGACGGCCACGATTGTCCGGTGGTGATGATGTCCGGACATGGAACCGTCGAAACGGCGGTCGAGGCGACGCGCCTCGGCGCCTTCGATTTCGTGGAGAAGCCGCTCTCGCTCACCAAGCTCCTGCACACGGTGGAGCGGGCGCTCGATGCCGGCCGCCGCAAGCGCTTGTCCGAGCGGGCCAAGGGCTCGGCGCTCGCGGTGCCGATCGGCAAGAGCAAGCTCACTCAGGCCCTGCGAGAGCAGGTGCAGCAGGCCGCCGCGAGCGCCTCTCCCGTGCTCCTCATCGGCGAGCTCGGTTCGGGGCGCGAGGCCTATGCGCGCCACCTGCATTCGCTTTCCGCGCGCTCCGCCAAGCCTTTCTTCATGGTCGTGGCGGCGAGTCTCGGCGCGGACCCGGCGGCGGCCCTCTTCGGCAGCGAGCGCGACGGCAAGGTGGCGCTCGGCGCGCTCGATCAGGCCGCGGGCGGCTCGCTCTATCTCAACGGGCTCGAGGACCTGCACAGCGAGGCGCAGCGGGCGCTCCTCGGGGCGATCGAGCAGAACAGCTACACCCGGGTCGGCGGACGGGAACGAGTGCCGCTCAATGTGCGCTGGATCGCCTCGGCGCAGGAAGGTTTCGAGGGCCGCTCCTCGCCGGAGCCTTTTCGCCGCGACCTCATCGCCCATCTCAACGTGATCACGCTGCGCGTGCCGGCGCTGCGCGATTACGCCGAGGACGCGCCTGACCTGCTGCGCTACTACGTCGATCGCCTGGTGGACGACCAGCATCTGCCGTTGCGCCGCTTCAGCGTCGCGGCGCAGAACCGGCTGCGCAATTATCCGTGGCCCGGAAACCTGGGCGAGTTGAAGAACCTCGTGCAGCGCGTTCTGGTGCTGGGTGCCGGCGAGGAGATCCGGCTGGAGGAAATCGAGCGCGAGCTCGCCGTGAAAATGGCGCTCGACGAGCCGCTGGTCAAACAGGACCTGCTGGCGCTTCCGCTGCGCGAGGCGCGCGAACAATTCGAGCGTGCCTATCTGCAGCAACAGCTTCTGTTGTGCAACGGCAAGGTCGGCCAGCTTGCGAAGCGGGTCGGTATGGAGCGCACTCACCTTTACCGGAAGTTGCGTGCATTAGGGGTCGATTTTCGTCAACTGGGCGAGGACTGAGCGCGATCTCGCGCTGATCCGGGAATACTGCGCCGATCAATCGCCTACGCGGATCACCAGGACGTCCACGTCGGCCTTGCGCAGAATCGTGCGCAAGCGGTTGAGCTCGCCCAGATTGGAGATGGGACCGATGCGGATGCGGTGCCAGGTATCGTTGTCGACCGACACCTTCTGGACCTTCGACTCGACGCCCTGCAAGGCCAATTTCGCGCGGACGCGGTCGGCATCGGCGAAGTTCTTGTACGAGCCCGCCTGCAGCACATAGGTGCCGTTGCGGGTCTCGGGTACGGCCCGGGTATCGGGACGCACGTCCTTGTCCTTCTCCGGTACCACCACCTCGAACTTGGGCAGCATGTCGTAGAATGCATACGACTTCGCCGAATCGTCGGGCGCACCCGCATCCGCGCTGTCGGCGTCCGCGGCGTCGCCGCCCCGGGACCTCTTCTTGTCGACCTTCGGGACGACTTTGACGCCCGGCGTCTCGGGCCGATGGTCCTTGACGTAGACCGCCGCGGCGATGACGAGGCCCGCGGCCAGACCGCACAGGGCGCCGATCCACCCCGAGAATCCGCCGCCCGGCCGTTTGCGCTTCGGCTTGTAGTCGCGCGCCATCTTGCCGGGACTACATCGTCTCGGGTGCCGACACGCCCACCAGACGCAGGCCGTTTCGAATCACCGTCTGCGCGGCGAGAGCGAGGCTCAAGCGCGCATCGCGCAACGCCTCGTCCTCGACCAGGAATTGGTGCGCGCTGTAGTAGGTGTGGAAATCGTTCGCCAGGTCCCGCAGGTAGTGCACCAGCGCATGCGGCGCCCGCTCCAGAGCGCAGTACTCCACGGTTTCGGGATAGGTCGAGAGGCGCTTGATCAACTTGATCTCCTGCGGCTCCACGAGCTTCGCGAGCGCCGCGGCTCCGCGCGCGGCGTCGTGCACGAGTCCCCGCTCCTGCATCTGGCGCTTCACGCTCGCGACGCGAGCGTGCGCGTACTGGATGTAGTACACCGGATTGTCGTTGGAGCGCGCCTTGGCGAGCTCCAGATCGAAATCGAGATGCTGATCGTTGCTGCGCATGACGTAGAACAGGCGCGCGGCATCGTCGCCCACCTCCCCGCGCAGCGCGCGCAAGGTCACGAACTCTCCCGACCGCGTGGACATCTGCGCCTTTTCGCCGCCGCGGAACAGCGTGACGAACTGTACGAGCCGTACCTCGAAGCACTCGGGAGGACCGCCGAGCGCAACGAGACCCGCGCGCAGCCGCGCGATGTAGCCGTGATGATCGGCGCCCCAGACGTAGAGCAGGTGCTCGAAGCCGCGCTCCCGCTTGTTGAACACGAAGGCGATGTCGGAGGAGAAGTAGGTCTTGATGCCGTTCTCCCGCACCATCACCCGGTCCTTTTCGTCGCCGTAGTCGGTGCTCCTGAACCAGAGCGCTCCGTCCTCGAGGTAGGCGTGCCCTCGCTCCTTCACTTTCGCGACCGCCCGGTCGATGGAGCCGTCGTCGATGAGCGAGCGCTCGCTGAACCAGGAATCGAAAGTCACGCCGAACTCCCCGAGATCCTCGCGGATGTCGCCGAGGATGGCGGACAGGGCATGATCGAGCACGCGGCGGAACGCCGCATCGCCGAGAAGCCGGCGCGCGCGCACGATGAGCGCGTCGATGTACGCGTCCTTGTCGCCGCCCTGCGGCTCGTCGGGCGGAAGATCCTCGAAGATCTCCGCGGCAGTCCTGGCGAGCGCCCCTCCCTCGGCCGCGTGCAGGTCCGCTGCGATGGCAATGAGGTAGTCGCCGCGGTAGCCGTTCGCGGGAAACACGAACCGCTCGCCGCATTTCTCGAGGTACCTCAACCAGGTGCTCGCGGCGAGAATCTCCATCTGGCGCCCGGCATCGTTCACGTAGTACTCGCGCGCCACGCGAAAGCCCACGGCCTCGAGCAGATTCGCCACGCTCGCCCCGTAGGCGGCATGACGGCCGTGCCCGACGTGCAACGGCCCGGTGGGGTTCGCGGAGACGAATTCCACGAGCACGGATTTGCCACGGCCCGCACCGGAGCGGCCGTAGGCGTCGCCCTCGTCGAGGATGCGGACGATCTCGGCGCGGTAGGAGGCGTCGTCGAGAAAGAAATTGATGAACCCGGCGCCCGCGATCTCGACCTTGGCCACGGCGGAGTGTGCCGGAAGGGCGGATTTGACGGCCTCGGCGATCTTGCGCGGGCTCTGGCGCGCGGCCCTCGCCAAACGCATCGCGAGGTTCGACGCGAAATCGCCGTGCGATGCGTCGCGCGTGCGCTCCACCTCGATGTCGATGTCGCGTTGTGCGGCGGGTACCAGGGTTTCCGGCAGCGCGGCGAGCGCCTGCCTCAGCAAGGTCTCGATCAAGGTCTTCAAGGCAAATCCGTCGATGGGTCAGGTGAATGAGCGGTCGGCAGTGTACCGCAAACGCCCCTTAGGTCCCGATCCCTTGAGTCGACAGGCTGCTAGTCCACTTCGAGAGGATCGACGTCGATGGACCAGCGCACCCCCCTGGGGCCCGGCAGGGATTCCACTTGCGGGAGCCACGCCGCTAAAAAGCGCTGCAGCGGACCGCGCGAGGGGCTTTCGATCAACAGATGCGCGCGGAAGTGATCGGCACGCCTCGCGATCAAGGCGGCCGCGGGGCCCAGCACGCGGACGGCACGCTCGCCGACGGTTGCCGCGCGCGCGGCCGCGGCCCGCAAGTAGCCGTCCAGGCCCTCCCTGTCCTTCGCTTCGGCGCGAAGCAGCGCGAGCCGCGAGTACGGCGGCCAGCTCGCCGCCCGACGCTCCTCGAGCGCGGTGGCTGCGAACCGTTCGTACCCTTCGACGATCAAGCGCGTGAGCAGCGGGTGCTCGGGGAAGGAGGTTTGCACGATGACCTCGCCCGGGCGGGCGGCGCGCCCGGCGCGTCCGGCCACCTGCGTGATGGTCTGCGCGAGCCGCTCGGTCGCGCGGAAGTCGGTGGCGAACAGCCCCTGATCGGCGTCCAGGATGACCACCAGACTCACGTCGGGGAAATGATGACCTTTGGTGAGCATTTGCGTGCCGACCAGGATCCGCGCCTCCCCCCGGTGGACCCGATCGAGCACCGCCTGCATGGCGCTGCCCGCACCCGCCGTATCGCGGTCGAGGCGCGCCAGCGGCGCGTCGGGAAACAATCGCACCAAGGTCTCTTCCACGCGCTCGGTGCCCTGGCCTACGGGATGCAGCGGTTGATTGCAGCTCGGGCACATGGCGGGCACTTTGGCCCGAGCGCCGCAGTGATGGCAGCGGAGCTCCGAGGCCCGGCGATGGAGGGTCATGCGCGCATCGCAGTGGGCGCAAGAGGCGCTCCAGCCGCAGGCATTGCAAAACAGGGTCGGCGCATATCCCCGCCGGTTCAAGAACACGATCACCTGGCCGCCGTTCTTCAGATGCCGCTCCATGGCGCTCATGGCCGGCTGCGACAGTCCCTGATCGCTCGGGTGCTTGCGCAGATCGACGAGGTGCATGGCGGGGGGGCGCGCCGCGCCGGGCCTCGCCGGCAGCTCGTGGCGCGAGTAGCGCCCCTGCGAGACATTGTCGAGCGTCTCGAGGGAGGGCGTGGCGGAACCGAGGATCACGGGAACCCGGGCACGCTGCGCCCGCAGCACCGCGAGATCCCGCGCCGAATAGCGAAAACCCTCCTGCTGCTTGTACGACGCGTCGTGTTCCTCGTCCACCACGATGAGGCTCAGGCGTTCGAGCGGGGTGAAAACAGCCGAGCGCGTCCCAATCACGATGCGCGCATGGCCCGAGTGGGCGGCGCGCCAGGCATCGCGGCGCTCCGTCCCGGTCAGCCCCGAGTGCACCGCGACCACGCCTGCGCTGAAGCGGCGCCGAAATCGTTCGACCAGCTGGGGCGTCAGCGCGATCTCGGGCACGAGGACCAGCACCTGGCGGTCGGCTCCCAACGCGGCGTCGATGATCTGCAGATACACTTCGGTCTTGCCGCTGCCCGTGACGCCGTACAGGAGATGCGCGGCGAATCGGCCGAGCGATTCACGGATGGCTTCGATCACGCCCGCCTGAGCGTCCGTGAGGGTTACCTCGCTGGGGCGCGACTCGACCGCGGCGGGCGCTGCGGCGAGCGCTCGAGCGGCGGCCCAGCCTTTCTCCGACAAGGTGCGAAGGAGTGCCGGCTTGAACGCTCCAAGGTCGTCGGCGGTTGCGCCGCCATGGCCGCCGAGCTTCGCGAGCAGCGCGCGTTGTCTGGGCGCCCGCCTGCTCGCGGGACGTTCGAGCTCGGCACGCCCCGCCGCGGTGAGCGCCCAGATTTCGGCGGGAGTCAGAGCCGCTTGACCGCCACGCAGGCTTGCCGGAAGGGCCGCTGCCATGACCTCGCCGAGCGGATGATGATAGTAATCGGCCGCCCAGCGCAGAAGCTCGAAGGTCACCGCGTCGAACACCGGCCGGGAATCCAATATGGCCAGCGCGCACTTGAGCTTGGCGGCATCGATCGGCGAATCGGCCGCGATCTCCACCAGGATGCCGACCACCTGTCGGCGGCCGAACGGCACCCGCACGCGTACGCCTGGACTCGCGGCCGGGTCCGTGCCGGCTGCGGGCGGCAGATAATCGAAGACGCGCCGCAGCGGCGTGTCCAATGCGATGCGCAGGATCACCGGGCGTCTCTTGTCCACAAATCCTGTGGATAAGTCTGTTGAGAAACAGGGATCATGGGCCCTAAGTGCCCGTTCTATTTCGAGACATAATCAAATTGGCGAAAAAGTGTGCGAAATCGAAATGTATCCAGACAGATCAAGAAGTTACGCCACCCTCTAGATCCTGGTACGAGGTATCGTTGCAAATATTGCACGACGGGTCACAGTCTATGTGCGTAAGTCGCTGATCCTGCGGTACCCGGCGTCAACCACCGTCAACTGCAGGCGTTATACCCGTAACGGGTGGACTCCGTCGATGCAAGAGGACGCGGTATGTCGGGCTTTGATACGCTCTCGAGCGCTTGGATGGTATGGGATGGTCCCGCGCCGGCACCTGGGGGAGCGGTTCTGGAGCAGACGCAAGAACTGGATAAATTCCTGGCGGAAATAGAGCGCCGCGCGTTTCGCATGGCGCAGGTCGCGCTTCGCGACCCCGACGATGCCATGGATGCCGTCCAGGATGCGATGCTGAAGCTGGCCCGTAACTATGCGGCGCGCCCGAGCACCGAGTGGCGGCCGCTGTTCTACCGCATTCTGGAAAACGGCATTCGCGACCTGCAGCGGCGTCGCAGCGTCCGCAAGCGCTTCATGGTGTGGCTGCCGGGTCCGAAGGAAGATCCGGACAACGAGGCACAGGACCCGCTTGACACCGTGGCGGATGGCGGAACTCCGGTCCCGGA
>DASYAC010000082.1:0-4075 GCA_036501585.1 Steroidobacteraceae bacterium
GATGGTGGCGGCGACGAGCAGCGCGACCAGCACTCCGGGGACGCCGAGCACAAAGAATGCCGCTCGCCAGCCCCAGGCGTCGCTCGCATAGCCCGCGCTCGATCCCATCATCGATCCGAGCGAGGCCCCCACCGAATACACGGACAGCGCCAGCGCCCGGCGGCGCGAGGTGAAATAGTCCGAGAGGAGCGAGGCGGACGGCGGGGTGCCGCCAGCCTCGCCCACCCCGACGCCGATGCGCGCCAGCAGCAATTGCCAGTAGTTCTGCGCGAATCCGCAGAGCGTGGTCATGACCGACCAGGCACCGAGAGCGAGCGCGATCATGTTGCGGCGGTTCGTGCGGTCGGCGAGCGTCGCCAGCGGCAATCCCGCGGTCACGTAGAAGAACGCGAGCGAGGAGCCGGTCACGAAGCCGATGGAGGAGTCGGACAGTCCGAGATCGGCCTTGATCGGCTCGATCAGCGTGGACATGACGAAGCGGTCGGCGATGCTGAGCGCGTACACCAGGGTGAGCACCAGGAGCACATACCAGCGCCGCGCGACGCCGGGGTCGACGGTCGAGGGGGCGGTGCTCAAGGCGCGGGCGGGCTCGATCGCATGCACCGATCTTAACCTGGCTGCGCCGCGGATCGCGCGATCAAAAGTTCACGTGAGCGTGTACTCCGATGGTTCTCGGCCGCCCCCAGTAGGCGAGGTTTCCCGGCTGGTAGGGACCATTGGTGTTCACCTCGACGAGGCTGACCAGATGATCATTGGTGAGGTTGGTGCCGAAAATGCTGAGCGACCATTGGTCGGTCACGTATCCGATCGATCCATTCAACAGGACCGATGACGGGATGACGGTGTAATCGAACGCCGTCGGGCTGAAGTCCGTGAACGCCCGGCTTCGGTAGGTGTAATCGGCGGAAATCTCGATCTTCCCTTGGGGCAGCGGGATGTCGTAGTCGCCCGAGGCCGTCACGATGTTGCGCGGAAAGAAAGGCGCGCGATTTCCGCTCGCCGCACCGAGGTTGGGGATCGGGCCGTCCGCCGTCGCGTCGGTGTAGGATCCGCTGAGCCCCAGCGTGAGCGCGCTCGTCGCGCGGACCTTGGACTCCCACTCGAGTCCCTGGCTGGTGATTTTGCCGGCGTTCTGTGCGAACGAATATCCGCAGGTGAGAAGGTGCTGGGTCTGCACATCGTCCCAATCGATGTAAAAGGCGTCGGCGTTCATGGTCCAACGGCCCTCGCCGAAGGTGCCCTTCTCCCCGAGCGTATAGCTCCAGAGATGATCCGGTCCGAAGGATGGCGGCGATTCCTTGAGCCCCAGGGCCTCGAGATCGTTCGCGCAGAAGACCACGGGGGCCGGCTCGTTCACGCCGCCATATCGGAACCCGCGCGCGGCTTCGCCGTACACGATGACCTGATCGTTGACCTTGAACGTCAGCACGCCGCGCGGATTCACGCCGGTCGAGCGTTGCTCGCCGTTCCCGGTATCTGGGTCGCCCGGCGCGATGGCGCCCGCGACGCCGGTGAAGTAGAGATCGAAGTCGTCCTTGAAATTGAAGTATCGCGCGCCGAGGGTCAGATCGAGCCGCGGCAGGATCGAATACGTCGCCTCGCCGAACAGCGCGAACTGCCGCTCGACCAGGTTGATGGTTCCGTAGAACGGCGTATCGGGCGCGGGTGTGCCATAGGCGGTTTGCGAGTTGAAGGTGGGATCGCCGATCTCGGCGCCGAACGCGGAGTCGAATCCCGGTGAGGTGAGATTCTGCGGATAGAACCGCGCGTCACGCTCGAAGTAGGCCCCCGCGATCCACCGCAGAGGCTGATCCGGGCGCGAGACCAGCCGCAGCTCCTGCTGGAGCTCGTGGATTTCGTTCCCGTTCTGATTGCCCGCCGGGAGCCGATCGCCGGGAGTGATCAGGTACTCATCCAACGATTCGAAGCTCTCGTCCTCCATGATTTGCCGCTGGGTGTACGAGCTCGAGGAGATCAGGTGGGCGAACGACAGATCCCAATCCGCGGTGACGTTGTAGAGCTTGAAATAGTCACTCAGCTGCTCGGGGGTCAGCGACTCGTAGGTGTAGGCACCGAGCTGGGGATAGACGGCGTTGCGTCCCTGGGCATTGAGCCGCGCGAACAGGGCGCTGGCATCGAGCGTGAAGGTATCGCTCGGCAGCCAGCGGACCGCGAGCCGTCCCTGAGTGGCGTACGCGGGATTGGCATCCCGTTCGCCCAGCTCGATGTTGTCGATATATCCGGAGTCGTCGCTTCGATACAGGACCAGCCGCGCCGCAAGCTTGTCGTCGATCAGCGGCAGATTGACCATACCGCGAATGCTGGTGTTGGTGCCGCCGTGCTGCGTCTCGGACACGGACAGATCGGCATCCCCCAGGAACGCGGTCGGATCGGGCTTCTTGGTGATCAAGCGGATGGTGCCCGCCATGGACCCTGCGCCGTAGAGCGTGCCCTGCGGACCGCGGATGACCTCGACCCGCTCCAGATCATAGACATGCAAATCGGGATTGAAGCCCTCCGTGCCGATGGATGAATCGTCGAGATACAGCGCGACGAGCGAGCGTTCCTGGGCGTTCGTGGGGTCCACCTCGTTGGTGACCAGACCCCGCATGTCGATGACGTTCTCTCCCGGCGACACGGACTGCATGTTCACCGATGGCAGCTCGCCGACGAAATCCGAGATGCCGCTCAAGCCCTTGGCATCGAGCGACGCGGGGGAAATCACGGAAATCGCCATCGGAATCTTCTGTACGGATTCGTCGCCGAGCCGGGCGGCGCTGACCACGATTTCTTGCAACGCAAGAGTGTCGCCGCCGGCCGGCGCGTCCGCGCGGGCGATTTCCGGCCGGCACGCCCCGGCTGCCGCCATCGCGAGGACAGTCAGCACAAGGATCGCCGGCGTCGCGGAAGATGCCGAGCGAGCGCGTGACCCGATGGATGCCGGACTGCTTTCTTGCATGGGTGCTCCCGCATTTGTTGCTCCCGGGGGCCCTCCCTGCCCTTGTACGCAGCCGTACCGCTGCTTTCATGAAACGGTAGCACCCATGCCGCGAGCCCATTTAGTCGCTGCGGCCTGTCGATGAGGAAATTGGTCAGAATCACCCGCGACGGCCTACACTTCGGCCATGCACACTCAGATGGGCGGGAATGGAGCGAAGCTTCTCGATGCCGTGCCGTCGCGGGGCCTGCTGCGCTCGGCGCTGGTGGGCCAGAAACCCGCGGGCACGCTGCGCGAGCTGTTCGGGAATCTCCGCGAGCTCACCCGCGGGGAACTCATCGGCGAGGATCCGGAACGAAACGCCGAGGCCAGCCGACTGCGAGTCGATCGCACCGACGGCCACGGGAGCTACGAGCTCTACCGACTGGATCGCGACCTGTTCATCCTGACCATCGACTGCCTGTTCGATTCGGTTCGAGAAGAGATCGTGCCGGGCGAAGCCCTGATCGAAGTGCACATCTGTCTGCGGGGACGGCTGACCCTGCAAACGGCCCCGCATGGGCCGCCGGTGGTGGCGGAGGGTCCGTCTCTGCTCCTGTTGTATCAACCCGTCGGCGCGGACGTGGCGGAGCGGCTCGAGGCGGGCATGCGCTATACCGGCCTGTCGCTCTATTGCAGGCCGAGTTTTCTCGCACGCCTCTTGCACCGTAACGGAATCGCCGATTGCGCGCTGCTGCGCACGGTGGAGCTGAACGATGAGCGCACCGTGTGGCACGAAACACGGCCGCTGCCGGCAGCCCTGCATTACGTGGTGGCGGGGCTGCTGCAGAGCCCGTACCGGCAGGGCTTTCGACTGCTGCATTCGGAAGCCAAGGCGCTGGAGATTCTCTGCCAGGTCTTGAGTCCCGCGCCCGACGAGAGCGAGCACGCGGCGGCCACCACGACGCTGGTGCGGCAGATCGACGCGGTGCGTCGGATCCTCGGCACCCAGCACGCCCCGATTCCGCACATCTGCGATCTCGCGCGGCGCGTCGGCGTGAGCGAATCCAAGCTCAAGCGCGCATTCAAGGAACATTTCGGCACGACGGTATTCGAGTACGGCCTCGAATGCCGGATGCGCCATGCACTCGAGCTCTT
>DASYAC010000083.1:0-4349 GCA_036501585.1 Steroidobacteraceae bacterium
TCGGCGGCGGCAGCGGCGGCATCCCGCCGAAGCGCCATCGGCACCGTTCCCGCGTGGCCGGACAGGCCCTCGACGGTCGCGACACTGCGAACGCTGCCGGCGATGCGGGTGACCACCCCCACCGGCAGCGCCGCGTCGAGCAGTACGGGCCCTTGCTCGATATGGACCTCGACGAAACAGGCCACCTGTGAGGGATCGCGCGCAATGGCGGGGATGGCCGCGACGTCATGGCCGGCGGCGCGAATGGCGTCGGACACCGTGGTGCCGCCGGCATCGACACTGTCGAGATCGCTCGGATCGAAGCGTCCGGCTACGGCTCGGCTGCCCAGGAAGGTGGATTTGAAGCGCACGCCTTCTTCTTCGGCAAAGGCGATGATCTCGAGCGCGTAGGGCAGACTCGTTCCGGCCCGGCGCAGCGAGCCCGCCACGGCAATGGGCAAGAGGATGCCGAGCCGCCCATCGTATTTGCCCGCATTGACGACAGTGTCGTAATGCGAGCCTGTGAGAACGCGCTTCGGATGGGGGCCGCCTTCCAGCACACCCACGACGTTTCCCACGGCATCGCTGTGAGCCGCCAGCCCCGCCGCCATCATGAAGTCGCGAATTCGGGCTGCCGTGGCGCGGTGGGTCGGCGTGAGGTAGGAGCAGGTCAGCGCGGCGCCGTCCTCGCTCAAGGTCGCCAGATCCTCCGCCATGGCGATGATGGCATCGCCCAGAGGCTCCTGCACCAGATCCGCCAGACGAAAGTATGCGATACGGCAGATCTCGCGCAATGCGACGCCGCGTTCCTCTTGCGCATCATGGTTCACCCGCTCCGCCAGAGTAGCGATCACGCTATCGGGTGTATGCCCCCGGACTGCGAGCACGAAGGGGAAGCCGAAGCGGTCGACATATCGCGCGTTCAACGATTGCAGGTGCGCCAACTGTGCCTGCGTCAAGGCCGATAGACCCGCGCCTTTCTGCTCGCTCGTCGATGCCGAAGTCAGGTCACCCCGCCGGGCGGCGCGCCCGGCGAGTTCCGGATGCGCCCGGATCAAGGCGAGCTGAAGCTCCTCCTCGGCCTGGATGACCGCCTTGCACAGGGCACCATGCAACGCAAGGCCGCTCTTGAAAGGCCGCAGCGCGGCCACGCGCTCCGGGACCCAGGGAGAATGCTCGAATATCGAGACGAGTGCCGCGGCGAAGTCCTGCGCGGAAGCGCGATTGAGTCGCTCGAGCGACATCATGGCGAGGCGGACTCGAACGGATGCGTGACGATCCAATGCCGGGCGATGTCGACGCGTCGGCAGACCCACACGCGCTCGTGCACCCCGACATGATCGAGGAAGCGCTCCAGTGCGGCGACGCGACCCGGCCGGCCGCAGAGCCGGGCGTGCAGACCGATCGACAGCATCTTGGGTGCGTCGAGCCCGATCGGATCTCCCTCGCGGTACAGGATATCGAAGGCATCCCTGAGGTAGTCGAAGAACTGGGTTCCGGAATTGAATCCCTGCGTGGTCGCAAATCTCATGTCGTTCGTGTCGAGCGCATAGGGAACGACGAGATGAGGCCTGGAGTCGACGCAGACCCAGTACGGCAAATCGTCGGCGTAAGAATCGGAATCGTAGAGAAAGCCACCGTGTTCGACGACCAGGCGCCTCGTATTGGGGCTGTCGCGGCCGGTATACCAACCGAGCGGCGCAGCGCCGGTGAGTTCCCGCAGAATCTCCACCGCCTCCGCCATATGGGCACGCTCGGTGGCCTCGTCTATCTGCTGATAGCTGATCCAGCGCAATCCATGCGCCGCGATCTCCGCTCCGAGCTCGCGATACGCGGCAACGGCCTCCGGATGGCGCTCGAGCGCCCGGGCGACGGCGAACACGGTCAAGGGCAATCGACGCTGCTCGAAGGCGCGCAGTACCCGCCACAGACCGGCGCGCGAGCCGTACTCGAAGAGCGTTTCCATGCTCATGTGGCGCATGGGAAATGCCGCTGCGCCCACGATCTCGGAGAGAAACGTCTCCGATGCAAGGTCTCCGTCCAATACGCAGCTCTCAGCGCCTTCCTCGTGATTGAGCACGAATTGCAGCGCGATCCGGGCACCGTTGGGCCAGCGCGGATGCGGCGATTGGCGGCCGTAGCCGCGCAGGTCGCGAGGGTAGGCACGCGGATCGCCGGTCATCGCCGGGCACCGTGAGGTGCGCCTTGCCGTATCCAATCGAGCAGCTCGCCGCGCTCGGACTCGGTCATGCCCGTGAGATTCCCGATGGGCATGGTTCCCGCCTGCACCTGCGGCGCAATCACGGACACGTGACTCAGGATGGCCTCGGGGGTGTCCAGCAGCAGACCTTCGGGTGCCGAGGAGAATCCCGGCTCGGTGGGCGAGGCGGTATGGCAGGGCACGCAACGCTCGGCGATGATGTGTTGCACGGCCTGGAACTGCGCCGCCGGCGTGGACGCGGCAGGAACCATCGAAGGTGCCGCGCGTGGCGCCAGGCCAGCGGCAGCGGCGGCGAGAACCAGCACGCCGAGCAGCGCCGGCCAGGGTGAGGTCTTGCCGCCGCGCAGCCCGCGCTTATGACGATCCACGAAATACACGCGTATCAGCACGCCTGCCGCACAGATCGCGATCAGCACCAGCCAATTGTGGCGTGCACCGAAAGTCAGTGCATAGTGATTGCTGATCATCGTGAAGAGCACGGGCAAGGTGAAGTACGTGTTGTGGACCGACCGCAGTTTGCCGCGCACACCTGCCTGGCTGTCCGGCTCGCGGCCCTCCTGCTTGGCCCGGACGATGTCGCGCTGCCCGGGGATGATGACGAAGAATACATTGGCGACCATGAGGGTGCCCAGCAGGGCGCCGAATTGAATGAAAGCGCCACGGCCGCTGAAGAGGTGGCACAGCCCGTAGGCGGCAGCGCAGCAGAGGAGCGCGATGGCGCCGGCGAGCCACGCCGGTCGACGCACGAGCGGGCTGCGGCACAGCGCGTCATACACCAGCCAGCCGCCGACGATGAATCCCACGCTGATCGCTATGGCCTCGGGCTTGGTCAAAGCGGCCACGCGGGGATCGATGAGATAGATCTCGGCTTGGGCGTAGTACAAGAGGCAGAGCAGAAAAGCCCCGGAGAGGAACGTCGAGTACGCTTCCCAATAGAACCAATGCAGGGACTGCGGCAAGACCTGCGGGGCGAGGCGGTATTTTTGTGCATTGTAGAAGCCGCCGCCGTGTACGGCCCATAGCTCGCCACCGACTCCCTTGCGGACCAGCAGCTCATCCGTCGGAGGCAGCAGGTGATTGTCGAGCCAGACGAAGTAGAATGAGGCACCGATCCAGGCGATGCCGGTGATCAGGTGCACCCAGCGCCCGAGCAGGCCCAGGAAGTCGATCGCGAACGCGCTCATGAGGGTGTCGGGCGCGGATTCGAGCGCGGTGCGGCTGTGGGAGCAGAGGCGTTCATTTTTTCTTTTGGCGCTCCGCCGCGCAGGTGTCGCAATCGCCGACACAGCCCAGTGAGTCGCTTTCTGCGCGCGGAGCGGAGCTCGCGCCGCACGGCGGTTCGGCCGTCAACCGCTGCAGCAGCTGAGCTGCGACCGCAATGGCGATGGCGCCGGGTAGTTTGCTCGAAATGTCGGGTACGCCGATAGGACAGTTCAGTCGAGAGATCGTCTCGCGGCTCAGGCCGTCACGCAGCAAGCGCGATCTGAATCGCGCCGACTTGCTGGCCGATCCGATGAGCCCCAGCCAGCATGAATCGGCCCGCGCAAGGATCGCTCGACAGAGCTCATAGTCGAGCGCGTGATCGTGGGTCATCACCACGAAGCGCGTACCCGCGGGAGCGGCGGCCGCCCGTTCCGCCGGCTCGGCGCAAGCCTCTGAGGTCACGCCCTCGGGTAAGCGGACCGGCAGCAATTCCGGCCGTGAATCGACCCAGGTGATCTCGAACAGCGCGAGCTCCGCGAGCAGCCGCACCAGCGCTTGACCGACATGGCCCGCCCCGAAGATCCACAAATCCGGGCGTCGCGGCTGGGCCCTCTCGAACAACGTGATGCGGTCCGGCGCGCGACGCTCGATCGCCACCGCCGCCGCGTCCGCGAACGAGTGCCGCAGCAGCCGATGCGTAACGACGCCGGCGGTCATTTCGCTGGCGACCGCGAGCCCGTGCTCCGTGCGCAAACGGCGCGCCGCATCTTCGAGCCAAGGAAGATCGTTACGAGTCAGCCGTTCCAACCAAAGCTCGAGGCGGCCACCACAGCATTGCCCGAGCTCGGGGCCCAGTATCAGGTCGGCGATCCGCACCGGCGCGGTGCGTGAATCGCGTAAGAGCTCGCGCGCCAGCGTAATTGCGTGCCATTCGAGCCGCCCGCCG
>DASYAC010000084.1:0-4900 GCA_036501585.1 Steroidobacteraceae bacterium
GCAGGGAGCACGCTTGGCCGATCCGGTTGCGCTAGGAAGCATCCGCAAGACGCTCCCGCTCTACATTCTGGTCGGCGAGCTCGATCCTTTGGTGTCCGACATGGGAAAGCTCGATCTCTTGATCGAACGTTATCGCGCGGCGGGCCTGCACCCGGCAGTGGCGCGTTATCCGCAGGGCCGCCACGAGATCTTGAACGAGACCAATCGCGCCGAGGTCGTACAGGGTCTGCTGACTTGGCTGAACGACGCGATCCACCAATCGCGCGCCTGAGAGGCACGCGAACGACCCGTACCAAGACCGCCGGTCAAGGTTTACGTCTCGCCGCTGAAATTTCAATCGTCATCGGTTCGCCCAAATCGACGGCCGATGTTCCCCAATGCAAAAACATAGCGGCCGCTTGCGATCACCCAACAACGTTGTTGAATGTCCCAATGCCCGAGGAGGCGAGCATCGAGCATGACATCGACGTTTCGCCGGATCGATATCGCCGCCTACACTCGGCTTCGAACGGCTCGCAAGGTAGCTCGCCCCGGGCCGCCTCATCGTGCGCTCGGCGAGTTCCGAACCACCACCCAGAGCGGGTCCGTGAAGGCTTTTTGCCCTTGCACGTCCTCCACCACCAGCGCGTACCAGGTGCTGCGGTTGGGCGTCAGCGTGAACTCGAGGTGCGCCTCTCGGTGGAGGTCCTGCAGGTCCCGCGATTCCACCATGGCGCCGCGGCTGATCAGCTCGACACTCTTCAAGCCGGCGATCGACTCGAGATCGACGGCCAGCGCCACGGTCCGGCCGGGGTCGACACCGACGGTGCTGCCGAACATGACGGAGGGAAAGATCAGCGGCCCATGCGACACGTAGGCGTGCCCCGCCTTGAGAGCTTCCGCGAAGCTCGCCGCGGTCAGCGGGCCGCCGGGATGCGCAAAGGTCCGAACGCGCCCGGACTCCTCGTTCCACACGTCGTGCGTGTCGGTGCCGGCGCTCAGATAATACCGCCGTCCCTCGTTCCAGTACTCCCAGAGCCGCTGAACGACTTTCATGTCATCATCGGGCGCCGAGGCGTTGATCTCCATCAGGTCGAAGTCCGGGTCGAACCCGCCGGGCGCGACGCCGGCCGCGACGCTGGTGAAGTAGCCATAGGGAATGTAGGGATGATTCACTTGAATCACCGTGGCGCCCAGACGCCGCGCCTCCCTGAACAGCTCCTGGACCGTGGCGGTACCGGTATCGACGGCGAGCTTCTCGCCCAAAGTCAACGGATACGCGTTGAAATGGCCCCACGAGGCTGACAGCTCGACCGAAGGAATGAACGGAATGCCGCGGCGGTCGGCAATCGCCTGAAGTGCGCGGTGATTGACGGTGGAATCGTGATCGCTGACGAACAAGAGATCCAGGCCGGCGGCGAGCTCCGAGCGCGCGAGATCCGCCGGCGGTGTGACCGCCTCGGCCTGGTCGGCGTGGTGATGCAGATCGGCCGAATACCAGCCTCGCGCCGGCGGATCGAAGAGCTGCGTGAGTGCCACCTGTCGCGCCACGTCGGAATCGGGCGCAACCGTCGAAGCCAGCTCGAGACTCGGCGCGAGAAATCCTCCCGCATGCGACACCCGGAAGCGATACTCGCCCGGCGCGAGGGTGACATCGGCGCGGCCCTTGCGATCGAGCTCGGTAAAGAATCGCTTTCGCCCGAGAAACTCGACCAGCGGTCTCTGCCCCTCGAGGATGGTGATGGATGCATCCAGCGGGCGGGAGTCGCGCGCGTCCACGACCGAGAATCGAATGCGTCCCGGGGCAGCCACTCCGCGAAAATCCAGGGTCGCTCGCGCGCCAGCGGTGATGGACAGCGCAACCGGCGGGGTCTGCGAGCGGTCCTTGGCCGTCGCATACAGCCGATAGTCGCCCGCCGGCAGCTCCATCTGGTACCGGCCGTTTCTGCCCATCGCCCACGCATAAGGCTGGCCGTTCTTCTCCACGACCACCACGGGCTCGTCGATGGCCGCCCCCGCGCGATCGGTGACGGCGCCGCTCAGAGTTCCGGCCGGTAGATGCTTGCGCTCGATCTCGGCCCGCACCACCGGCGCCAGATCGCCGCTCGCGCCGACCTGCAGCCAGGCATCGAAGCTGCGGCTCGCGCCCGGCGCCAGCGTGTGGAGCCGGAACATGTCGCGCGATCCATTGGCGATATGGTCGACGTAGGGGGCATGAAGCGCGATGCTCCAATCATGGTCGTAGGCGACCATGCGGTCGGCGAGCGCGCCGGCGGTCATCCCCTGCACCGCTCCCCGAAGACCCGGCACACCGAACAAATAGCCGCTGTTGGGCCACAGTGTGAACCCCGAGAGCAAATCCACGAGAGCGGTCCGGCCGCCGTTGTGCAGGGTCGCTCGAAGAGCGACATGATCGGACCCCGACTCGAGCGTGTACACCGTGGTCAGCGTGGCGTCGCCCCAATCGCGAACCGTCCGGACGACGACGCGACGAGGACCGCGCTCGATCACCTCCACGCGGTGACGGCGGTTCGGCCAACCCGACCAGTTGTTCGGAATGAAATCCGCGAAGACCGCACGATCGCGTCCCACCTTGCCATCTCGCACCGGGGCTACGTCGATGACCGCGCCGCGCGGAACGCCGTAAGGCGGCGGCGTATCGACCGCGAATGCGAAGGCCAGCTTCTCGTTGATGACGGTCAGGTCGTGAGCCCCGCGTGCATCGCCGTCGATGATGGGAGTGGGCCCGACGACGATCCGAACCGCCGCCGTCGCCGCCACGGTCGCCGTCGCGGTCGCCGTCGCCGTCGCGGTCGCCGCGAGGCAGGGCAACGCCGAGGCGAGCAGAATCGACAGTGCGGCTCTCAGCATGAAGACCTGACTCGTAGCGAAAGGGCCTCAAGACTAGCCGAAGCGGCGACGCCCGTGGGGCCATCTGATGGCGCTGTCCCTCGGGCTGGATTCCGCGCTACCATTGCGCCATGGAATTCAATCCCGCTGACATCGCCTACCCGCCGACGACGGGCGTCAGGGGTGTGCACGAGACACCATTGGTCGAGGCCACTGCGGCCGCGCTGAAGGGTTACGGCGAGTTGGTCGAGGATCCTGATCGTCATCCGATCGAGATCGTGCGCTGGCCGGCGCAGGGACGGCGGCCGATCGATGCGAATTCAGGAGATCAAGGCGGCGTCACCGAGGGCGTCTTCGAGTTCTGGTGGAAGGGCCAAACTCTCTTCGCGCGCAACAACGCCGTCGGCGACAGCTATCTCTTCGCGTGGAGCACCTGGCCCGAAGAGGCTTCCGACCGCGACCCCGGATCTTCCCGAGAGCGCGCACTGATCTGGCGGGCGAACTACCATCCCGACGGCGGACAGCTGATCTATCCCTTGAACGGCGAAAGCTTCGTGGTGCCCCTCGCCCTCCCCGGCGATGACGTCACCCCGGACCGTTTCGTCACCTTCTGGTGCAGCGGTGCCTGCGGGATCTACATCCACCCGAATGTCTGGCACGGCGCGTTCGTGCCGCTCGACGAGCGCGCGCAATTCAAGGACCGGCAAGGCCGCGTGCACGCGCGCGTCTCCGTGGATTTCGCCAAGGAGTTCGGCTGCTACCTCGCCTCGCCGCTGCGCCGGCCCTGAGGGCCGTCGGCTCGTCTCAGTATCCCGCGCGCTTGTCCACCAGGTTCTCGAGCCCCTGACCATTCCGGTACCGGTGGAGGTTCTCGATGAAGCACTGCATGGTCAATTCCACCCAATCGGGATCCACCGTACGGTCCGCGGTATGCGGAGAGACCAATACGTTCTCCATGCCCCAGAGCGGGGAATCGCGGGGTAGCGGCTCCTGCTCGAAGACGTCGAGCGAGGCGCCGGCGATGCGGCGGTTGACGAGCGCGCGGATCAGGGCGGATTCGTCGATCACCGGTCCGCGCCCCACATTGATGACGAGGGCGCCCGGCCTCATGACCTCGAACTCCCGGTCGGCGATCAGATGGCGCGTTTCGCGCGTCAGCGGCGCGGCGCAGACCAGCACGTCGAGGCCGCTCAGCATGACGTGCAGCTCCTCCGGCGTGAAGATTCGCGACAGGAGGGCATCGTCCGCCGATCGCTCCGGATTTCGCCGCAGCGCGTGAATCTTCATGCCGAGCGCAGCCCCCAGCACGGCGCACTCCCGGCCGATCTCGCCGTAGCCGACGACGCCCATGATCCGATCGCGCAAGAGCGTCACGTTGTCGTCGTGCCATTGGCGTGCGCGCTGATTCTCGATCAACCGCCTCACCCGCTTGTAGTGGAACAGCATCCCGAGAACCGCGAATTCCGCGAGCGGACGCTTGAACACGCCCCGCGCATTGGTCAAGGGGACGCTGCTTCGAACCATGGCCGGAAACAGCAGGCCCTCGACGCCGGCGGACAGCGAGTGTGCCCAGCGGACGGACCCGGCGTGTTTCCATGCGGCGGCGAGATCGAGCGACTTGTACGCGAGTCCGAATACCACGACTTCGGCGGCCGGCAGTACCCTCGCGAGATCCTCGAGCTCCACGCTGGCGGAAATCTCCGCGACCTCCTCGAGCGGCGCGAGATACCGCAGGGAGCGGTGATCCGGCGGGGCGATCACGACGACTCTGGTTTTCGACTCGGGCATTTCCAGTTGGCTCCCGGCTACGGACAAAACGGGGCGATGCGGTTGCCCACGACCGCGAGATCGCTCGGATCGCCGCTGCGCTCATCGTCTGTCGGGGACTTGGCGAGACGGATCGCAGTCAAGCCCTGCGGCAACAGCGCGACCAGATTTCCGCCCCACCCGACCATGACCGGATACTGGAAACGGCAGCGGTCGCCCTGCCCGTAGGCGTTCATCCAGAAGGCGTTGTAGTAATAGGTCTCCCCGAAGCGGGTCTTGTTCCCCGTGGGCAGGCCGATCGAGG
>DASYAC010000085.1:0-27944 GCA_036501585.1 Steroidobacteraceae bacterium
CCGCCGGTCCGATGGACGGCAGACGCTCAACATCTCGAGGGAGACGGAAAAGAAACATGACGAAAACACGATCGATACGCATGACGCTGGTCATCGCCGCCGCCTGCATGTCGAGCGCCTGCGTGACGCTTCCGCCCGGCAAACCCCGCTCGCCGCAGGACCCCTGGGAATCCTGGAATCGAGGCATCTACAAGTTCAATACCGTCGCGGACAAGGCGGTCGCCCGTCCCGTGGCGAGGGCCTACGTGAAAGTCGTACCCCGGCCGATTCGCACGGGCGTCAGCAATTTCTTTGCGAACCTCAACACACCCACGGTCATGATCAACGACGCCCTACAGGGCAAATTTCTGGCTGCCGCCAACGACCTCGGCCGCTTCGTGCTCAACACCACCGTGGGCATCGGCGGTCTGCTCGATCCGGCCACCTCGGCGGGACTGGATCGCAACGAAGAGGATTTCGGACTGACGCTCGGGCACTGGGGAGTGCACCCCGGTCCTTTCCTGGAGCTGCCCATCCTCGGGCCCTCGGACTTGCGGGACGGCCCCGCCAAGGTGGTCGACGCCTACACCAAGCCGACGCAGTACATCAAGAACAACTGGATCAAATACGGGATATACCTGCCGTATTTGATCGACCTGAGGGCCTCGCTCCTGCCCCTCGATGAGACTCTGAAAAATACTTACGACCCGTACGCCTTCGTGCGAGACGCTTATCTGGCACGACGGGCTTACCTCGTGTCGAACGGGAAGGTTACGGAGGAGCCCTTGGTCGATCCGGGCGCGGACGACAGCCCGGCGCCCGGCGGTTCATCGATCGTACCGCCCCCTGGCCCCTCGCCCGCCGCACCGCCGCAATCCGCTCCGCCGGAGCACCCGCCGCCGCAATGAGCTTCGTCAGGCGCCGAGCAGGAGCTCGTCGACGTCGCTCAAGACGCTGAGCTGGCGAAGCTGGGAGGGAATGTTCTCGTAGCGCAGGATACGGCCCGCTGCCTTCGCCACGCTCAGCCATTCGATCAGGAGGGCGAGGCCCGCGCTGTCGCTCGCCGTGACGCCGGATAGATCGAGCGCCGAGGCGCGGCCCTGCTCGATCGCCTCGGTTCCCGACGGCAGGAGCGCAGTGACGGTGCTGAATTCGAGCGCGCCGCCGACACGGGCGCGCGCCTCCGGGAGGATCTCGAACCACGCCGCCTCGTGCTTCCTGGGCTTCTTGAAAGTGGGCGTCCTCAAAGTCCGCTCCTCATTTGGGCGGGGAGACGCCGTTCGGGCGAACGGTGCCTTCCTTCTCCAACCGCGAGATCACCTCGTCGAGACCCTTTTGCTGGATCTCCGAGGCGAAGTCCGTGCGGAAGCTCTTGACGTAGGAGATGCCCTCGATGACGACATCCCACGCCTTCCAGCCCGAATCGGTCTTGTGCAGGCTGAAATTCACCGCGACTTTCTCGCCGGTGGATTTCTTCACCTCGGTCCGTACCGTCGCCTGAGTATCCCCCGGATCTCCCTTGTAGGGCAGAATCACGAAGTTGTCGCCGGTGAAGTTGAGGAGCGCGTTGCCGTAGTTTCGCAGCAGCGAGTGGTAGAACGCATCGACGAATCTTTTGCGCTGGTCGGCAGTCGCGGTACGCCAGGACTGTCCTAACACCAGCCTCGCGGCGTATTCGCTGTCGAAGTTCGGCAGCAGCACATTCGCCACCAGGCTGTCGAGTTTGGAGGGATCCTTGGTGTACATCGCGCGGTTCGCGTCGAGCTCCGTCAGCATGCGCTTGGCGGAGTCCTCCACCAGCTGCTCCGGTCCAAGGGTGCTGGGTGCGGCGGCCGGCGCGCCCGCGGGCTGAGCCTGAGGAGGGTCCGCCAACGCCTGCCGATCCGCCAAGCCGGCCGTACCGAGGAACAGGCACGCACCGAGAGCGCTTATCGTCCCGCATCGCCGGAATCGCGTGAGCTTCATTTGTGTTTCTCCGTGGGCGGCGCAGGGGCCTCGTTTTTGGGCGGCGCGGAGTCCGGGGACCCCGATGAGCTCGATGAATTCCCGCTTTTGGCGAAATTCGCCAGCAGCTGCCCGATCAGGTTCTCGAGCACGAACGCGGACTGCGTGAAATCGATCTCGCTCTTGTCCTTGAGATAGGTGTCGGCGCCGCCCGCCGTCAAGCCGACGAATTTGCCGCCGAGCAGACCCTGAGTGTAGATGCTCGCGTCGCTGTCGGTCGGAATCTGGTTGTATCGGGAATTCAGCCGCATGAGGACGACCGCCTTGTATTCCCTGAGGTCGAGGTCGATGCGGGCGACCCGCCCCACCTCCACTCCCGCCATCGACACCGGCGCACCCACCTTGAGGTCGCCGATGTTGTCGAACTTGGCGGTGACATCGTAATGCGGAACTCTGCCGAAGTGCAGCCCGCCGCTCGTGATCTGCGTCGTCAGGAACGCCAGAGCCGCAAAGCCCAGGAGCACGAAGGCGCCCGTTCCAAGATTCAGTGTATTCGACTTGCGCATTGCCCCCATTCCTCTGTAAAAAAACGCTCTACAAAAATGCGGACGTCAGCAGATAATCCAGAAACAACACCATCACGGCGGAGGCGACCACCGTGCGCGTCGTTGCCCGTCCGACCCCCTCCGCCGTGGGAGTCGCGTAATAGCCCTGATAGACGGCGATCAGACTGCATGCCACGCCGAAGATGCAGCTCTTGACCAGACCCTCGCTGACATCGCTTAAGTCGACGCCGGCGCGCATCTGCGACCAGAAGCTGCCGGAATCGACGTGCATGATCTGCACACCCACCAGCTGCGCGCCGTAGATGCCGATCATGCTGAAAATCGCCGACAGAAGCGGCATCGCGATGATCCCGCCGAGGAAACGCGGCACGACCACGTGCTCGATCGGATCCACGGCCATCATCTCCATGGCCGACAACTGGTCGGTGGCGCGCATCAACCCGATCTCCGAGGCGAGCGCCGTGCCTGCGCGGCCGGCGAACAGCAGCGCCGTCACCACCGGACTCAGTTCCTTGACCAGGCCGATGGCGGCTGCGACCCCGAGCGCCTGCTCCGACCCGAAGCGTCGCAACAGCTGATATCCCTGCAACCCCAGCACCATGCCGACGAAGAGTCCGGACAGCATGATGATGACCAGCGACAGCGCCCCGGAGTTGTAGATCTGGCGCACCACCGTGTCGAAGCGCATGAGCACGCGCGGTATCCGAACGATGAGACGCAATTGGAACCGGCTGATGTCGCCGAGCGCCACCAATGCCTCGATCAGGCTCCTCCAAAGCTCCTTGATGGGATTCAAAGGCACTCACCGCGCGCGAGCAGCTCGCCGAAATAATCCGGAGCCGGAAAATGGAAGGGCACCGGCCCATCGGGCAGGCCGCCGATGAATTGACGGACCACCTCGGAGGGACTCGCCTGCAGATCCCGCGGCGCGCCATGCGCGGCGACCTTGCCGCCCGACAGCAGATACACCGCATCCGCCACCGAGGAGATCTCGTGCACGTCGTGGGATACCACGATGCTGGTGAGGCCCAGCACGTCGTTCAAGCGGCGGATCAGCCGCAGGATGACGCCGAGCGAAATGGGATCGAGCCCCACGAAGGGCTCGTCGTAGATGAGGATCTCGGGATCCATGACGATGGCGCGGGCGAGCGCGACGCGCCGCCCCATGCCGCCGGAGAGCTCGGCGGGCATGAGCTCCGCCGCCCCGCGTAGCCCTACCGCCTGGAGCTTGGTCAGCACCAGCTGGCGAATCAGCCGCCCCGGAAGATCCGTGTGCTCCCGCAGCGGGAACGCGACGTTCTCGAACACGTTCAGGTCGGTGAGCAGTGCCCCGTTCTGGAACAGCATCCCCATGCGCCGCCGCAGCGCATACAGCTCGGTGCGGCGCACCGCGCGCATGTCCTGTCCCGCGACGATCAGGCTGCCCGAGTCCGCGCGCAGCTGCCCGGTGATCAGCCGCAGGAGCGTCGTCTTGCCGGTTCCGCTCGGCCCCATGATCGCGGTGACCCGGCCGGGCACGATGTCCGCATCGAGTCCGTCGAAGATCGGCCGCCCGTTGATTGCGTAGCGCAGATCGCGGATCTCGACGATTGAAGCGGGTGAGTTCATGATCGCGCGCCCGCGGGATTCTTAAGTTGAGCCTAAACCTTGAGCCGTTCGCAGCCGGTCACGCCGTGGAGCTTTCCATCGCCGTCTGGTACTTACCCGCCGCGGCGAGACCGTTGAGCTTCGCACGCAGGTGAAGCTGCTGTTGTCCGCCCGCAACGCCCTTGGCGGCGCCGCCCCAGGCCTTGAGCGAGGTGTCCTGCAGTGCCCGGCCATAGCTGAAGGTGAGCGGCCAGGGGAGCGAGCCGCCCGCGTTCATCAGACTGAGGTGCAGGGTCGCCTCGGTGGGACTCTGCCCGCCGGACAGAAACGCGATTCCGGGTACGGCCGACGGGACATGCCGCTTCAGCGTGCGCACGGTGGCTTCCGCCACTTGCTCGGGCGAGCACTTCTTGGCGCTCTTCTTCCCGGCGATCACCATGTTGGGCTTGAGCACCATGCCCTCGAGCACGATACGGGCGGCAAACAGACGGTCGAAGACGCTCTGCAATACCGCGTTCGTGACTTCCTCGCAGCGCTCGATCGGATGATCGCCGTCCATCAACACTTCGGGCTCCACGATCGGCACGATCCCGGCTTCCTGGCAAAGCGCCGCATAGCGGGCCAGCCCTTCCGCGTTGGCATCGATGGCGTAGCCCGTCGGAATCCCGGCGCCGATATCGATCACCGCGCGCCACTTGGCGAAGCGCGCGCCCAGCTTGTGGTACTCGGCCAGCCGCTCGCGCAGCCCGTCGAGCCCCTCGGTGATGGTTTCGCCGGGAAAGCCCGCGAGAGGCTTCGCGCCGGTGTCCACCTTGATGCCGGGGATCATGTTGTGTTGACTCAGGTAGGCCGGAAACGGCACCCCGTCCCGGGTCTTCTGGCGGATCGTCTCGTCGAACAGGATCACGCCGCTGATGTAGTCGCTCGCGCCCGGGGTGGTGAACAGCATCTCGCGGTAGGAGCGCCGGGTCTCCTCGGTCGAGTCGAGCTTGATGGTGTTGAAACGCTTGAGAATGGTGCTCGTGCTTTCATCCGCGGCCAGCAGACCGCGATGTTTCGAGACCATGGCGTGTGCCGTGGCGGCCAATTCAGCTGTATTCATACCGGGCATCTCTCGCTGTCGATTTTCGGTCAATCATGGCTGAAGGATATCAAAACCGGATGAGCTGCGCGCCGCGGCTGGCGCTCGGAACCAATTAGGACTAAAATAGTCCTAGTTGAGGAGACCTTGAGAGAAGGCTGTTTCCATGCTGCGAATGGGCAAGTTGACCGATTACGCCACTGTCGTGCTCGCGAGTTTAGCGCAAGAGCCCGCTCGGCATCGTGCCGCGGCGGAATTGGCCGAGCGTACACGGCTCAGCCGCCCTACGGTGAGCAAGGTGCTGAAAGGCCTGCAACGTGCCGGCATGGTGATCTCCTCGCGCGGCGCCCAGGGCGGCTACCGTCTGGCGCGGCCGCCGGAGAAAATTACCGCGGCGCAAATTCTCGACGTCTTCGAAGGGCCGATTGCGATCACGGAATGCAGCGGCGCCTCGAGTCAGTGCGGTATCGAGCGGCAATGCCGTGTCGGGGGCGCCTGGCAGAGGATCAATGCCGGGATCCGGCGCGCACTCGAGGATGTGACGCTCGATCAATTGGCGGGAATCGATTCGTCTTCGTTCCGCGTCGCGGGCTTGGGCCCGGATACGCGGCGCCCTGCCCCCTAGATCGACCGGGACCCGGAATCACTACTTGAAATACGCGGCTGCGGGCCGCAAGTGCAAGAGCAACTGGAAGTTCATCGTGTCAAGCAAATCACAAGACGTCGAGGCGCTGCTCGGGCAGAAGTACCGGCATGGCTTCGTCACGGACATCGAATCCGACAGCCTCCCGCCGGGACTGGACGAGGATGTGGTGCGGGCCATTTCGCTCAAGAAAAAAGAGCCTGAATTCCTCCTGGACTGGCGGCTGAAGGCGTTTCGCCACTGGCGGACCATGCACGAGCCGGCTTGGTCGCGGGTGCATTACAAGCCGATCGACTACCAGGACATATCGTACTACTCGGCGCCGCGCGCGCCGGCCGACGCGCCGAAGAGCATCGAGGACGTGGATCCGAAACTGCTCGCGACCTACGCCAAGCTCGGCATACCGCTGCACGAGCGGGCGCGGCTCGCGGGCGTGGCGGTCGATGCGGTATTCGACTCGGTGTCGGTTGCGACGACGTTCAAGGACAAGCTCGGCAAGGCCGGCGTCATCTTCTGCTCGTTCTCGGACGCGGTTCGCGATCATCCGCAGCTCATCGAGCGCTACCTGGGCACGGTGGTCCCCGCGGGCGACAACTTCTTCGCGGCGTTGAACTCCGCGGTGTTTTCGGACGGCTCCTTCGTCTACGTACCCCCGGGCGTGCGTTGCCCCATGGAGCTGTCGACCTATTTCCGCATCAATGCGGCCAAGACCGGGCAGTTCGAGCGGACGCTGATCGTCGCCGCGGAGGGCGCCTCCGTGAGCTACCTGGAAGGCTGCACCGCGCCGATGCGCGACGAGAATCAGCTGCATGCCGCGGTGGTGGAGCTCGTGGCCCTGGACGATGCCCAGATCAAGTACTCGACCGTGCAGAACTGGTACCCGGGCGACGAGAACGGCGTCGGCGGCATCTATAATTTCGTCACCAAGCGCGGCGAGTGCCGGGGCCGCAATTCGAAGATCTCCTGGACCCAGGTCGAGACCGGCTCGGCCATCACCTGGAAATATCCGAGCTGCGTGCTGCGCGGCGAGAGCTCGGTCGGGGAGTTCTATTCCGTCGCCGTGGCGAACAACTATCAGCAGGCCGACACCGGCACCAAGATGATTCATATCGGCAGGAATACCCGGAGCACCATCGTCTCGAAGGGCATATCGGCGGGCCGCGCCGAGAACACCTATCGCGGGCTCGTGAAAATCCTGCCGAGCGCGGCGGGCGCGCGCAACTTCACGCAATGCGACTCGCTGTTGATGGGCGGCAGCTGCGCCGCGCACACCTACCCCTACATGGAAATCAAGAATCCGACCGCGACGGTCGAGCACGAGGCGAGCACCTCGAAGATCGGCGAGGATCAGCTGTTCTACTGCCTGCAGCGCGGCATCTCGGCGGAGGACGCGGTCAACATGATCGTGAGCGGCTTCTGCAAGGTGGTCTTCAAGGAACTGCCGATGGAGTTCGCGGTCGAGGCGCAGAATTTATTGAGCGTGAGTCTGGAAGGAGCGGTCGGTTGACCGGGCGATGAGCACGATGCTGAAAATTACCGATTTGAGCGCCCGCGTGGCAGGCAAGGAGATCCTCAAGGGAATCAACCTCGAGGTCCAGCCGGGCGAGGTCCACGCCATCATGGGCCCGAACGGATCGGGCAAGAGCACGCTCGCCCAGATTCTGGCGGGACGCGAGGACTACGAGGTCACCGGCGGCTCGGTGTCCTTCGAGGAGCGCGATCTCCTGGCGCTGCCCGCGGAGGAACGCGCTCGCGCCGGTCTGTTCCTCGGCTTCCAGTATCCGGTGGAAATCCCGGGCGTGAACAACGTCTATCTGCTGAAGGCGGCGCTCAACGCGAAGCGCAGGGCCGCCGGGCAGCCGGAAGTGGACGCCTACGAATTCCTGGCGCTCGTGAAGCAGAAGATGAAGCTCATGCACATGAGCGAGAGCTTTCTCACGCGCGGCGTCAACGAGGGTTTCTCCGGCGGAGAAAAAAAGCGCAACGAGGTGCTGCAGATGCTCGTGCTCGAGCCGAAGCTCGCGATCCTCGACGAGACCGATTCCGGGCTCGACATCGACGCTCTCAAGGTGGTCTCGATGGGCGTGAACAGCCTGCGCGATCCGAACCGCGCCGTGGTGCTGGTGACTCACTATCAGCGTCTGCTCGACTACATCGTGCCGGACAGGGTTCACGTCCTGTCGGGGGGCCGAATCCTGATGTCGGGCGACCGCTCGCTCGCGATCGAGCTGGAGCGGCGCGGGTACGACTGGGTGCATGGAGCCCAGGTCGCATGAGCCCTCCGGTACAGACCTCGGCCGCCGGGAGGACCTCGCCCGCCCTTCGATCGTTCGAAGCGCAGTGGTTCGCGCGCGGTGCCGATCCGTTGTCGCCGTTGCGCGAGCAGGCGATGGAACGGTTCCTGCGTCTGGGCTTGCCGACCTTGCGCGACGAGAGCTGGCGCTATACGAATCTGCGCAAATTGTCCGCGCAAAGCTATGTGGATGCACCGCGCGCGCCGTCCGGGACGCTGCTGCCGACAGCGCAGCTGTGTCTGCTGGGCGAGGATGAGCGCGCCGCGACGGTGCTCATGGTGAACGGATTCCCGATTTTGCCGCAGCGCCTGGATCTGCTCGTCAACGGGATGGAAATCGACAGTTTGCAGGAAATGGCCAGAACGGATAAGAAGCTCGTTTCGCATCTGCTGGAGCCCCTGCCGGACGGCGACATCGGGCGCTTCCGGCTGCTCAACACCGCGCTGTTCGTGGACGGGCTGTATATCAAGGTCAGCACGCGGGTGGAGACGCCGCTGGTCATCCTGCACGTCGCCACGGCGGATCATCCCGGAACGGCGGCTCATTCCCGCATCATCATCGACGCCTCCCCCGGTTCGAGCGCGACCATCATCGAGCATCACGTTCAGCAGGGCGCCGACACCCCGCTCTGCAATTCCGCCTCGCTGATCCAGCTCGAGCGCGATGCCGCGATCGAGCACTACCGGGTGTTCGCCACCGATCACAGAACCACCCACCTGGATTCGCTCGAGGTGCGCCAGCGCAAGGACAGCCGCTGCCGGCAGTTCACCATCGCGCTGGGCGGCGGTCTCACGCGGTGCTCGCTCGAGGCCGAGCTGACCGAGCCCGGCGCCGAGCTCGACAGCTATTCGCTCCTGGTCGGCCACGAGGAACGCCACGTCGATTGCGCGAACCTCGTCCGGCACGCCGCAAAGCACACCACGAGCCGCCAGACGATGCGGGCGATCGCCAGCGGCACCAGCCGCGTGGTCATCGACAGCAAGGTGGTGGTCGATGCCGGCTCCGGGAAGGCCGATTCGAAGCAATCCTGCCGCGGGCTCCTGCTCTCGCCGACCGCGGAAATCGACTCCCGGCCGCAGCTCGAGATCCACACCGACGAGGTCAAATGCGCGCACGGCGCCACCACCGGCCGTCTCGATCCGAACATGCTCTTCTACATGCTGTCGCGAGGACTGGATCGCGACACCGCGCAGAGCCTCTTGGTCTATGCGTTCCTCGCCGATGTGCTCACCGGGATGAGCGTGCCCTCGGCGCGCAATGCGATCGAGAACGCGCTGATCCCACAACTCCCCGATTCTCAAGTATTGCGGAAATTCCGATGAACAATGCCGCCCTTGCAAACAGTGCCGCCATCGCAAAGAGCGCCGCGCCCTTCGACGTGCACGCCGTGCGCCGTCAGTTTCCCGTGCTGGCCCGAACGGTGCATGGGAAACCCCTCTGCTACCTGGACAACGGCGCCTCCGCGCAGCGCCCCTTGTCCGTGATCGAGGCCGTGGACGACTACGAGCGGCACCATCACGCCAACATTCACCGCGGCGTGCATGCGCTCAGCCAGGAGGCCACGGGGCTTTACGAGGGTGCGCGCGACCGGCTGGTGAAATTCATCAATGCCCGCTCGCGCCACGAGATCGTGTTCGTCCGCGGCACGACCGAAGCCATCAACCTCGTGGCCCAGAGCTACGGACGCTCCACGCTGGCGCCGGGGGATGAGGTGCTCATCACCCATCTCGAGCACCACGCCAACATCGTGCCCTGGCAGCTGTTGTGCGGGCAGACCGGCGCGAAGCTCATCGTCGCGCCCATCGACGCGCGCGGCGAGGTACACGCCGACGCCGTCGAGGCCCTGATGACGCCGCGCACGCGGATCCTGGCCTTCGCCCACGTATCCAACGCCCTCGGCACGGTATTGCCCGTGCGCAGATTGATCGGCTCTGCGAAGACGCGCGGCATCGTGACGCTCATCGACGGCGCCCAGGCCGTTCCGCACATGCCCGTCGACGTTCAAGCCCTGGGATGCGACTTCTACGCCTTCTCCGGGCACAAGCTCTTCGGGCCGACCGGGATCGGGGTGCTCTACGGCCGCGAAGCGCTGCTCGAGCGCATGCCGCCGTGGCAGGGCGGCGGCGACATGATTCTGTCGGTGGGTTTCGACAAGACGACCTACAACGCCCTGCCCTACAAGTTCGAGGCCGGGACGCCCAACATCTCCGGCGCGGTCGGTTTGGGAGCGGCGGTCGATTTCATGCACACCCTGGATCTCGATGCGGTGCACGCGCACGAGAAGGCGCTTCTCGATTATGCGACATCGAAGCTCGAGCAAATCGACGGACTGTCCATCATCGGCACCGCGCGGGAAAAGGCGAGCCTGATCTCCTTCCTGGTAGCCGGCGTGCACCCGCACGATCTCGGCACCATTCTGGACGAGGACGGCATTGCCGTGCGGACCGGACATCATTGCGCGATGCCGGTCATGGAGTTCTTCAAGGTGGCCGCGACCGCCCGCGCCAGTTTCGCCCTGTACAACACATTCGAGGAAATCGACAGGCTCGCCGCGGCCATTCCGCGCGCAAAAGCCCTGTTCGGTTGACGACGCACCCCCATGGAACTCAACGACCTGTACCGCGACGTGATCCTGGACCACAACCGCCGGCCTCGGAACTTCGGGCCGCTGGAGCCCGCCGATGCCAGCGCCGAGGGCGTGAATCCCCTGTGCGGCGACCGGCTGACGCTCAGACTCAATCTCGCCGACGACACCATCCGGGACATCCGCTTCGAGGGACAGGGTTGCGCGATCTCCACCGCATCGGCGTCGTTGATGACCGAGGCCGTCAAGGGCAAGACTCGCGGCGAGGCGCTCGCGCTGTTCGATCGAGTGCACAAGCTCCTCACCGACGACGAGGCGGGAGCGGAGGATCTCGGCAAGCTCGCGGCATTGTCCGGGGTTCGCGAATATCCCGCGCGCGTGAAGTGCGCGAGCCTGTGCTGGCATACCCTCGCCTCCGCGCTGTACGCGCCGCCGTCGAGCGCCGTCCCAGCCGTATCGACCGAGTGAGGGCTGACCGATGCCTTCGTACGAAAACGAGCCCATCGTCGTTCAACGCGAGGTGAAAGCCGTCGCGATTCCGGCCGGCGTCGAGGTGAATCTCAAACTCGGATCGGTGGGCTACATCACCCAAGCCCTGGGCGGGAGCTTCACCGTCTACATCGACGGCAACTTGTTCCGGATCGCCGGCCAGGATGCGGACGCCATCGGCAAGACGGCGGCCAAGCCGCCCGAGGTCCCGCCCGGCGCCTCCGAGGAGGACATCAAGAACGTGGTCTGGCAGCAGCTCAAGACCTGCTACGACCCCGAGATTCCGGTGAACATCGTCGATCTCGGCTTGATCTACGTGTGCGACGTCACCAAGAATGTGGACGATACCCGCACGGTCGACATCAAGATGACGCTCACCGCGCCCGGCTGCGGCATGGGGGAGATCTTGGTGCAGGACGTACGCGACAAGGTGCAGATCGTGCCCACCGTGTCGCGCGCCAACGTGGAGCTGGTGTTCGATCCGCCATGGAATCACGGCATGATGTCCGAGGAGGCTCGTCTGCAGACGGGAATGATGTGAGTATCTCGACGAACGGGACCGGACGGCGGTGCTCGCGCGCAGGCTGACTCTTTTGCGCCACGGAGAAGCGCAGGCTCCCGACAGCTGTCCGGAGGACTTCGAGCGCGCGCTCACCCGCCGCGGCGTGATCGAGGCGCAGGAAATCGCCGAGCGAATCGTGCGGCGGGATCTCATCCCCGATCTCATTCTGGTGAGCCCGGCCGAGCGCGCCTGGAGCACCGCCGAGATCGTCGCCTCCGCGTGCGAGCTCGATACGAAGCAGCTCCAATGCGCCCGCGAGCTCTATCTCGCCACCCCCGAAACGACCTGGAAAGTGCTTTTGCGGCGGGATTCCTCCCTCCGCCACATTCTCATCTGCGGCCACAACCCGGGTTTGAGCCAGGTCGCCAGCCGCTTGGGTCCGATCCCTAGCCGGCGGAATCTCCCCACCGCGGGACTCGTCACCGCGATCTGGTTCAACGCGGAATGGGATGAGTTGCAGCCCGAGACCGCTTCCAGCTGCGATCTGGACGATCCGGAGAGCATGATCGATCTGTGAGACCTCGAGATCCCCTTGGAACTCCAGGGGACCGGGCTCTCAGGTCTGATCGCGGTGCAGGCGCATCAGCCGCCGGCGGTCGCGCTTGTCCGGGCGGCCCTCCGGGCGGGGCCTCGACACTTGCGCCAATTGCTGTTGCTCCTTGAGATGGGCGCGGCGCGCGGCGCTTTGCGGAGTTTCGAGAAAATGAGATTGCGCCTCGGAGGCGGGGCCGCGGCGCTCCGGCAGTCCCAGCACCTCGAATTCGGCGATCATTCCCTGCAAGGACAGGCTGAGCCGATCGCCGATTCGGACCCGGTGCGCGGGCTTCACCCGCTCGGCGTTCAAGTGCACCTTGCCTCCGTTGATGGCTGCGGTGGCCAGGGAGCGGGTTTTGTAAAATCTGGCGTGCCACAGCCATTTGTCCAGGCGGTGGGTCTCCGTCTCCTCGTCCGGCCTCACGCGTACACCATCGCATTTCCCCCGCCTCTCCCGGCGGTATAATAAGCCATTCGCCCCACCCGATCTCCAAAGGACATGGTGCTCAAGGATCTCCGTGAACGGCTCGAGCGCGACACCCGCGCGCTCGACGATGCCGGCCTTCTCAAGCGCGAACGCCTCATCGGCTCCGCGCAAGGCGCGGTCGTGAGACTCGCCGACGGCCGCGAGATGATCAATCTCTGCGCCAATAACTATCTGGGGCTCGCCAATCATCCCGCGGTGCTTCGGGCGGCACGCGAGGCCCTCGATCGCTACGGCTACGGCGTCGCCTCGGTGCGATTCATCTGCGGCACCCAAAGCGTGCACCGGGAGCTGGAAGAGCGGCTCGCCGCGTTTCTCGGCATGGAGGACGCGATTCTGTACTCGTCCTGCTTCGACGCCAACGGGGGCCTGTTCGAGACCTTGCTCGGGGAAGAGGACGCCGTGATCAGCGACGCGCTCAATCACGCCAGCATCATCGACGGCATCCGCCTCTGCAAGGCGCGGCGCCTGCGCTATGCCAACAACGACATGAGCGAGCTGGAGAAGGCGCTCGAGGACTCCGCCGCCGCGCGCGTGCGCCTCATCGCGACGGACGGGGTGTTCTCGATGGACGGCTCGATCGCCAGGCTCGGGGAGATCTGCGAGCTGGCCGGGCGCCACGGCGCGCTGGTGATGGTGGACGACTCGCACGCCACCGGTTTCATCGGCGCGCGCGGCCGCGGGACTCACGAATTGAAGGGCGTGATGGGCCGGGTCGACATCTTGACGGGCACCTTCGGCAAGGCGCTCGGCGGCGCGAGCGGCGGATACGTCGCGGCCCGCAAGGAGATCGTCGGCTGGTTGCGCCAGCGCTCGCGGCCGTATCTGTTCTCCAACAGCATCGCCCCGCCGGTCGCGGCGGCGACGCTCAAGGTTCTGGAGCTGCTCGAGAGCTCGCAGGAGCTGCGCGAGCGCGTGCATTCGAACGCCCGCTATTTCCGGGAACGGATGCTTGGGCTCGGTTTCGATCTGCTCCCGGGCGAGCACCCCATCGTTCCCGTCATGCTCGGCGAGGCGCCGCTCGCCGTGCAGCTCGCCGAACGCATGCAGGCGGACGGCGTGTACGTGGTCGCGTTCTCCTATCCGGTCGTCCCGCACGGCAAGGCGCGGATCCGCACGCAGTTGAGCGCAGCGCACTCGACCTCGCAGCTCGACCGGGTGATCTCCGCGTTCTCGGGCGCCGGGCGCGCGCTCGGCATCATTCATTGAAGGCAGGTTCATGAAAGCATTGGTCAAAGCCCGGGCGGAGCCCGGAATCTGGATGCAGGACGTGCCGGAGCCCGCGGTCGGGCACAACGACGTTCTCATCAAGATCCGCCGCTCGGCCATCTGCGGCACGGACATGCACATCTTCAACTGGGACGCGTGGGCGCGGAAGACCATCCCGGTGCCAATGGCGGTGGGCCACGAATACTCCGGCGAGATCGTCGACCTGGGCAGCGAGGTGCGCGGCGTCAAGACGGGCGACCGGGTCTCCGGCGAGGGACACATCACCTGCGGACATTGCCGCAATTGCCGCGCCGGGCGGCGTCACCTGTGCCGCAACACGCTGGGTGTCGGCGTGAATCGGCCCGGCGCCTTCGCGGAATATCTGACGCTGCCCGCATCCAACGTCTTCAAGCTTCCGTCCGCCATCGACGATGAGATCGCCTCGATTCTCGATCCGTTCGGCAACGCCACCCACACCGCCCTCGCCTTCAATCTGGTGGGGGAGGATGTGCTCATCACCGGCGCCGGTCCGATCGGCATCATGGCGGTCTCGATCGCCCGGCACTGCGGTGCGCGGCATGTGGTCATCACCGACGTGAATCAATACCGCTTGGATCTGGCGGCGAAGATGGGTGTTTCCAAGGCCATCAACGTGTCGCGCGAATCCCTCGACGACGCGATGCGCGAGCTCGGGATGGAGGAAGGGTTCGACGTGGGCTTCGAGATGTCGGGCAACGCCGCGGCGCTTCGCGAAATGCTCCGCACCATGCATCACGGCGGCAGCATCTCCATGCTCGGCATCCCGCCCGGCGAGACCGCGATCGACTGGAATCAGGTGATCTTCAAGGGCTTGGTGATCAAGGGGATCTACGGGCGGGAGATGTTCGAGACCTGGTACAAGATGGCCAGCATGCTGCAGAGCGGGCTCAACGTCCGGCCGGTGATCACGCACCGGCTCGGGATCAACGATTACCGCGAAGGGTTCGAGATCATGAATTCCGGGAAGTCGGGGAAGGTGATTTTGGACTGGGCCGCGCTGTAGCCGGACGAGCCCCGCAAGCCGCACCGCGGCAAGGCGACGCTTAGAATAGCCCGCGGGTTTTGGATAGACTTCCGAAACCCGCAAGTCCTCATCAGGAGTCCGTCATGGCCACATCCGTCATTCCGAGTTCGCACGCCGACCTGTTCAAGAAAAAAGCCTTCGCTCACCTGGTCACGCTGATGCCCGGAGGGCAGCCGCAAAGCACTCCCGTATGGGTCGATTACGACGGCCATCATGTGCTCATCAACACGGCGCAGGGCCGCCAGAAAGACAAGAACCTCCAAAAGGACAAGCGCGTAGCGCTCTCGATCCTGGATCCGGAGAACCCGTATCGTTATCTGGAAATCCGCGGGCGGGTCGCCGACCGCACCCTGAACGGCGCCGACGCGCACATCGACGCCATGGCGCTGAAGTATCTGGGGAAGGAGAAATATCCGTACCGGCAGCCGAACGAAGTGCGGGTCATCTACAAGATCGAGCCGGAGCACGTCACGTCGATGGCCTGAGAGCCGCGGCCGGCGGGCGACGCGCCCGCCGCCGCCGTCTCGTAGCGCGTCAGGACGGCCGCGTCCATGATTCCATCCGCCAGAGATTGGTCCACCAGCGCGTTCCAGCGGGCCGCACCCTGCGCGGGCAGGAGCCGGCCGTCGCCGAGCGAGTTGAGGTATTCGCAGATCACCCGGCTGTCGTAGAGCACGGCTCCCTCGTCGGTCACCAGCGCCGGGATCTTGCCGAGCGGATTGACGGCCACGACGGAACGGTCGCGATTCACGGGATGCGGGGCAGCCGGTATGAGCTCGAGGCGGTCGAAGAGCCCGAGCTCATGCGCGCAGATCAGGCACTTTCGCACGTAGGGCGAAGTCGCCGAGTAGAAGATCTTCATGCTGAGCTCGGGTGCCCGCCTACTGCACACCCACCGGCGCGCTGAACTGCACCGTGACTCGGCGATTCTCGGCCCGGCCGCCCGCGGTCTTGTTGCTGGCGATCGGGTTCTCCTCGCCGAAGCCCTGCGCCGTCAGGATGCCCGGCGGCACCCCGTGCGACTCGAGATAGTCCTTCACGGCGTTGGCCCGTCGCTCGGACAGCTTCTGGTTGTACTCGGGCTTTCCGAGCGAATCCGTATACCCTCGGATGTCCACTTTCGAGCAGTGGCATTGCTGAATGGTGGACGCGACGCCGTCGAGGGTCGAGGCCGACTCCGGCCGGAGCTTGGCCGAGTCCGTCTCGAAGTTCACTCCCTTGAGCACCATCTCGCGCGCCGGCGGGGCCGGCGGAGGCGGCGGTAACGGCGCGGGCTGGGCGGCCGGCGGAGGGGGCGGAGGTGCGGGCGGCGGCGGGGGCGGCGGTGCGGCCGCGGCCGGAGCAGGAGCCGGTGCCTCGCCACCACCGAAGCGGAAGTTCAGGTCGAGACCGAAGGTGAGCGGCTGCTCCATCGCAGTCCGGTTGAAGGTCGAGACGTTGACGTTGATCGCCGAGGCATTCGTGAGCAGCGCGAGGCGGTTCGTCACGTTGTTGACGAACAGGTTCGCTGACCAGCGGTTGCCCTCCAGACCCGCCCGAACGTTCGTCAGGTCGTACGGTGGAAGATAGTTGGCCTGCGCCGTCGTGTCGATGCGCGAGCCGACGTAGTTGTTGTCGACGCGGGTGACCAAAGCGACGTAATCGTTCAACGGACGGCGGTAAGCGAGCGAGCCCGACAGGGTGATCTCAGGCACGTTCTGCACACGATCATCGATGGTCGTCGCAGGCACCGCGTTCGCGATGTATTCGGAGTGCAGCCAGCTCGCGCTCGCCGACGCCACGAGTCCCTGCACGACGATGGCGCTCATCTCGAGCTCCGTGCCATAGATATGGGCATCGCCCGCGTTGCTCGTGAACGGGAAGCCGCACCCCAGCGGGATGTTCTGCTGGATGTGCTGCCAGTTCTCGAAGTAGCCCGCCGAGTTGATCGTGAATCGGCCCGCGCCGTCGCGGTATTTCTCGCCGAGCTCATAACTCCACACCTTGTCGGGCTTGTAGCCGAGCGGCGCGCTGTTGAGACCGAGCAGCTGAAGCTCCTGCAGACATTCGCCGCCGAGCGTCCCCGAGGTCGGAATCGGCTGGTTGCCGCCGCCCGGACGGAAGCCCTGCGAGGCGGTGGTATAGAGCATGAGCTCGGGATCGAGCTGATAGGACAGATTGAACTTGGGCGTGACACCCGAATCCTTTTCCTGGGTGTGAAAGTAGTCGTAGCTATCGTTGCCCGAGGAGCTGAGCCAGCCCGACACCGCGGTATTCACCGCTTCGTGATAATAGTAGCGGCGAGCGCCCACCGTCGCCGTCAGTTGATTGAAGAAGCGGTAGGAGAGCTCGCCGAAGAACGAGTTCTGCAGGATCGTTTGCGGCTGATACTGCGTGAAGCCGTTTCCCGTGCCAAAGGTCGGCGCCGCAGCCGGTGTCGGGACGAACAGGTTCCATTGAGACTCGAAATCCTGGTAGAAGTAGCCGACCAGCCACTTGAAGTCAGTATCGCCGCTGGAGGCCAGGCGGAGCTCCTCGCTCCATTGCCTCGTCCGATCGTCTTCGACAGGCGTCGGGGACGTGGGACCGGTGTTGGTGTACAGCGGGAAAGTGGGGAAATCGCCGTTGAGCTGCAAGAGTTCCCCGATCTCTTCAGATCCATCCTGGCGCAGATTCTCGTCGCGGTTCCAGTACGAGGACGCCGAGGTGAGATCCGCGAAATCGAAGTGATAATTGATCTTGAGGTTGCCGATGCCGATCCGGTCCTCGAACGGCTCGGCGAGATCGAACGGCTGATAATTGGCGAGAGTCCCGGGATTGCTGTCGATGAGGCTGAGGCCGCCTTGCGTGATCTCCTGGTACATGAGCGAGGGCTCGATCGAGAGGCGATCCGAAGCGTTCCACAAGAGAGCGGCGCGGACGCTGCGCAGATTCTCGCTGTTCACATCGCGGAAATCGGCGGCGACCGGCGCGGCCTGTACGTTGCCCCGGATTCCCAAGGCGCTCGCGGTATTGAGGACGGTCGGCGCCGGGAAGTCGCCGGGCGCGATCACGATGCGGTTGATCCAGCCGGACAGATGCTCGAGCGAGCCCACGATGCGCAGCGCGGCGGTGTCGCCGAGCGGCAGATTCACCATGGCGTTCTCGGTGTGATTCAGGCTGTTGCCGCCATCCGTGCCGCCGAATATCAACTCGCCTGACGCGTCAACCGCCTTCGGATCGGGCGCATTCGGCACGAGCTTGACGGTGCCGCCCATCGATCCGGAGCCGTAGAGAGTTCCCTGCGGCCCGCGCAGCACCTCGATGCGGTTCAGGTCATAGAGATTCGGATCGATGACGACCTTGCCGTTCTGCGCCGAGGAGGGCGCCGTGAGCGGCGTATCGTCGAGGTAGAAGCCGACGGTGGATGAGTTTCCGCCGGATGAGGTCATGCCGCGCATCTCGAGCTCGGTCTGACCCGCACCGCTCGTCCTCATGGACACCCCGGGCACCGTTTGCACCACGGACTCGAGGTCCGTGATGCCGCGATCCGCCAGATCCTGGCCGCTGATCGCCGTGATGCTGATGGGCGTGGTTTCGACGGTCGACTCGCGCTTCTGCGCGGTGACGGTGATCTCTTCCAGTTGGTCGCCCTTGCCCACCGACTCGGTGGTTGCCTGCTGGGCAAACGCAGGGCTGGTTGCACCAAGGCCCCAGATCAATACAGAAATGAATCCGATTGCTCGGATCGATGACTGTCCCCTCATATTGCTTGCTCCCCTCGTCCGTCAAACTCAACGTCGTCAGTTGCGGTAATGCTACAACGATGCGCCGTGAAATCATAGCGCCCGGCTGCCCGTTGCTACAGCATCGGCGCGCTTGTCGTGTCAGCCCAACGCTCGGGAAGTCAGCCCAACGCTCGGGAAGCCCAACGCCCGGGAAGCGACCGCTAGATGATGGCGGGAGGTCTCGGCACCGGCTGCACGGTCTCGTACGCTCGCGCCGCCCGAAGCACCAGCGCGTCGCCGAACATCGGTCCGACGAACTGCAGCCCGATGGGCAAGCCCGACGCGGTGAGGCCGCAAGGAATGGTGCAGGCCGGCTGCTGGGTGAGATTGAAGGGGTAGCTGAAAGGCGTCCACCCGAGAAGCGCCGCGGGCGCCATGTCGCCCAGCCCGGGCGGCCGAGCGTCGAACGCCGGCACCGCCACCGTGGGCGTTACCAGAAGATCGAAGCGCTGCATGAACTGACGCAAATGCGCCCCGAGCGCGCCCCGGCGCAAATGGAGCTGCTGCACGTCGAGGACGCTGAATGCGGAGCCGAGCCGCGCTTCGGCCGCGAAGTCCGGATCGGTCAGGGTCTGCTGGGCCGGGGTCAACGTGCTCCACAGGGTCCACGCGCCCACGAACCACAGTCCGCAGGTAATTTCGAGCGGATCCTCGATGCCCGGGTCCATCGCCTCCACGATCGCGCCGAGATCCGACAGCCGGTGTGCGGCCCGCGCGCAGGCCATCGCAATTTCAGGATCGACATTGCGGGCGTAGCCGAGCGTCGGCGACCAGGCGATGCGCAGGCCGCGAATTCCGCCTTCGAGCCCGTCGAGATAGTCGCGCCCATCCGGCGGGAGCGAGGTCCAGTCCCGCGCATCCGGCCGGCTCAACACGTTCATCGCGAGCGCCGAATCGCGCACGCTCGAGGTGTGCGGCCCGAGATGCGACACGGTGCCGAAATAGGAGAGGGGGTAAGCCGGCACGCGGCCGAAGCTGGGCTTGAAGCCGACGTTGCCGCAGAACGCGGCCGGAATGCGCACGCTCCCCGCCCCGTCCGTGCCCACGGAGAGCGGACCCATCCCGGCCGCCACCGCGGCAGCCGTGCCTCCCGAAGATCCGCCCGGCGTCTTTTCAGGGTTCCAGGGATTTCGGGAGATGCCCGTGAGCGGAGAATTGGTCTCGCCCTTGCAGCCGAATTCCGGGGTCGTGGTCTTGCCGAGCAGCACCGCCCCCGCCTCGCGCAATCGGGCGGCAGCCGGCGCGTCGACATCCCAGGCCTGGTTCGGATCGACGGCACGGCTGCCGCGAAGCGTCGGCATGCCGCGGGTGAGAATGAGATCCTTGATCGAGACCGGCACCCCGTCGAGCGCCCCGCAGGGCTCGCCTCGGCCCCAGCGCAACTCGCTCGCGCGTGCGCTCTCGAGCGCGTCCTCCGCCGCGACGAAGCTGAAGGCACGGAGGATCGGATTCCATCGCTCGATGCGCGCGAGCACGGCGCGCGTCGCCTCGAGCGGCGATGCCTGCCTCGTGCGATAGAGATCCAAGAGCGCGAGCGCGGTGCAGTCGGCGAGATCCGTCTGGGTCATGGGTCCTCGGCTATCCTGGATCCTCGGCTATCGGACGGCGAGCACCCGTTCCCGACCGGACGGCTGCTCGCACCAGCAATACGCATACAGCCCGCGCGGATCGTTGAGCTCGGCGATTTCCCGCGCGCGCTCGACGATGGGATCCAGCGCGCGCTCGATGCCGTCCTCGGGAGCGAACCAGCCCGTCATGCGTGCCACGCGCGCCAGCTCGGAACGCAGCTGCATCAGCAGCTCCTCGCGCAGCGAGAGCTCGGGCTCGATGTAATCCACGTCGTAGTTCGAGCCGAGCTCGGCGAGCTTGGCTGCGGCGTCGGTCGCATCCTTGAGGCCGCCCAGATAGTCCACCAAGCCGATGCGTTTGGCATCGACGCCCGCCCAGACTCGCCCCTGCGCAATCTTGTCGACATCCTCCACGCTCTTCTTGCGTCCTTCGCCGACGCGATGCAGGAACTCGTCGTACGCATGATCGACCGAGCTCTGCAGAATGCGGCGGCTCGCATCGTCGAGCGGCCGATCCAGGCGCAGCGCGCCGGCCAGCGGCGTGGTACCGAGACCGTCCACCTTGACCCCGATCTTCTCCAGCGTGCGCTGGAACGTGGGCACCACCGAGAACACGCCGATGGATCCGGTGAGCGTCGTCGGGCTGGCGAATATCTGGTTCGCCGCCGCGGAGATATAGTACCCGCCCGAGGCCGCGTACGTGCTCATCGAGACCACGACGGGCTTGCCCGCCTTGCGCAGGGCCTGGACTTCCCGAAGGATCAGCTCCGAGGCGAACATGCTGCCGCCGGGACTGTCGACCCTGAGCACCACCGCCTTGACTGCCTTGTCGTAGCGCGCCTGCCGCAAGAGGTCGGCTGTGCTCTCCCCGCCGATCTTGCCCGGCGGCTGATGGCCGTCGAGGATTTCACCGGCGGCGACCACGATCCCGACCTTGGCATCGCTCTTGGACTTCAGGAGCTTGGAACGGACCGCGGACAGATACTGGCTCATGCCGACCGAATTGAACGAGTGTGTGTCGGGATCCTCGCCCACGATGCTCTTCAAGTCGTCGGCGAGCTGGCGGCGGCTCTTGAGCGCGGTGACGAGCCCACGCTGCATCGCGAGCTTGGCCGCATCGCCGTTCACCGCGGCCAACGCCGCCGGCGCATCCGCCACATACTCGTTGAGCGCGGTGGGGGCGAGCGAGCGAGCCCGCGTCACGTCCTGGCTGTAGGAGTTCCAGAGCGCCTGAAGCCACACGGAGCTTTCCTCCCGCTCGCTCGGCGCCATGTCGCTGCGGGAGAACTGGTCGGTATAGCTCTTGAAAGTGCCCGCGCGAAACACGTTCACGTCGACGCCGAGCTTGTCGATGGCGTCCTTCAGGAACATGCGGTAGTAGCTGAAGCCGTCGACGTACACGAGACCGAGCGGATCGAGGTACACCTCGCCCGCCTGTGCGGCGAGATAATACTGGGTCTGATCGAGAGAATCTGCGGCGACCACGACGCGTTTGCCCGTGCCCTTGAAATCCCGCAATGCCGCGCCGATCTCCTGCAGTTTCGACAGACCCGAGGTCTCGAGGTTGCCGAGATCGAGCACGATGAGCTTGATGCGCTCGTCGCTCTTGGCCGCTTCGATGGCGTCGATCACGTCGCGGAGCAGGGTCTCGGGTGCGGGACCGCCGGAAGCTTGGCCGAACGCCCGGCGCAGGGGATCGCTGGATAGCTGCTCGACCAGTTCACCCTCGGGGGCGATCACCAGGGCGGCGGTCTTCGGGACCGTGGGAACGCTGGTGTGCAGCGCCGCGAGCAGGAAACCGAAGATGACCAGCAACAAGATGAGATGAAGGACCTTGCGTACGCCCTCCAACATCCGCCAAACCAATGCGAAAAAACCCATCAGCGCCGACTCGCTCCGCGCTCAACACCCCTCGGCCGGCGTTCGCGCACCAGGCGTCAGACCTTCTCGTCGATGCGTGCGGCCTTGCCGGACAGATCCCGCAGATAATAGAGCTTGGCGCGACGCACCGACCCGCGGCGCTTGACGCTGACCTCGCTGATCGACGGGCTGAAAGTCTGGAACACGCGCTCGACGCCTTCGCCGTGCGAGATCTTGCGCACCGTGAACGAGGAATTGAGCCCGCGATTCTTCTTGGCGATGACCACGCCCTCGTAGGCCTGAACGCGCTCGCGGTCGCCTTCGACCACCTTGACCTGCACCACCACGGTGTCGCCCGGATTGAACTCCGGCATCTTGCGCGTCGCGCGCTCATCGTTCAGTTGTTGAATGATCTTGTTCATTGCTCTCGCCCTCACCATAACTTGCGTCGATGTTCAGACTGTCTTCCATGCGCCGCGCGGCCGCCGCGCGCTTGAATTCCTCGAGGAGAATGCGCTCCTCGCCGCTCATCCCGCGCCGCTCCAAAAGCTCCGGACGGCGCAACCACGTCCGGCCCAGCGACTGCTGCAGCCGCCAGCGCCCGATCGCGGCGTGGTCGCCGGAGGACAGTACCTCCGGGACCCCGCGGCCGTCGACGCTCGCCGGCCGGGTGTAATGCGGCCAATCGAGCAGATCGTCGGTGAACGACTCCTGCACTGCGGACTCGGCGCTCCCGAGCGTCCCGGGGATGAGCCGCGCGATCGCATCGATGACCACGAGCGCGGGCAGTTCCCCGCCCGACAGCACATAATCGCCGATCGACCACTGCTCGTCGATCTCGCCCTCGACGAACCGCTCATCGACTCCCTCATACCGCCCCGCCACCAGGATCAACCCCGGCCAGCCGCGCGCCTCGCGGGCCCGCTTTTGATCGAACCGAACCCCGTCCGCGCCCAAATACACCGCCCGGGACCCCAAAGGGCTTGCCGCGCGCGCAGCCCGCAGGGCATCGCGCAGGGGCTCGACCTTGAGCACCATGCCGGGGCCGCCGCCGTACGGCCGATCGTCCACGGTCCGATGCACATCGACCGTGTGGTCGCGCGGATCGAAACAATCGACCTCGACCACGCCCCGTTCCAGCGCCCGCCCCAGGACACCGTGAGCCAATGCCTCGCGAAGCATCGACGGAAACAAGCTCACGACCGCGATACGCATGCGTTGACGATCTCAGTCTGCCGGGTCGTCCCAATCGACCACCACCTGGCGCGCCTCGAGGTCCACACGCTTCAAATGCTGCGGAACGGCCGGCACCCAATACTCCCGCTCACCGCGCACCACCATCAGGGCATGCGCCGGTATCTCGATGAAATGCGCCACGGCCCCGAGCCGGACACCCGCCAAATTCACCACCTCGCAGCCGATCAGATCGGCCCGGTAATAATCCCTGTCCTCGCGTGTCGGAAGCTCGCTCCGCGGGACCCCGATCACCGCCCCACGAAGCGCCTGCGCCGCGTCGCGATCCTCGATTCCCTCGAGCTTTACCGTCAGTTGGCCGCCGCTCCGCCCGTCCGCCTCGACCACGTAGGTTCGGAAGGCGCCCCCGAGCTTTAGCTGAAACCGCCGATGATCCAATAATCGTTCGGGTGGATCGGTGTAGGAACGTACTTTGACCCACCCCCGGACACCGAAAGGCGCACCCACCACACCCAACTCGATGAGCGGCGAGGGCTCAGGGCTCATCGCACGGCTCGAGGGGTCTTGGGTGGGTCCTCAGGCAGCCTGTTTACGGTACACAGTCAGCAACTGCTTGACGCGATCCGACATGTGGGCACCCTCTTTCAACCAGTGCTCGATGCGCGCCACATCCAGGCGCAGCTTGATCTCGGCACCCCGGGCCACGGGATTGAAGAGTCCGACACTCTCCAGGCTGGTACCGCCCTGCCGCTTGCGGCTGTCGGTCACCACAACGTGGTAGAACGGCGTTTTCTTGCCGCCGCGTCGAGTCAATCGGATCGTCACCATGATGCTTCACCTTACAATGCCAAGCCGCCGATTGTACTGGCTAAAGATGCAGCTCGGCAACAGAAAAGCCGGGCCGGCTCCGGGGAACCGAAACTTCGGGTCCCCTTTCGGGGGCTACGGCCCGAATCGGGCTACGGGCCGAATCCCGGGGGCATGCGGCCGGCCATCCCCCGCATCATATTCTTGAGCATGCCGCCCTTGGCGAGCTTCTTCATGGTCTTTTGCATCTGGTCGAACTGTTTGAGAAGCCGGTTGACCTCCGGTAGCGGCACGCCCGCGCCTGCTGCAATGCGCCGCTTGCGGGAGCCGTCGATGATCTCGGGCCGGCGCCGCTCGCGCGGCGTCATGGAGTCGATGATGCCCATCTGCCGTTTCAAGACCTTGGGGTTGACCTGACCCGCCGCGGCGGCCGCGTTGGCCTGCAGCTGCGCCGGGAGCTTCTCCAGCAGAGCCGACATGCCGCCCATTTTCTGCAGCTGGCTCAGCTGATCGCGCAAATCCAGGAGGTCGAAGGACTTCCCCCTGCTGATCTTCTTGGCGAGCTTCTCGGCCTTTTCCTGGTCGACTTGCTCCCGAACCTGCTCGACCAGCGAGAGCACGTCGCCCATTCCGAGAATGCGCGAGGCAATGCGCTCCGGCTGGAACAGCTCCAGCGCCTCGGATTTCTCGCCGGTACCCACGAACAGGATGGGTTTGCCGGTGACCTGGCGGACCGAGAGCGCCGCGCCGCCGCGGGCGTCGCCATCCGCCTTGGTGAGAATGACGCCGGTCAAGCTCAACGCGTCGTTGAAGGCTTTGGCCGCGTTCACCGCGTCCTGTCCGGCCATGCTGTCGACCACGAACAGGCGCTCGTGGGGATTGATGGCCGCCTCGAGGTTCCTCACCTCGTCCATCATCTCGGCGTCGACGTGCAGCCGCCCCGCCGTGTCGATCAGCAGCACGTCGTAGGCCTGCAGCGTCGCCTCCGTGAGCGCGCGCCTGGCAATCGCCACCGGCGCCTCGTCGACGTTCGCTGGTGCGAATCCGGCGCCCACCTGACCGCTCAGCGTCCTCAATTGATCGATGGCGGCGGGCCTGTACACGTCCGTGCTCACCAGCAATACTTTCTTGTGCTGCTTCTCGATGAGCCAGCGCGCGAGCTTTGCGGCGGTCGTGGTCTTGCCGGCGCCCTGCAGACCCGCGAGCATGACGACGATCGGGCGCTGCGCCCGTAGATTGAGACCGGCGCTGGGTTCCCCCATGAGCCGGACCAATTCCTCGTGCACGACCTTGATGAAGGCCTGGCCCGGAGTGAGGCTCTTCGTGACCTCGACGCCGATCGCGCGGCTCTTGACCGCCTCGGTGAAGCTCTTCACCACCGGGAGTGCGACGTCGGCATCGAGCAGTGCCAGCCGTACTTCCCGAACGGTGTCGGAAACGTTGTCCTCGCTCAGGTGGCCGCGGCCGGAGAGCGCGTTCAGTGCGGCGGTGAGGCCGGATGACAGACGGTCGAACATGGGCGCGAATCATATCGCATTCCGGAGCTCACGCGAGGCGCCGGAACCCCACGCATGGCGCCGGAACCCGCGCACGGCGCCGGCCCCGCTCGCTAGGCGCTCCCCGGTCGTTGTGTCATCATCCGACCCTCGTGATCGTCGCCGCTTCCTTGTTCGCGCTCTACGCTGCCAGTGCTTGGACGATGCTTCGAAGTGTCAGCAAGCCTGCGCTGGGGCCGCTCGCCTGGGCGGTCGCGCTGGGTGCGATCGTCGCCCACTCCGACGCCATCGCGTACATGATGGTGCGCTCGCTCGGACCGTTCTCGATCGGTCTTCTCGAGGCTGCCTCCATGCTGGCGTGGACGCTCGCCATCCTCGCCTGTCTCATCGCCATCGAGAGACAGAACCGCGCCATTGCCGCGATTCTTCTGGGGCTCGCGGCATTCGGCGCCGCGCTCACCGGACACGGGCATGCCTATGCCGAAGAGAACGCACCGGGCTGGGAGCTGACCGCCCACATCTTGCTCTCCATGGGTGCGGCGGCGCTGCTTCTGGCCGCCGCGGTCACGGCGCTGGTCCTCGTGTATATGGACAGAAGGCTGCGCACGCGGCGGATCGCGCATCTGCCCGCCGCGCTCCCGCCGCTCGATGCCATCGAGAAGGTGATGTTCCGGCTGATCGGCGCGGGATTCGCGCTCCTGACCCTGGCGCTGCTCACCGGATTCATCTTCGTCACCAATCTCTGGGCTCAGCATCTTCAGCACAAGACCATTCTCTCGTGCATCGCCTGGATCATTTTCGGGGTGCTGCTGATCGGCAGGGTGCGCTACGGCTGGCGCGGACGGGCAGCCGTGACATGGACCTTGAGCGGGTTCGGATTCCTGATCCTGTCGTATTTCGGGTCGAAATTCGTGCTCGAGTATCTGCTCGGGCGGCACTGGGGTTGAGCGGTAGGCATCCGGGCCCGGCCCAGGATCTTCAGGATAATGGAACATTTTTCACTCGGGGTACTCTACGCGGCGCTCGGAGTTCTCCTGATCTTGGCCGCCTTCTTCGCAGGCAGCGAGACCGCGCTCATGAGCTTGAACCGCTACCGGCTGCGGCACCGGGCCAAGATGGGCCATCGGGGCGCCCGGCTGACGGAGGCGCTTCTCGCCCATCCCGACCGGCTGATCGGCCTCATTCTTATGCTGAGCACCGTGGTGAACGTGGTCACACCCACCCTGGTGGGACTCATCGCCTTTCGCCTGGGCGGAGACTACCTGGTCGCGGCCGGCGTGATCCTCCTCACCTTGGTCATGCTCATCTTTTGCGAGGTCGCGCCCAAGACCTTCGGTGCCCTGCATCCCGAGAGCCTCGCGACGCCCGCCGCCTATGTGTATACGCTGCTGCTCGCGGTCCTGTATCCGTTCGTCTGGGCCACCAACCTCCTGGCGAACGGCGTGCTGCGCTTGCTCGGGGCCTCGCGCCAGCAGGCCTCCAATTCGCTGAGCAGCGAGGAGCTGCGCACGGTGGTCGCCGAGGCCGGCGCCATGATCCCGCAACGGCATCGACAGATGCTGGTGAGCATTCTCGATCTGGAGAAGGCCACCGTCGAGGACATCATGGTGCCGCGCGTGGAAATCGTCGGCATCGACATGGAGGATTCCTGGGACAAGATTCTCGAACAGCTGCGTCAGAGCCAGCACACGCGGCTGCCGGTGTTCGAAGGCGACATCGACCGCATCATCGGTGTGCTGCACATGAAGCGCGTGGTGCATGAGCTGGCGCGCGGGCGGCTGGATCACGACAGCCTGATCGAAGCCGCGAGCGCGCGCGACGTGTACTTCGTTCCCTCGGGCACCCCGCTCAATACGCAGCTTTTGAATTTTCAGCGCGACAAGCGGCGCCTCGCCTTCGTGGTCGACGAATACGGCGACATCCAGGGCTTGGTGACGCTCGACGACATCCTCGAGGAGATCGTCGGCGAATTCACCACCGATCCCGCCACCATGATGCACAAGGACGTGCATCGAGAGGCGGACGGAAGCTTCGTCGTGAATGCCTCCACAACCGTCCGCGCGCTGAACCGATCCATGCGCTGGAACCTTCCCACCGACGGCCCCAAAACCCTGAACGGCCTGATCGTGGAATTCCTGGAGACGATTCCGGAGCCGGGCACGACCCTGAAGATGTCCGACTACATGCTCGAGGTTCTGCAGACCGGCGACAATGCCATCAAGACGGTGCGTATCCGCCCGCCCTCCGCGCCCGC